>CAZLTY010000063.1:0-20085 GCA_964562575.1 uncultured Pirellulales bacterium
CGCAGCACTTGTCGGCGAACAGTTCCTTGCTTGATATGCTGCGCTTATCGAACGGCATCTCGACCAGGTCCCAGCCCCTGAACGCAGTGTCATAGCTTTTGCCCTGCGCGTCGAGCTGTCGTATGTTTTCGATGATGTCCAGGGCCTGGCCCCATGCTCCGAACATCTCCCTGTGAGGATACGCTTCTATGTCTCTTTCTGTCACCTGGGCCATCGCCGCGAGAAAGGCCCTGCCCAATGGCGGGCCTCCCTGAGCAGAAGATTTTTTTGCGTTGTGTCCGGAGCCTCCGACGAACTTGAAATAATAGCTCGCCGCCGTCCCTCGCACGATCGCGGCGCCGATCTCTTCCTTACTGAAGCCCTCGGCGATGAGCCGGTTCTCATCCATCTCCATGAAGACCCCGCAGGTTGAGTCTATTATCGGAACTCTCTCGGCCGCGAGGGCGGCTTCCTGCAGAGAATTCTCCACATTGAGATTCACTATATCGGCCATATTCTCGAGAGTCTGGCCCGAGCCGGCCTGGCAACTATAATTCATCTTTGCTTCTTTGACTGTCCCGTCGGCGGCGAAGCTTGTGAATTTCATGTCCTGGCCGCCCACCTCGAAAATCGTGTCGACCTCCGGGTCACAGTGCTTGATCCCGAGGGCATGACATGTGATTTCATCTGTTACCCTGTCGATAATCTCCGTGCCGGCCTTGGCCAGATGCTCGGACTTCTTCTTGCTGAGAAGGATCTTCTCATAGAGTTTTCTCGCCGAGCCTGTCGCACCGACTCCCTTGACAATGACTTTGTCTCTATGCCTGCTCAAATATTTCAGGACCTTTTTCAGAGACTCTTCAGGATTACCGTGGGTCTTGATATACAGCTTGTCGAGCAGCTTGCCCGTTCTAAAGTCCACCAGGGCTCCCTTGGTAGTCGTGCTGCCTCCGTCTATTCCCAGGACCACTTCGGTCCCGGGCTTGATTTCCTCGGTTAGGTCCTGGCTTTGCTCGTGCACGTGTCCCATGCTTGCAGACAGGGCCGGCGCAAACTTGCGGTTCTCTCTGCCGTGGGCCGCCACTTCGTCGAGCTGCTCAAGGCTGAACACGAAGCTGTCGTTCTGTTCTATCGCCTTGACCGCCGCGCCGATTGCCGCGACGTTGTGATGGTGGTCGGATATTGCGATGGTAATACCGAGGAATTCCTCCATGTTTCTTCTTATAAGATCGTTGGCAAAGACACCGCCTGTCGCGATGGCGCAGGGAGAATCCTGCGAACTGTCGAACTGTCTCGCGCCAAGAACATCGATCTTGTAATTGCGGGCTACTGTACGGAAAAGCCCCGCCAGATTGTCCTGCCTGCTCGCCCCCTCATTCTGCTTATGAATCAGGTCGGACTGAATGACAACTCCGCATCGCGCGAGGAACTCGCTCGGTTCGGCTGAGCCCTCGGCTTGCCCCTGGGCCCTGGAGAACATCTCCTCGAGTCTTGCCTGCAGCTTTGCCCTGTTCCGTATCCTGATGTTCTCCTTTCGCTCGCCACTTTCCGCAGAGTGTGTGTTTTCCAATTCCGGGTTGGGAACCTCACCCTCGAAAAGCCTCCGGCACTGTTTCTCAATCAAGGTGCCCGAACCACCGCCGCACTTGGTGCCAGTCCTCCATTCCTGGATGACCTTCTTGCCGTTTATCCACTTCAAGTGGAAGAAGTACGAATCTTTCGCCCCCATGTGGAAGATGTACTGCGCCTGCGGATTGGCCGTCTCGGCACCCTTGGGAATCGCCACGCTGTCGAAGACATAGGTGATGCCCTTCATGACTTTCTCGAAGGACTCGGCACCGCTGCCTGTGAAGGCGGTGTTTCTTATGCTCTCGGCGCCAAACCTCTGTGCTATGTCCCGCCATGCTTCCTTTACGGCTCCGATAGGATTGGCGAAATGCATTATCGGTCGCGCTGAATATACTACGCCTCTGTCAGCGCCAAGCACAGCGTAATGAACGAAGCTGCTACCGACATCAATCCCTACAAATAACTCTCTTCCTGAATTTTCCACTTTTGCCTTTCCCATCTTCCTTTTGTTACGTCCCCATGCCGAGAGAACACCACGTCCCAAGGCACGCTGATAAAGGCACAGCACAGCCCGTAAACAGCGTGAAATGGGTATTATAGCCGACCACTGCGAATCTGCAAGGATGTTTTGATTGATATCGGGGGGCAGATTCATCACCGACTCGAAAGTGAGAAGGCCGCTCAACTGCAGAAGCTTCATTGATCTGTGATGAATTTCTGGCCGAGCATGGCGGCTCCCCTCATGGATGACTGCTCGTCGTGGACGTATTCGCAGTCACGCATCCACTTCGATTTCGCCCGGATCAGAGCGGGATTTGTCGCCCCGCCTGTCACGTGGATAACATCTTGAAGAGGAACGTTCCTTCCAACCTCGTCCAAGTGTGATTTCTGGTATTCGCACAGCCCTTTGACAATTGCGGCCAATATCTCCTCGCGGGTGGTTTGTTGGGTCAGTCCCAACAATTGAGCCTTCAGCGGATCAAGACTGTAGCGCGAACCCATGAGATAGGGCACATAGGCCACACCGCTCTGACGATCAAGCCAGGTCTCAATCGCCTGCGGCAGGAACTGATCGTAAAACTGCTCGGCGCTCAATTCGCTGCAGAACAATTCTCTGAACCACTCGAGGGCCTTGCCCCCGGCGTTCATAACGTGCAAGGTCAACCAGCGATCGCCCAGCACGTGAGCCCTGATATTGTAGTTGGCTGACGCCAGGCATTTGTCAAGACATACCAGCGTGATCTCGCACGTGCCGTTGACGTTGATGATGTCACCCGGCTCCTCGATGCCCACCGAATAGGCGGCCAGGACCGCGTCGTTGCCGCCTATCAATACGGCAGGCTCCTTTCCAAAGCCAAGCTCCCGTGAGAGTGACTCTCCTACGCAACCGACCGCTTCCTGCGCCGGGACAATTCGTGGAAGCCTTTCAAGTGAAACACCAAAGGTCGAGGCGATATCCTCATTCCAGGTAAAATCGTTGGCCACGGTATTGTACACGGCCGTCAGCGACGCAGACGATGGATCTATGGCGAAGGCACCGGTCAGCCAATGGGCAATGTATGTATTGGAGTGTCCAAACTTGTGGGTCTTATTGAAAACCTCGGGGCAATTGTCTTTGATCCAGAGAATGCTGGCCAGCGAGCATCCTCCCGCGACCGGCATGTTAGCCGTGGTTTGAAGCAGAGATTTCATGCCGACCGTGTCGATTATGAATCGGGCCTGCTTGCGGGAGCGCTGGTCGAGCATCAATATCGCCGGATAGAGCGCCTCGCCATCGGCATCCATAGCCGTCAGCCCCGGCGTGGTCCCTGAGAGGGAAATCACATCGACGTCGCAAACCACCTCCTCCATCGACTTGCATCCGGCGACGAATGCTCTGGTCCATTTGTCCTGTTCGATGTCGCCGAACAATCCGTCGTTGTAGATGTTGACATCGTATTCTTGCGAGAATTGTCTAACCAGCTCAAGCGTCTCGCCGGCGACCCGAAAGACGCCCATCTTCATGCCGGTTGTCCCGATGTCGACGGCTAATATCATTTCGATTCTCGATTCTCGTTTGTAGGTTCTCGCTTGCCGCGAGCATCGAGGACTGGCCTGTCCCTACCCAGACATAAAACCTTCATTGACAATCTGTTGCTTGATTGGCGCCGCATCGTCGGCGTTCACGGGCCCGAGGGGACAGCGAGGATGGCCTCCTCTAAATCCCATGATGCCCATGGCCGCCTTGACACCTGCGACGCCCCAGAGACCCGAGACGGCCTGGTTGATCCGCGAGATTTTCAAATGCAGCTCTTTCGCTTCGTCGTATCTGTCCTCTGTGAATAACCGATATAGATCGCAGCAGGGACCCGGCAAAAAGTTGGCCACCGACATGATCCCGCCGGCGGCACCCAGATAAAGGCACGGGTACATGAAGTTGGCCGAGCCGGCAAGAACGTGGAAATCCTCAGCCGGATCGCAGCGGGCCAGGAGCCTGACGGGCCCCTCCGGAGCCGAATCCTTCATGCCGACAATGTTGGGGTGTTTCGCCAGTTCCAGAACCGTTTGCGGCGGTATTCGCATACCTGTGAAGCCGGGCGCGTTGTAGAGTAATACGGGAATCTCAATCGAATCGGCTATCCGTTCGTAATATCTCTTGAGAGCAGCGCCGTCGATCTGCTTGGGAAAGTAGCACGGGGTAAGAACGCTGGCGTAATCGAAGCCCATCTCGCGTGCGAGCTTGGATTTCTCGATCGTCTGAGCGGTCGATTCGCAGCCGGTCCCGACCATGATCACTTTGTCGCCTTTTTCTTCGGCAAAGACTTCGAGAACCTGGATCTGCTCGGTGTCGGTCAGAGACCTGAATTCTCCATTCGAGCCGAGTGCAAGATAGCCGGCAAGTTCGGTCTCGTTGAGTTTCTTCAGGTTGAATCTCAAATCGTCGAGCGCCAACTCGCCGGAGCGAAACGGCGTCACTACCGGGGCAAAGACGCCCGAGAGTTTCTTCTTGTTCTTTCCCATAGTCTTATCCTAAATGAAGTAGAGTGGAGTTTGCCCCACCGAACGAACTAATCCTCCCTCAGGGCCTTCTTGCCGGCTTCGAGAATTTCAACAATTGTTGCGACGTCATACACACATCCGGCCGAGGTGCCCCCGCAGGCCTCCTGCAGGGCAGCCCACAGGCGCGTATCGTCCGGCAGTTTCGGATGGGCCGCCAGGTCAGGCCGTAGCGGTCGCTGGGCCAACAGCCGCGCGCCGAGTTCGGCGCCCCGCCGGTCCTCAGGGGTCTCGGCCTCTCCTATCAAGTCAACACTTCCTTGAAGATTGCCGCAGTCGACGATGATTTGAATGATGTCCCCGTCCACAACCTTTCCGACAGGGCCGGCAGCGAGGGCCTCCGGCGCAATATGGCCGATACAGGCGCCGGTGCTGACGCCGCTGAATCTGCCGTCGGTTATGACGGCAACCTCCTTGCCCCAGGAGATATATTTCAAGGCGCCGGTAATCTGAAGTATCTCTTCCATCCCGCTTCCCAAGGGGCCCGCGCAGATCAGCACCATAATCTCGCCCGGCTTCACCTCGCCGGCCTTTATCGCCTTGATCGCGCTGGTTTCACCGATGAACACGTGCGCCGGGCCGATCTTGCGATAAACGCCCTCGTCGTCCAGCAGCGTCGGGTCGATGGCGGTGCTCTTGATAACCGAACCTTCCGGGGCGAGATTGCCCTGGGGTAGAGTTATCGTGCTGGTCAGACCGCGCTCGTGGGCGGCGGCCGGACTCATAATCACGTCGTCCGGATCGACCGCATCCTGCTCGGCGAGCAGCTCGCGGACTTTCTTACGGCGATCCGAGGCCTGCCACCAGTCGAGCACGTTGCCCAGGCTCTCGCCGGAGACCGTAAGCGCGTGCAGCTCCAGGAGGCCGAGCCGCCTTAGTTGCAGCATAACCTCCGGCACACCACCTGCGAGAAATGCGCGAACCGTAGGGTGCATCACGGGCCCATTGGGCAGAACGCTTACAAGGCGAGGCACCTCCTTGTTGACCTTCTTCCAGTCCTCGATAGTCGGAGTCTTGAGCCCCGCCGCATGGGCGATTGCCGGAATGTGCAATAGCAGATTCGTCGAACCGCCAAAGGCCGCGTAGACCGCCATGGCGTTGCGAACGGCCGAGTCGGTGACTATATCCTTGACAGTCAGGCCGCTTTTGTACATCCGAACCAGTGCCTTGGCCGAGCGCTGTGCCATATCGAGCCAGATTGCCTGTCCCGAGGGCGCAAGCGCCGAATGGGCAAGGCTCAGGCCCAGGGCCTCGGCGACAACCTGAGAAGTGGCCGCCGTTCCGAGAAAGTGACATCCGCCGCCGGCGCTGGCGCACGTACGGCAGGCCATCTCTCTGGCGTATTGAGCCGTTACCTGACCGTGGGCAAGACGCGCCGCTATCGACTGGACCTTGGCCAGGTCTTCACCCTCGGCCGGCGGAAGCGTAACTCCGCCCGGCGCCAGCACGCACGGCAAATCTCTCATCGCTGCCAGTGCCATCATCATTGCGGGCAGTCCCTTGTCGCAGGTCGCTACGCCGAGCACACCCTTGGCATTTGGCAAACTTCGGATCTGCCGGCGAAAGATCGTCGCAGCATCGTTGCGGTAGGCAAGGCTGTCCATCATGCCGGGCGTGCCCTGGGTCCGCCCGTCGCACGGATCGGTGCAAAACGCCGCGAACGGCATATAGCCAAGACGCTGCAATTGCTGTGCGGCGGCCCCGGCCAGCAGACCAAGCTCATAGTGCCCGGTGTGGAAGCCGAGAGCGATGGGTTTGCCGTCGTCTGCACGAATCCCCCCCTGGGTGCTGATCAGCATGAACTGTTCGCCAGTAGACTTGGCCGGGTCCCACCCCATGCCCGTGTCATGGCTCATGCCGAAGATGTCGCCACTGGGACTGTTAACGATGGCATCGTCGGTCAAGGGCAGCTCGCCTTGCGGGCCCGGCCCGTTCGTGGCGACATCATAGATTCGATCGTCCCGGCTATCGAGAATCTCTTCAAATGTTATCCCATCCGGCATAGAAAGGTCTCCCTACCCAGGCTCTTTCGGAAAACTCGATCCGGCTTCGAGCGGCTCATTTTCTTCAACTGTTTCATGCGGTCATCTTAACAGTTGCGGGGCGATTTTGCCAGCATTTCAGCGGCATGTTCTGAAAGTGAGTTCTTGCCCGAGTGACCATTCTGCGATTCTAAATTGCCTTTTTGGCGCCATCTTCGATGGGGCTGCCCACAGTTGTCTGCAGAGTAGCAGAGAAACGAATTGGGCATCTGCCCGCTATCGTCGCCGATAACGCCATGATAGGAAAAATAGCCCGAAGAGCCGCCGCAACTGCTCGACAGCCGCTCAGGACCGTGCACGAAATAACTTCCCGTTTTGGAGGGGCAATTTCACCATATCTTTGGCCGCTCCTCAATCGCGGAATCCTCACCGTAGAATAGCTACGCCTCCGGCTCCGCTCAATCGATCGCGACCAAATCTACGGCAAACTTGGACCTCAAATTCGCCAATCTATTTCGTGCACGGTCCTCAGGGAATCACATGCGGCAACGACTTTTGGTCAAGGTCCAGTTCATCGGTTATCAGAATGCAATCGAGGAGCGTATAATCATCACGACGCGCGATCTCCAGCGTGTGCTCGCCGGCCGACAAAGTGAATTTCACAACCTCGTCGTCGTGACTGTTGCTGTGAACCTCATCCCAGTGCCAGGTATCTCCTTTGTCTATCACGTTAAACTTGATCCAGTCGGTATTCCTATAGGTCCCCGGGTCGCAGGCGGCACCGGGGATCCGAACCCAGAACGAGTCGGCGCCTCCGATGACGATCACGTGAAGCAGGACTTTGTAGGTCCCCTCCGGGACAGTGAAATTGTAGGTGGCAACGCCGTAGATTGGCGGGTCTTCGGTTTCGTCGCCGGAGCCTTCATCAGTCCCGATGTACTGACCGCCCGAGGCCAGCAGATCGTCGTAAACCTTCATCGGGTCGGTTATACTGTCAGCAGCTTCGGCCTCGAACCATCTCTCGATAGGAGGCTCAGGGGCCAATCGATACAGCCTGATGTTGTCGAGGTACACCACGCCTGAGCCGCCTGCGGTCAGGTTCGCCTCGTCACCGAGGCCTATAGCGAGCGTCGTAACGTTGGACAAATCTGCGCCGAAGGATACGAGATCAATGTTCCACCGCTGCCACGAGTCCTTTGTGATGTCGGCCGGATCACCATCATACAGCACCTTGGAGCCGTTAAGCTTCACGTACATCTGCTCGGCGGTATTTTGTGGATCGCCGAAGAATCTTAGAGACAATGTTGTAATACCATTGGTCGTCCAGTCCTGTGGCAGGCTGAGCGTCCGCTCGACCTGCGAATACTTGAAGTTATTGTCGTAAAACAGCGGCATCGACTGATCGCCACCGTGGACGATCGCCGTCTCGGCATAATGTTCACCCTTGAGCCAGTTTGGATTGGCGTGACCTGCACCCGCGCCGTTTGTCGGATCATCGTATCCGTCCGCCCATGTCGCCCATATCTCGTGGGGCGGATAGTCGTTGTAATCCTCGAAATTTTCCACGATGAGATAATCTGGTGTCGTAAAACTCCAAAGCTTGCCTTCCAGCGCGGGGCTCTGGGCCTCATCGACCTCATCGATCCGCCAGTAGTAGGTTCTTTCAAGGTCAAGTGCCCCGGCATCATAGCCCGCTTCGGCCACCGAACCAACGTGAGCGGAGCCGCTGAGCACTGCATCCCGGTCGCTGCTGAGATGTACATCGTGCGTGACAGCTTCTCTTCCGACTCTCCAATCAAGCACCGCGTCCGGGGCCACATCGATCGCCCCATCCGCCGGATCGGGCTCTCTTGCCCAGATCGGTATGTAATGGAAACGAACCTCACTGAGACCATACTGGGTAAGCCAGCCTCCAACGCTCCAGTTACTGTTAGCTGTAAGCCTGACGTACTTTGCGGTTACGTCACTGAGATCGACGGTCGTATTGTGCGCGTAGTCAGGCGCTTCGGGCACAGGCGCCTGGGCAAACTCATGAGTGGTTCCCAACGTCGTATAGCCGATGCCGTCAACCGAATATTCAATGGAAACATCCTTGAATCCGTAACCGATAATGCTCTCATTCACCTGATTTTGATTCCAGACCCACATCTCGTGGAGTCTGTAAGCCTTATCGAACTGATATTCAATCCAGGTCGGCTGGGGCTCAAAACCGCTCACCCACATATCGTCCATAGTTGTCGAATGCAGGTCGCCATTCAGGCCGGAACCGTCAATCGTTTTCTGAGGCCCCGTACTGTCCAAAAGTGAGCTGGAAGCCGTGGCGGTAATAGTCGAACCGGGGATTGGATAGCCAGTGGGCTCAGCAGTGAATTGCCAGACGTCGCCTCTGTGTATCGCAAAATCAGGCGGGCCACTGACCTGGTCAATGCGCCAGTAATATGTCTTTCCAAAATCAAGTGTCATGCCGACAGCATAGTGGTTGGGATCCTGGCGCCCCTTATACACGCTGCCGGGGTCGGTTGTCGTATCAGCGGCGCCCACGTCGTCAAGACTAACTCCGAAATAGACATCGTGTTTGTCGGCATCTACTCCCGGTTGCCAACCAAGAACCACGCCTTCTGCCACATCCAATTGCCGGCCATCGGTTGGACTCGGCCCGACCGCCTTGACTCCTGCAAAACCGGTAATCTCAAGGATCTCGTCTTCGGATAAGACCCTGTCATAGATGCAAACATCATCAATCAAACCGTTGAAAAAGTTCTTTGGGGCGCCATCGCTCCTCTTGTAATGTGCGCCGATGGTTGCGTAATACGCAGTAGCAGCGCCCTTGAGTTCTCCCAAAGAGGCAACCGAGACATTCGTCCTGCCGTCGATGTACAGCTTGTACTCTGTCCCGTCATAGGCCCCGGCTACGTGATGCCACGTGCCATCGTCCACGGGAATGGTCCCGGTGGCCGCGCCTACCGGATTCGTATTCATAACGGCAAACGCGACGTTGCCGTCTGGGCCACCGCGTAGTCGCCAGGCGTACCCGAGAGCAACGATACTGCCGGCTGAGTTCACCGATCTTGTCTTTACCCAGGCCGCCACCGTTATTTCCGTAGTGACTATACCCGACCAACTTCTATCGAAGTACACATAGTCCCCATCGGCAGCCAGGTTCAGGGCGTACGAACCTCTGTCGTCATCCCAAATGATTTGTGCGTTACCTTTTGGCTCGCCTGTGATGGCGGCGGCGGTGCCGGTGTTAGCAAAGTCGTTGGCGCCCTCAAACTGGTAGTGCGCCACGGGATCCTGGCCCGCCCCGGCATGACCGGCAAGAGCCAACACTGCAAGAAGGGAAGTTAGGGACAACTGTGTTCTGCACATAATACTCCTCCAGTAGGTTATGATCGTCTTCTCTGCCTACGCAATATGCTATTTTCACAACCACGACACAACTTCATTATGCTTCATTATTATACTTCATTGCGGCAATCCAGCAAACACCATTTTGCATATTTCTATCCCCAATTCGCCCAGAAGGCATGAATAGGGCCTCCTACTGTCGCTCTTGCAGTTGTTGGTCGTGTCAGTGATGTACTGGGCAGAAATCGGTTGAAAATTGCAGATTGATTTGGTAATCTATGAGGCTATAGGTTTTGGTAGGGTCTTCAAATCGTGTATATGATCCACTGGAGTACAGATTTATGCTGAACTACACTCACAGATTCACACTCGCTGCAAGTACTGGTAATCACGCCAACCGGGTTCTTTACCTGCTGATTATCGTTGGCGGCTGGCTCTTGCCCGCAATCGCAGCCGGGCACGATTGGCCCATGTGGAGATATGATGCCGGACGCCGGGCGGCATCGCCTGAGCAGTTGCCCGCCGAAATGCATCTGCAGTGGGTGCGCGAGCTCGCCCGGCCTAAATCCGCCTGGCCGCCGAGCCAATACAAGCTGCAATTTGACGCCTCCTACGAGCCCGTTGTCGCCGGAAAGAGTGTTTTTGTCGGTTCGATGGTCTCAGACTCTGTGACGGCTTATGAGACGGAAACGGGCACAGAAAAGTGGCGTTTCTACACCGATGGTCCCGTACGTTTTGCGCCGGTCGTGTACAAGAAGAAACTCTATGTTGCCTCGGACGACGGATATCTCTATTGCCTGAACGCCGAGAACGGCTCTCTGATCCATAGGTTCCTCGCAGGCCCCGGGGCGAACAAGGTGCTCGGCAACGATCGTCTGATCGGCATGTGGCCGGTGCGAGGCGGCCCGGTTCTGTACGAGGGTACGGTCTATTTCGCCGCAGGGATCTGGCCCTTCATGGGAACCTTCATTTACGCAATCGATGCCGAGAGCGGCCAGATTGTATGGGACAACAGCGGCAGCGGTTCGACGTTCACCATGCAGCCTCACAGCAGCCCGGCCTTTGCCGGCGTGGCACCTCAGGGTTATATGGTTGCGACAAAAGATAAGCTGCTCGTATCCGGTGGCCGCTCCGTGCCGGCAGCTTACGACCGCAGGACGGGAAAGTTGCTGTACTACCACATGAATGAATACGGCAAGGCCGGCACGTCCGAGACAATCGCCTCGGGCGATCATTTCTTCAACCGCGGGGCCATACACAAGCTCTCGGACGGCCTGGCTATCTCCGGAGCCCCGGCGTCTGTAATAGACGGCGATGTTATCATAGGCAGGAGATTCGATGACACAATCACGGCGTACAAGCTCGGCCCGCAAGCCACGAGAGCGCAGCAGCTTTGGAACGCTGAGGTCCCTTCCCGACTTGGCAAGATACACCTAAAGGCCGGCTCGCGTCTGTATTGCAGCGGCAGCGAGGGCGCTGTTGTAGCGGTCGACGCTACCTCAAGTGACGGCCAGCCTGCAATTACATGGAGCGCAGAAGTAGACGGCGAAGTCTCGAGCATGCTCGCAGCCGACGGAAAGCTGATTGTCACCACGGGGGAGGGCAGGCTCTACTGTTTTGGAGGCACGAAAACCGAGCCCAGACGCCACGCGCTAAAAGGCGGACCGCCGCCGGCCGGCTCACGTAGAGGCAAAGTCAGCAGAATCTTGGAGACGACGGGCCAAAAAGAGGGATACTGCATCCTGCTCGGCCTCGGATCGGGCGAGCTTCTCCTCAGGCTGCTCAGTCAAACAGATCTTCACATCGTCGCGCTCGACTCGGATACTGAGAAGGTCGAGACGATGCGCCGCAGACTTGACGCGGCGGGACTTTACGGTACACGCGCGACCGTTCACGCGGGCGACATAATGACGATGAAGCTGCCGCCCTACATGGCTAACCTGATCGTGGCCGAAGATCTGAAAGCCGCCGGTTTCAAGAACAACAATGATTTCGTCGAGCGCGTTTTCCATTCACTGCGTCCCTACGGCGGGACGGCCTGCTTTATCACACGGCAGAAGAAACATGCCGCTGTTCTGGCTCAGGCGAGTGAGTCGAAACTGCCCGGCCGCACGGTCGCGACAGCGGACAGGCTTATCACGTTGACGCGAGAAGGCTCGCTGCCCGGCGCCGCTGACTGGACGCATCAGTACGGGGACTCAACGAACGCTGTTATGAGCCACGACAAGAGTGTCAAGGCTCCGCTGGGTCTGCTCTGGTTCGGCGGTCCCGCTAACGACAAGATACTGCCGCGTCACGGGCACGGCCCGTCACCGCACGTCGTCGGCGGCAGGCTCTTCATCGAAGGGCGCAACATGCTGCGTTCCGTCGACGTCTACACAGGCCGCCTGCTCTGGGAAAGAGAATTCCAGGACCTGGGCAAGTTCTACGACAACACAAGCCACCAGCCGGGGGCCAACGAGATCGGCAGCAATTATGTCTCCGTCCCGGACGGCGTGTATGTTGTGTATGGGGACAAGATTCATGTGCTCGACCCGGTCACAGGCGCAAGCAGAAAGCAGTTCGCCATGTCGGGTCGTGATCGGCCTCGATGGGGTTCACTTGTGGTCTGGGAAGATTTGTTGCTGGCGCCCGCCTCGCCGCTCGGCGTTCCACTAAGAGAGCACCATGTGCCTACAGATCCGCCGGAAGGTATTGAGTCGATTATTGACAAAGGTGCAGATTGGCAATACCTCGCCGGTGGCCGTTCCGATCTTGGCTGGATGCAGCCGGATTTCGATGCCGGACAGTGGGACGTTTCAGCGGCAGGTTTTGGCTATGCCGACAGTGATAACAATACCATATTGAAGGATATGAGAGGTCGCTATTCAGTCGTATGTATACGCAAGTCGTTTGATGTCCCGAACATCGAGGATATTCGCGAGTTGGGCCTGATGATCAACTACGACGATGCGTTCATTGCCTACCTCAACGGCAAGGAGGTTGTGCGTGTGGGTGTCGGCCGAGGCAGCGGAGCGAGAGCCTCCCGTATCACGAGCCATGAAGCCGCGGGCTTTGGATATTTTCGCATCTTCGAGCACTCTGATTTGCTACGCGGAGGTGTCAACGTGCTGGCTATCGAAGGACACAATGACAGTATCGGCAGCACCGACTTCACGCTTGATCCCTATCTGGCTGCCGTTCCCAGCGGCCCCGAACCACCCAAGAAGCTGACGCTGGCCGACCTGGATGATGTCCCCGGCGTGACAGTCAATGCAGACTATTCTTCCGGCAGCAAGATGCTGGTTGCCATGAATCGCCACACCGGCGAGGTTCTCTGGAAACGCCAGGCCAAGCATTCCTTCCGGCACAACGCCATCGTGGTGGCAGACAACAAGGTCTTCTGCATCGACGGGATGACCGAGCCGAAGCTCGCATACCTGAAGCGTCGCGGGCTCGATTTATCGAAAGAACGCACTGTGTACGCATTGGACGCGCGTACGGGTGATCTGATCTGGAAATCCGACGAGCAAGTCTTCGGCACCTGGCTCGGTTACTCGACCGAGCACGACATTTTGCTCCAGGCCGGCAGTGCGTCCGGAGACCGCGCCAGAGACGAGGTGAGCAGAGGGATAATGGCATACAGAGGATCTGACGGCAAAGTCCTCTGGAAAAGCGACGACAGTTACAAAGGTCCGCCGATACTCTACCACGATTGGGTGGTGACACAAACCGGTGGCGGCAGCGGTTCGGCAGCCGCCGAGGCCAAGGTATTCAACCTGCTCACAGGCGAGTACGTCATGCGTCAGCACCCCATGACCGGCGAGACTATTCCCTGGACCTGGATCCGCTTCAAGGGCTGCAACACTGCAGTCGCCAGCGAGAACCTGCTGACCTTCCGATCGGCTGCGGGGGCATTCGTTGATTTGACCAGCGCCCAGGGCACAGCCACTCTCGGCGGATTCAAGTCCGGCTGCACGTCGAATCTGATCGTCGCAAACGGCGTGCTCAACGCCCCGGACTACACGCGGACCTGTGTGTGCAGCTATCAGAATCAGGCGTCGCTTGCACTGGTCCACATGCCCGAGGTGGCGTACTGGACTTTTGACTACTACCGCAATCCCAGCGAGCCAATGCCGGTCAGACAGGTCGGTGTCAACCTCGGCGCTCCCGGCAACCGCTATACTCCCCGTTTGCACGGGGACAAGCCTGCCCCTGCACCTGCTTTCGCAGGTGTAAACTCGTCCCCGCGAAAGCGGGGAGCAGGGGGCACGCTCTGGCTCGAATTCCCAAGCGTCGGCGGCCCGTCACCCGATATTCCGATCCGGGCCAAATATGAGAATCCCCAATGGATACGACACCACAACTCACGGATCGAGGGCAAGTACGACTGGATAGCCGCCTCAGGTGTTACGGGTGTCCGTGAGGTTGTCGTGCGCATGTTTATCCAGCCGGGTGACAATCCATCAAGCGTCCAGGCTTTCGACAAACACATCGAGAAGATTCCGTCATGGTCCGAGGACCAGATCGAAGGTGCTTTCGAGCAGGCTCGGCCTTACACTGTGCGGCTGCACTTTGCAGAGATCGCCGGATGCGAAGCCAGCCAACGTATCTTCGACGTCTCACTGCAGGGCAGGCAGGTGCTTGAAGGATTCGATATCGCAAAAGAGGCCGGCGGCCCAAATCGCCCCGTGGTCAAAGAGTTCAAGGAAGTCGGCATAAAGGATGACCTGAGAGTCACTCTCACGCCCGCCGGGACCGCTCAGGCAGAGCCGCTGCTTAACGGAATCGAGATCATCGCTGAAGGTTGGTAGGGCGGTGCTCAGCGATTGCTCTTCACTTCAACCACGTAAATCATCGCTGGTTCCCTTGCATCTTCGGGCTTTCGGTCCCGGTTGGGCGAGTTCATTTGCTGTTGCATGTAGTGCGTGAAACCGGCCGGCAAGGGCCCGCGGTTGACGGCGCGGATGTTCGGGGTGCGAGGCGCGCTGTCGACAGCTTGCCGGGGTGCGAATTGGTCCGGCTTGCCTGTCAACAACTGTTCTCTCGTCAGGGCCAACTGCCCCTTGGGGATACCCGCGTAGCGATTACTGTAGGAAACAAGGATCTTCTGATCCGCCGTGATTGAGATCCTGGGTGTGGGAGGACTTTCGGGAATCGTGCCCCGGCCGTAGAAGTAGAAACGATGCTTCCAGTCGGTCAACCGGATCACCTTCCACGTGCCGTCCGCAGGCGTGGCGACATAGAGCTGGTTGTAGCCTTCCTTGTCAAAGCGAGTGTAGCCGACGTAAGGCCTGCCTTGATCGTCGACGGCGAAGCTGCCGCCGTTCATCAGTCCGCTGTCCTGCTTAATCGGCTCGACCACGTGTGCATTTTCCGGCGTTATTGGCAGCTCCAGATCTCGTCCGTCCCAGCCCTTCCATGTGACGCCGTGGTCGAGACTCTTCGCGTAGCAAATATCGAAATTTGTCACGACATCCGGATTCTCGCGCCAGCACCAGGCAATGTGCCACGTGCCGTCGTTGTCTTCCAAAAGACCGATCGGATAGGCGTTGCAGGTGGGCTTACGGTCCATTCCATTGGTCAGAATCGGTGTTCTCTTCGTCCACTTCCGCGTCCGTTCATCGTAACCGAGCAGTATTCTCATCCCGTTGCCGCTGCCCCCGTGTCGGTACATCAAATAGATCGAGCCGTCGCGAAGTCTGAACACGGTTGGATAAGTTACCCTGTTTTCATAATCCCCTGTCCACGTGTGAATACCCTCGAAAGTGTGTATGTCGCCGGCTTTCTTGGTTCGGTAATAGCGTAGCGGCGCGCAGTGCATATTACCCGTGACGTGGAGATATCCCTCTCGGTCCTGGAACAACACGATCTTGTTGTGCGTGTCCCATCCGACCCGTTCGGGCAGCTTTGCGAAGTCCCATCTTGTCTCGCTCAACCTTCGCTTGCTTACGGTCATCCGGTGCTCGCCGTCATAGAAGGCGATGTACTGGTATTCGCCGTCCGAGATCAGGCAGCGACCGCCGTTGACCGGATGCGAGGCCAGGCCTTTGGCGACCGGGACCTTGCGCATTTCCAGCTCCCCGGCGACAGCGGCATCGAGAGACATCGAGAGTACAGAACAGAATACAAGGAAAGATACTAAGCGTCGAACCAACATGGTATTCACCCCTTACAGGCATTGTCTCTGCATGAACTGCGCCCGGCAACATTGCTGAGCTTCGATCTTGAGCAATATACCAGATCAGACAGAGCCTGGCCAGCGAATGCAGCAATTTGCTTTCCCTGGCGAGTCAACTCGTTAGAATGGGAACAATCGGTTTGTTTTTTCTTGATGGAGACACGGCAATGAACAAGAATGTTTCGAAAACCAACAATTGTCGGAGTGAATCAGACCGCCAGAACTGGGTGATCACTCGCCGAGTATTTTTGAAATCGTCCGCAGCCTCACTGGCCGTTTCCTCCCTCTCCTGCGCTCTGCGGACCGGCTCGAATGCCGGGTCGCGCACGAGGCGATTTGGAATTGTCACGGATTGCCATTACGCCGACGCCGAGGCTGCAGGGACGCGATTCTATCGTCAGTCTCCGGACAAATTGGCCGAGTGCGTGGAGCTGATGAACGCCGAGAAGGTGGACTTTCTCATCGAACTCGGTGACTTCAAGGACCAGAACACACCGCCGGTCGAACAGAAGACACTCTTGTATCTCGCAACTATCGAGAAAGTGTTCCAGGAATTCGGCGGCCCGGCCTATCACGTCCTGGGCAATCACGATCTTGACAGCATCTCAAAAGGGCAGTTTCTCGCTCGCGCCGAAAACACGAACATAGATTCCGACAGAAGCTATTACTCATTCGATGCCAACCGCCTGCATTTCGTTGTGCTCGATGCCAATTACAGAACCGACGGCGCCGACTACGATCACGGCAATTTCGACTGGACCGACGCCAATATTCCTCCGGAAGAGTTGAGCTGGCTCAGGCACGATCTCGCCGCGACAGAAGGTGCAGCCATCATTTTCACTCACCAACTGCTCGACGGGACCGGCTCGGTGTATATAAAGAACGCGGCACAAGTTCGGCAGATTCTGGAAGGCTCCGGCAAAGTCCTCGCCGTCTTCCAGGGTCACCATCATGCCGGGAGCTACGCCCATCTTGCAGGAATTCACTATTATACATTGAAGGCTCTCATCGAAGGGACGGGCACCGAGAGCAATTCCTATGCGATTGCCGAAGTCCTCCCGGACGGCAGCATCACCGTCACCGGGTACCGAAGAGCTGAGAGTAAACAGCTCATGTAGAATTTGGAATCAGGAATTGAGAATTTAGAAAACGACAATTGTGAAATTGGAGCTAATGTCATGTCGATGAAGCGCAACTGTAGGAAATATGGTTCCGCCACAGGCGGATTGCCCATACTGTCGACCGCCGTATGTTTTGTTCTCTGTGCAGCCCATGCGACTATTGCGGCCGACCTTTCCTTCACCATCAGAGATGAGGTTGTTCACCGAATCGATCCGCGTGTGTTCGGCCAGTTCATGGAAAGACCGAGCTGGGGCGAGATCGGCGTCGAGGGAGGACTTGTTCCAGGCACGCGCAACCTTCAGCCGGCCGTGCTGAAGATGCTGGAGGAAATGGAAATACCGATCATAAGATTCCCCGGCGGGACCGACGTGGATTTCATGGATTGGCGCGACATGGTCGATAACGTTCCGGGCCGGTCGACTGAGCGTCCCGTCAGCACGGGCCACAAAGGGCACAAAGTAACAAACAACTTCGGCTATGACGAGTTCGCTCAGCTTTGCGAACGTCTCGGCGCAGAGGCAATAGTCGTAGTGAATTTCCGGGATGGCCTGCTAAAGGTGAAAACCCTCGAAGAAGCCGCCGTTCACGCAGCGGCGTTGGTTGCCTATTGCAATGCGCCGGTTGGAGCGAAGCTGCCCAAAGGGATGTATGACTGGCCGGCCTTGAGGGCAAAGAATGGTCGAGCCAAACCTTACAAGGTCAAGTACTTTCAGATCGGCAATGAAACCTGGGCCTTCGTGAGGGAGTTGAGGCAAATGCACGGTGCTGCTGCGCCTGAGTTTTACGCCGGATGTGCAGCGGCATATATCGACGCGATGCGGTCAGTGGATCCGTCTATAGAAATAATCGTCGACGGCCATGACGGAAATATGTCGGGCATTGTCGGCGAGGTACACAGACAACTGGCCGACAAAATTGCTTACTTTGCCACGCATTTCTATTCACCCTGGTCCATTGCAAAGGTGCTCACCGGTGGCAAAGAAGTGCCCGGAGATGAGATTCCTGCCGCAGATATCTGGCATGCATGGACGGCCGTGGGCAGATTCGACTCAGACGGCTGCTCCGTTCTAAATCATCCTGGCATACAGGCCGCGCGCAGAAACGGCTACAAAGTGGGCGTCACCGAATGGAACTGGAACGGCTGGTGGAGGCTTGCCGGCCCCGTGCCAGTGCTTAATTCGAGTTATGCCAAGGGCATCGGTGCGGCCAGTTATATTCACGCCTTCATGCGAGCAGCCGACGTGATCGAAATAGGCTGCCAGTCCATGCTCGTCGGCAACTCCTGGGGCATTCACGCGATCTGGGCCGATGCCAAGGGACGGATCGCCCCTCACTACATGCCGACCGGCCAGATGACCATGTTCTACTCGAAGCACCACGGCGACAGACTGCTCGCCCTTGACAGCAGCAACGTGCCGACATACGAGCAGCCCTATCAAATGGGCGGTATCTCACCTAAGCAAAAGGTCGTCTATATCGACGCGCTTGCGACGGCGGATGAAAAACACATCTACTTCCACGCCATCAATCGCAGCTTCGACAAATCGAGAGATGTCACGATAGACGTCTCTGCATTCGGCAGCGTTGGGCGTCGTGCCGTCCACCACGTTCTCCAAGGGCGCCTCAACAACGAACCCGGGCCGAACGAACCCAGACAGATCGGTCGCGTAAGTGAAAGGCCGGCATCTCTGGACGGCAAGACACTGAAGGTGACATTGCCCGAAAGATCCGTCTCGTGCATCGAGTTCAACCGGAAGTAAACGTACAAAGCAGATTCGCTCGGCTGGCGACTACAATTTTCGGGCTCTCTCAAGAAATCTGTGGGTCACATCCGTGCTATGTCCAACATTTGTTTCACAGACGGATTTGGCGATTCAATTTCCTTCGCTGAGCGGATCGTTACGGTAGGAATAGCCCCGTGTTCCAAATGCATCTTCATACGCAGCGCCTGATCTTCATCGCGACCTCCCAGATTGGAATATCCAAATGTCCGGCACAGTTTTCCAAAAAGGAGATCATTGAGTTTACATCCGCCGGTCCGTTCCAGTCCCTCTATCGAGCTTTGCCAACTCTTAAAGAGATGCACCTGGGCAAAGGACAGACCCTGCATGGTTATTTCATTGAGTCCCTCACCGCCGACGACCAATCCCTCTCCCAGAGAAGCCACGTGACTGATGATTTTCTTCATGCCTTCGGTAGGCGTCGTCGCTTCAACGAAACAGTTGTGCAGATTATGCGAGACAAGTGTCACATCAATAAAGGCCGTATCGAGATTTAATTCACGAGCGGCATCCAGGATGTTCTGCCCCAGGATGGATCGCCACATACTCAGGCCGGGATGCACCTTGACCATGACCTTTTTGTCACGATTGTTTCGTCTGCTCGCATTGGATTCCGGCACGCCAAGACCGCGCCCTCGATACCAGCTCCACCCGCGTAGATTCTTACGGTCGATTCCGCGGTATTGAAAATCTCTCAGATAAGCATATGCAGGGTGCGAAGGATCCATATCGACTGCATTAAAGTGCGGCATCATTCGAAAGCCCATGGACAGGCCTTTCTTGATAAAGGCCTTGGCCTGTTCGCTCGGCGTATAGGTGGGGTAATTCTCATCATAAGGATCTGTGCGCCAGTTCGGGTAGTGAATCAGGCAATGTTTGGGATCGACCTTTTTCGAAATCGCATCCAGGATACTTCCTTGCCCCGGGCACCAGCTTACAGCGAATTTAGCGTCCCTTATCCAGGCCCGGCGTTTCTTTTCTTCGGCCCCGAGATTATAGGCATCCCACAGCCAGCCGCGGTATAGTTCGGCCGCAGCCGTCCAATCACCTTCGAACACATTGATACGCCAGAGAAGTCCGCCGGCACTCAAATTATCGTCTATCGGGC
>CAZLTY010000064.1:0-19938 GCA_964562575.1 uncultured Pirellulales bacterium
ATTCCCATCATTATTAGGCCCATAATCCATATTTACACCCTGTGAACGGTTACCAAAAAAAGCAGATTTTTCCTCTTTACTCGGAGGATTTCTGTTAACATATCATGAGGCGCTGCGTCTTATATAGATAGAACAGGGCAAGACAATGGAAATGGGCATCTATGTTTGGTAAGGCCGCAACCTGCGGATCACTTTGGGATTTTGCCGTTGCCGAAACCGTCGCCGAGAGCCAGCGGTGGATACTAACCGCCATGCGCGACCACGGCCAGGAGTTGGTCACCATGCTCTGGCGCATACTGGGCAACGAACAGGATGTTTGCGACGTCTACCAGGACACTTTCCTGCAACTGGCCCATCATGAAGGGGGACGAAAGCCAAGGTATGTTAAGGCATATGTCTTCCGTACAGCGAACAACATAGCGATATCGATAGTGAGGCGCAGGATCGTTGAGAGAAAAGGCTTGGCCGCGCCTGTTGCGGACCGAAAAGCCATGAACTCGCCGGCGACCGAGCTTGATGCCAAGTACTTGCAGGAGGTTCTGAGGGATTGCATCGCTCGACTGCCGGAACATCTGAGGGACGTCGTTATGTTGCGCGACTTAGGGGAATTATCTTATCCTCAAATAAGCAGAATATTGGGCATATCAACAGGGACGGCAAGAGTTTACAGGTGCAAGGCAATCCAGTTATTATCAGCGTGGATGAACAAAGAAGAATGAAAACGGCAAGAGTAAACAACGAGTGCGGACGAATTCGAACCCTATTGTACAGCGCTGCAAGTAAGCGTTTTGGTCCTGACGCCAGTTGGTTTCAAAAGCACCTTGCCGGATGCCCGAGATGTCGGCGGCGACTGGCCGCATACCGGAAGGTCGATCTGGCGTTTTCGCTTGTGAAAACTCAACCTCACAAGCTTGATCTGATGGCACGCGCAAATACCCGTGCGATCGCCGTGCTCAAGCACAGCCTGCGCGGCGAGCCGGAGGTTCCGAGTCTCAAGACAAGGTTGCCCGAGCCAAAGCTACTGGAGATGTTTCATGGCTGCGGGCGCTCTGTCGCAAACGCCGCGGCTTGTGTGGCAATACTGCTTCTGATGAAGACCGGCGTTCTGTCCTCGATGAACCAGTTCCATTCGACCGGCCGCAAGGGCATGGAGCAGTACTACGCCAAACGCATTGGCGAGGATCTGGCCGGCGAGATATTTACCGGGGACGCAAAACAACCATCATCTGCAAACTCTGACGGAGTTTTCGGGGCTTAGCGGCGTAGCGAGCACGAAACGCCGCAGATAGTTCCGATAATCATCTCAGTTCGGCAGTCTCAATTCAACTACATCGATAGAAAGTGCCTTCAGGCGCAGAGAAAGCGCTTTTTACCGCCGCGAATCGGTTTGATGGGCTGGAAATCATTACGTATAGTTTAGTTGACGGCGTTCTTGGAGGCGCTGTACGCCTGCTGAATTGACTTTCGATTTTCGATTGAGGATTGTTGACTTTCAAATCGTAAATCGGCAATATCCTAAATGTTGGGGGCATTGTAACAATCATGGCAAGGATCTTTGGATTCAAACGCAGAGAGCCGAGGTCAGGCTCCCACCAAGTTACCGACGACACAGATAACGGTCGCAACGAGGAAATCAGCGGACTGTCACAGCTTTATTGCCCACAGCAGGATACGGTCAGTCATACCCGAGATGTGGCGGATGTGCTGTCCGAGTTGGGTAAGATCACCGACGATCAGCTTTCTCAAGTGAGGCAGTTACAGAAAGAAAAGCCAAATTGCGACATATTGGAGCCGATCCGGGGGCTGAAGTTGGTCGACGAACCGGATATCTCGATGGCCCAGGCCGATTTATACGACATGAAGTTTCGCAGGATCGAACCGGAACAGGTTGATAAGAGGGTATTTGACAAGCTCGAGCTGGACTATGTGAGAAGTAACCGCATCATGGCCGTATCGATCCGAGGTGACGTCCTCATGGTTGCGACCAGCCGGCCCGCCGATCTCTTCATCATTGAGGATGTGAAACGGCAAGCTCAGATGAATGTTGAGACGGTCGTCTGCCTGGAAGAGGACATAGAGGCGGTCTGCGAAGCCTTCAGTGATGAGAAGATAGACTGCGATCTTGATGATATTATCAATGATATGACGGATGTGGAGATTGTGCGCGACCAGGAGGATGAGTCCGAGGACCTGGAGAAAATGGCGGGCCAATCGCCTGTCATCAAGTTCGTCAATTATCTGATCAGCAATGCAATACGTGAAGGCGCAAGCGACATTCACATTGAGCCCAAAGAAAGACACATGAGGACGAGGTATCGCATCGACGGGGTGCTCTTCGAAATGAAGGAATCGCCCTTAAAAATGCACCCGGCGATCGTCTCACGCGTCAAGATTATGGCCAATCTGGACATTTCGGAAAGGCGGCTGCCGCAGGACGGCAAGATCAAGGTTTCCGTCGGCGGCAGGGCGATCGACCTGCGAGTCTCTACATTGCCGACGAACCACGGAGAAAAGGTGGTTATTCGTGTGCTCGACAGCAAGACGATTCTCATAGGTCTCGATAAGTTGGGTATGGAGCCCGATGCGATGGCCGCTTTTAACGAGCAGATAACGCTGCCTCACGGGATATTGCTCGTTACGGGCCCGACCGGTTCGGGAAAGAGCACCACGCTGTACACGGCTTTGGGTCAGATGGACGGTGAAAAGTTGAATCTCTCGACTGTTGAGGATCCGGTTGAATACCAGCTTGATTTCTGCAACCAGGTCCAGATCAACGATAAGATCGGTCTGGATTTTGCCACGGCGCTGCGGAGTCTGCTACGTCAGGATCCGGACGTGATAATGATAGGAGAGATTCGCGATAACGAGACCGCCCGCATTGCGGTGCAGGCGGCTTTGACCGGGCACCTGGTCCTGTCGACATTGCACACAAACGATGCGGCCGCGAGTATTACAAGATTGGTCGATATCGGTATCGAGCCATATCTGATTGCCGCTTCGCTCAACGGCGTGCTTGCACAACGATTGGTCAGGAAGATTTGCCCTGAATGCAACCAGGTGTCCGAGATATCCGAGAGTGTCGCTCGATACGCGGCGAAGGCGGGAATTAAACCGGAGCAAGTTCATTACGGGGCCGGTTGTGACAAGTGTCGGGGCTCAGGGTATCTGGGGCGAGTCGGCATTTACGAGCAGTTGGTTGTCGATAACCAGCTCAGAGACATGATTAACAAAGACGCATCGGTGAACAACATGCGTCGCTTCTTTCATGAGTCAGGCCGACGGAGTCTGTACGACGACGGGATTGTGAAGGTAAAGCAGGGCCTGACGACAATTGAAGAGGTGCTGCGTGTGACCGAAGTGTACGGCAAGAATGAGAACGAAGTGTTTGTCGAGAACATGGGTTCCGATTGATGATGCTCTCGATCGCTACGAACACGCGCGATGCGTGTCGGGCCGATCGCTAAAGCTTATGGTTTGTGATTGAAATCCGGGATTATGCGTAAGAACTTGACTATCGTTGCTTCGATACTGATTGTTACCGGGGCTTCTGCGCTCTGGTGGGTCCTCACCGAAAGGAGAAAGGACTCAGAGCAAGCTGCCCATTACAAGTCGAATTACAGCATCGGGACAGATGATCACGTCAAACAATACAATGAGTGGCTGCAGACGCCCCCGCAGGAGCGGACCGAGCTGCCCCTTCTGTTGGATGCCGACGGCAAGACCAAGACGAGAGAGCAATTGTGGCAAGAGCAGCAGGGAAGGCTCAGGGCCGACCTTGACAAACTGGCTGCCGGTGAAATAACCGCCCCTCCTTCTTTTGCCGATGTTCTGTATGGCGAGAGCTGGCAGACCGAGTTGAGCGAATACAACAAACGCAAGGGGCGGCAGGCGTTTGTCTTTACCGGTTCGATAGTGTGCACATCTGCGGGAGGGCTGATCTATGCCTGGTGGCTGTTGCTGTGGGCGGGTCGTCTTGTTGTTAAAGCTGCATCCGGCTTGAAGCGATCATTCAGACGCCGGCGCCGCACTGCCGAGCAAGATGATCAAGCCGAGCCGGAGCCGGCAGATGCTGAGGATGTGCCGCCGGAATCGAAGAGCGGCGAACCACAAGGCCGGCCTGCACGGTTTACGAAAATCTCTGTAAAACCGGTAACTCCACCAGCCGACGAACGCCAGCGCAGGTGCATGTCAAGCGTGACTCAAAGGCCCGGAGCTACCAGAAAAAGAGAGAAAACCACTGAGCTGATGTCGGATGAGAAATCCAGCGATGCTAAAACGTCCACGGCAGGGGCGAGTGAGTGTCAGGCCGTCGGTGAGAAGTCGAAGCCGATCGACAACACGCTCACTGATCTGACCCAGCAGGTTTCGGCAATTCGTGAATATGCTGCCAACCAACAGGACCGACTGGAAAAGCTCCAGGACGGGTACGACTGGAATATAATCAGAACCTTCTGTCTGCGAGTAATCCGTGCCGTTGACAATCTTGAGAGCCGGATTGCCCAGTTGAAAGACGATGATGCTGAGACGACACATCTCGAGGAAGTAAGGGACGAACTGGTTTTTGCCCTGGAGTCCAGCGGCATCGAGCAATTCGAGCCGGAAACCAACAGTGAATATCGCGGGCAAGAAAAGTTAGCGGAAGCCGTTAAAGAAAAGCAAGGCTGTGATGATCCCGAGCAGGCGGGCAAGATTGCGAATGTCATCCGGCCGGGTTATCAGTATTTTATTGATGAGGGAAACGTCAAGATAGTGCGTCCGGCTCAGGTCAGACTATATGCTTGACTGCTGAATGGTAGAACGAGCCGCAAAACAGGGGGTGCAAAATGGCTAATATAGTGGGAATAGATCTCGGCACAACTTTTTCAGCGTTGGCGATTCTAAATGCTATCGGCAAGCCGGAGATAATCCCAAATGCAGATGGTGAAAGACTGACGCCGTCCGCAATCTTCTTCGATGAGGAGAATTCTGACCTAATCCGGGTGGGCATTGAGGCGGTCAATTCACGGCACTTGAATGCCGAGAGATCTGTTCGCTGGATAAAGCGCAAGATGGGAGATGCGAGCTATCGCAAGAACATTGACTCGAAGGGCTGGACGGCCGTGGAATTGTCCGGCTTGATCTTGAAAAAGCTCAAGCAGGACTGCTCGATCGAGAATAACGAGATTCACGACGCCGTTATTTCCGTCCCGGCGCACTTTGACGAAGTTCGCAGGAAAGCGACCATGGATGCCGGCACTATGGCTGGTCTCAACGTCATTGGGATTGTCAACGAGCCCGTGGCGGCGGCACTGTACTACGCCACCACGCGCGAAGTTTCCGGAAAGGTGCTTGTGTACGACCTCGGCGGCGGTACATTTGATGTGACCATATTGGACGTCAAGGGACATCAAATGAATATTGTCTGCTCACAGGGCGACCATGCGCTCGGCGGTGTTGACTTTGACCGCAAAGTGCTGGAGTTGCTGGAGAAGAGCTACCGGGACAAATTCCGTGCCGAGCTGATCGGCTCCGACGAAGACAGGGCTAAGTACGAGGATGAGGCCGAGGATATCAAGAGGACATTGTCGCGGCGCAACGTTGCCAAGATCATGCTATACGGCCCGGCGGGCAATATGCGCGTGGAAATAACGCGCGAGATGTTCGAGCAGGCCATTTGTGATCTGATGAACCGTGCCGACATTCTGGTGGAAGTGGCCCTCGAAGAGGCAGGAGCCGAACCGAGCACGATAGACGAGGTCCTGTTGGTCGGCGGCAGCACGCGGGTACCGCTCGTTCGGCAGCATCTGGAAAGAATGTTCGGATTTGCTCCGGAGACGGCTGTCAATGTCGACGAATGTGTCGGACTCGGCGCAGCGCTGCACGCCGGCTTGGCGATGCTCAGAGAAAAACCCGAAACGGTGCCGCCGGGCGTCTCCAACGGGCTAAGGGACATCAATCTCACCGATGTCTGCAATCACAGCTACGGCACCGTCTGTGCTCCTCTTGACAAAGAGACCGGCCGGCGCGTGATTGCCAATCGCATCATTTTGAACAAGAACATGCCTGTTCCCTGTGAAGCATCGCAGACATTCTATACGCTCAGCGAGGGTCAGTCGGAACTTGAGGTGACCATCACCCAAGGCGAAGACACCGACGTTGAATACGTAAAGAAGGTCGCAACACACAAGTTTGGTCTGCCTGCCGATAGGCCGGCAGGCTGTCCCATCAAAGTAACTTACGGCTACGACGTGAACCAGAGGATGCACTGCAAATTCGAAGACGTCCAGTCGAGCAAAGTTCTTGAAGTCGATCTCAGTCTGGACCGGGAAGGAAGTATGTCACAGAGCGAGACAATGGACAGCCAAGAGCGGCTCTCTGCCGTCGGCAACTCAAAAGTCGAGTAGCAATATTGTGAGTACTTGAATGAGCAAAGTCCTGATTTCACTTTTGATACTGGTGGTTGCATCTACGGCTGCGATTTCCTCCGGCTTGATCAGCCGCTCCGGAATTTCAGAATTGGTGAACCGTCTCAAGCTTAAAGGGTCGATTTGCTTTTGGGTACTCACAAGATTAGTCAATGGCGCTAAGTCAAAAGACATGGCCGGTCAACTAAGACAGGGCGGTTCACTTGGTGACTCCGCATCCGGGATGTTGCGTGACGCCGAACTTGACGGCGGTCAGGATCCATGCGCACCGCTCGATATGAGGATCCTCAATTGTCGGGTCCGGATGATAGAACTCAAGGAAGGCGATACGGTCATTGACGCCTTTGCCGTGGAAATCTGCGGTTCGATTCACGCACCCGAAGACATACACAGCGCGACCTTGAGGATTTCGATCCAGGATATTACTGATGGGTCGATCGAGGCCAAAGAGGTGCGGGCCGCCGGCCCGCATGGCGCATCGTCCGGCGAATCCAGCAACTCTGAGTTCTGCTACGTGGGCGAACTCGGCAGACTCCCGCGTCAGACCACCACTCTGGAGGGTTGGACTTGTGTTGCCCGATTGCGCAGCGACGGACAGGAATTCTGCCGCAGAGGGAAGAGGACGTTGCGCTTCGACGTGTCGATACTGTCGGCCAACGGCGGCCGCCAGTTTGCTCACACCTGGTGTACGTTCATCTATGTCAATCCCCTGCCGGGCTATGTCGATTTGCAGGAAAACGACGAGAGGACGAAGATCCTCACTGTAGCCCTGGCCTTCGCGGTCAGTGCGGCCGATGGCAAACTGTACGACTGCGAGGTTGAACTCATAAAGGTCTGGGCAAGAGGAAATATTCTGGAGAGCCCGGCACAAACGTCCGCTCGATCCGGCGGTAAGCTTGAAAAGGCCTTGAGTGCGACCGTTGCATATTTCAGCGAAGGCAACAAACTCGACACCTACCGACTTTGTGAGGAAATCGTTGAAATCACGTCGGTTGGGCGCCGTTATGAGATTCTGGATCTTTGCCTGCGCGTAGCACAAGCTAACGGCTCGGTTGCCGCCGAGGAAATGGCTGTCTTGAAGGACCTGGCGAGTTGGCTCGAAATCGACGCAGAGAAGTTCCGCACCATGGCCGAGAAGATACTCCCGCTCGACATACATGAGGTCATGGGTATTAATGACTTTCTCGGAATCACCTCGGATATGAGCAAGGAGAAGACTCGCAAACACCTCAATAGAGAATACAGCAAATGGAATTCGCGAGTAACGAGCGCCAATCCTGAGATTCAGACCCAGGCCGACCAGATGCTCAAGCTCATCGCAGAGGCAAGAGGCCAATATGTATCTGCCGGCCGGTAGTTTCCACACGGAATACACCCTCAACATGTAACATCTCTTTAAGACCTTATTGCCTGGACTCGGTCAATGCGTTATCATTGCTGCCATGAAAATTGTAACTAAGGCAGCTTTGACAGTTGTTGTCCTCGTCGCAGCGTCCGTGTTCCTCGTCTTGATCGTGGTTCGTCCGCCCCAAGCCGGCGACGAGCTGATTGCTCCAGAGTCCGGGCGGCCAAAGGCAAAGGTCTGGGAGGGGCGAGATTGGCCCATGTTCCATGGCGGACGGGGCCTACTGGGCCGCGCCGCTGGGACGCTGGGTGATTCGTTGGAACTGCTCTGGAAATTCGAAACTGCCGACCAGGTCAAATCCTCGCCGGTAGTCGTCGATGACATCGTCTACGTAGGTTCATCCGATGCGAACATGTACGCGATTGACTTTGAAACCGGCAATCAGATGTGGAAGTACCAGACCACAGATGTGATCGAGGCGACGCCGTGCGTGATCGAAGGTTCGGTCTATGTGGGATGCTCCGACGGGTTCCTGTATGCTTTGGACGCGAAAACCGGTTCGTTCAAATGGAAATACGAGACCGATGGCGAAATTCTCGGAGCGGCCAACTGGATGCGCTCGCCGGACGGGCAAAGCCTGTGGATACTCGTGGGAAGCTACGACAACATGTTGCATTGTGTGGATTCGACGAGCGGCAAAGCCGTCTGGACGTATGAGACGGACAACTACATAAACGGCTCGCCTGCCGTCGCCGATCAGAAGACCGTCTTCGGCGGCTGCGATGCGATAATCCACGTTGTGTCCCTGATCGACGGCACGAAGGTGGCGGGCATTGACGGCGGCTCGTACATAGCTGGCTCGGCGGCATTTCTCGAAGGGCAAATCTACGTGGGCAATTACGACAATGTGTTTGTCAGAGCCGACATCGCTGCCGAAAAGATAGTGTGGGAGTACGCCGAGAGCGATTCGCCGTTCTTTTCGTCGCCCGCGATCGGCGAGGACATCGTCATATTCGGAGGGCGAGACAAGAAGGTGCATTGTATAGGTCGCGATGACGGGAAAGTCGTCTGGACGTTCCAGACATTGGGCGAGGTAGACAGTTCGGCGGCGATCTGCGCAGACAAGGTGGTCATAGGCTCCGAGGACGGCCGGCTCTACGTGCTGAAGCTCTCCGACGGAGCCAAAATCTGGTCGTATGAGACAGGCCAGCCAATTACGTCGTCGCCGGCGGTGGTCGCCGGCAAGATTGTCGTCGGCTGCGACGATGGTTACGTGTACGCGTTCGGTGCCAAGCGATAGAAAAGAAGTGCTGATTTATGAGAATTGTCCAGATTACCCCGAGTGCGGGGGACAGCTTCTATTGTGAGAACTGTCTGCGTGACGCCGCGCTGGTCAAGGCGATGCTGAAGCTGGGCCACGATGTGCTGATGGTTCCGCTCTATTTGCCTGTGCAGATCGAGGAGACTGCTTCGCCGCACGTTTCTCCGATTTTCTTTGGTGGGCTCAACGTATACCTTCAGCAAAAATCCGCTCTGTTTAGAAAGACCCCGCGCTGGCTCGACAGCCTGCTCGACTCGCCAAGACTGCTGAGCTGGATTGGAAGAAAGGCGGGAATGACAAGCGCAAGAGATCTTGGTGAGACGACGATATCAATGTTGCGAGCAGAGCAGGGCCGGCAGATCAAGGAGCTGAACCGACTCGTCGAGTGGCTGGCCGCGCAAGAAAACAAGCCCGACATTATATGTTTGTCCAATATTCTCCTCGTTGGCCTCGCCGGGCCCATCAAGAGACGACTCGGCGTGCCGGTCGTTTGTTTGCTTCAGGACGAAGACGGGTTTCTGGATGGATTGTCCCCGCCGTACTGCGAGAAGGCCTGGCGGACAATCGCCGAGCGGTCAAACGACGTGGACGCCTTTATCGCGGTGAGCAAATACTACGCACAAACCATGCGAGAGAGACTCAGGATTGACACCGATCGAGTCTTCGTTGTGTACACAGGTATTTCTCTGGACCAACACGAATCGCCTCAGGCAGCGCCTGAAATACCAACGATAGGCTATCTTTCGCGCATGTGCGCCGATAGGGGATTGGATACATTAGTTGACGCCTTCATCAAATTGAAAAGGTCGGACCGATTGGCAAATGCAAGGCTGCGCGTAACCGGCGGCCGAAGGTCGGATGACAAGGCCTTTATCGAGCGGATGCAGCAGAAATTACGATCTCAAGGCTTGCTTGACGACGTGGAGCTTCTGCCCGATTTCACCGGCGAGGCGAGACGTGCATTCCTGCAGACGCTCTCGGTGCTTTCGGTTCCGGAGAAGCAGCCGATGGCCTACGGATTATACGTGCTCGAAGCCCTTGCGGCAGGCGTTCCGGTTGCCCAGCCGGCCACCGGAGTGTTTCCGGAGCTGTTGGAACTAACCGGTGGTGGCGTGCTGTGCGAGCCCAACAATGCGGATGCTCTGGCCGATGCGATCGCAGCGTTGTTGCTCGACCCTGATCATGCAGGAGGACTGGGCAAGCGGGGCAGAGAGGCAATCTTTGAAAGATTCGACATTGACCGAACTGCCGCCGAAATGGTGCGCACATACGGCCAAATCGCACAGAAGCTTGCTTGAGGACGATTATGCTCGAACTTGTTCACGTGGCAAAAACCTACCCGTCGCCGGGCAACGAAGAAAGCGTATGCGTACTGAAAGACATAAACCTAAAGCTCGACAAGGGCAAATCTCTGATAATAGTAGGCCCGTCCGGCAGTGGTAAGAGTACGCTGCTCAACATCATTGGCGCTTTGGATTGCCCCACGCAGGGTCGCGTATTGCTTGACGGTAAGGATCTCGCCGGGCTCGATGAGACAGAGCTTGCCAGAATTCGCAACAGGCAAATCGGATTCGTCTTTCAATTGCATCATCTATTGCCGCAGTGTACCGTGCTCGAAAATGTTTTGGTCCCCACACTTGCCGACAGTGAGCGGCCCCCGGCCAAAGAACTCCACGAGAGAGCGACAAATCTGCTCGAGCGCGTTGGGCTCAAGGATTTTCTGCTCCATCGTCCCGGCGAGCTTTCGGGCGGGCAACGCCAGCGCGTGGCCGTTGTCAGGGCGCTGATAAACAAACCGAGACTGCTGCTTGCCGATGAGCCGACAGGGTCGCTTGACAAAAATGCCTCTCAAAACATAGGCGATTTGCTGGTCGAGCTGAATCGCAGCGAACAGGTCACGTTGATAGTCGTGACACATTCGCTCAAACTTGCCGAGCGCGTGGGGCAGGTGACCGAACTGAACAACGGCCTGTTGACGAGCAGGAGCCAGGCATGAATTGGTGGGGACTTGTCAAAAAGAGCCTCAGCTTCTACTGGCGGACGAACCTGGGGGTGTTGCTCGCCGTTGCTGTTAGCACCGCCGTGCTCACGGGCGCCCTGGTTGTGGGCGATTCGGTGCGCCACAGCCTGATGATGATGGTCCATGCCCGGCTCGGCTCAACACAGCTTGCGCTGGTTTCGCAGAACAGATTCTTCACCACCGCACTTGCCGACAAGCTTTCTGATGAGTTGAATATCACCGTGGCGCCCGTCTTGCGGCTGCGCGGCCTGATCGCCAACAGCGATGACACAAGACTGGCAAACAAGATCGAGGTACTCGGTGTTGATGAGCGTTTCTTCCGAGTAGGCGCGCAGCACGGCGCCGAATCTTTCTGGAGCGACTGGAGCGGCGGCATTGCTCTCAACGAGCCGCTTGCCGAGAGATTGGGAGTAGCCACCGGCGACGAGGTGAAGCTGCGAATAGAAAAGCCCGGCTTGATGCCGCGTGAGGTGCCTCTTACTCCCGATTCGGATTTATCGGTCCTTTTTCGACCTGCCGTAAGGGCAATCGCGGGCATACGACAGTTTGGTCGTTTTGGCTTGCAGGCCAATCAGATCGCGCCGTTGAATGTCTTTGTGCCACTGAGGTGGCTGCAGGAAAATATGGGCCACCAGGGCCGTGCAAACATGCTTCTGGTGGCGGCGAGCGAGGCCGAGGAGCTGGCCGTTGAACGGGCGAACGCCGCAATCAAGAAGCGCTGGCAGCTTGCCGATGCCGGCCTCGATATCCGAGCGCTCGAGACGCAACAGGTCAGGGAAGTCCGCAGTAGCGGGATATTTATCGAGAAGTCTCTCTCTGATGCCGCCAGCGACGGCGCGATCGGAATCCTGACGTACTTCGTCAATCAGTTACGCAATGGCGAAAACGCGACTCCCTATTCGACAGTTACCGCGATGACGCCGTCGGCGAGTGGAAACAGCTTCATCCCGGCGGATATGGGAGACGACGAAATTCTGATAAATCGGTGGCTTGCCGCCGACCTTGAAGCCGAAGAGGGCGATTCGATAGAACTTGCCTACTTCGTTGTAGGGCCGATGAGGAAACTTCTGGAGAAGAAATCCACTTTCACAATTCGCAAGATACTGCCCCTGGCCGGGCCTGCCGTGGATCCTGAGCTGATGCCGGACTTTCCGGGCCTGGCGGACGCAGACAATTGCAGGGATTGGGAGCCGGGAATCGAGATTGACCTCGACAAGATCCGCGAGAAGGACGAGATCTACTGGGACAACTACCGTGGCAGCCCCAAGGCGTTTGTCACGCTGGCCGCAGGACAGGCCATGTGGGCCAACAGGTATGGTAATTTGACGGCTGTGCGCTACGCGATGGGCGATACGTCCGCCGAGGACATCGAGCGAAATCTACTCAGTGCGGTCGATCCCGGCTCGTTAGGATTGTTCTTTCGAGACGTTCGCCGGCTTGGAACGAAGGCGGGCGCCGAAGGGACCTATTTCGGCTGGCTCTTTCTGGGATTGAGCTTCTTCCTCATTGCCGCGGCGATTGTGCTGACGGGCCTTCTGTTTGTGTTCGGCGTCGAAAGCCGGGCCGAACAGGTCGCAATGTTAGTGGCGGTGGGTTTCGTGCCGAAGCTGGTGAGACGATTGCTGCTGGCCGAGGGGGTGGTCGTTGCACTGCTCGGGGCAATCGGCGGAACGGTAGCTGCGTTGCTCTATACGAAAATCATGATCTACGTGCTCTCGGCGGTGACAACCGGTGGGGCGATGCATTTCCACGCAAAACCGTTCACTCTCGTTGCCGGCGCATTGGTTGCGATTGTCATCTCGGTGATCGCGATATGGCTGACTCTGCGCAGGCAGGTGTCTAGGCCCGCTCGAGAGCTTCTCGCAGGCGTGGCGCGATGGCAATTCAGCACGGCCAAGTCGATCTCGCGGGGCAGAGTCGCTTTGGCTGTTGCGGCGACAGCGATCATAGGGGCGCTGGTCTTGCCCGCCTCGGTGGGGGCCGATGACAGCGGGGCGGTAGCTGGCGCGTTCTTCGGGGCCGGCGCATTGCTGCTGACCGCAGGGCTGGCACTGATCGCGGCGCTGCTGAGATTGGCAGCGGGTAAGTGGAAGACGCCCATGGCATCGCTTTGGGGCCTGGGGCTGCGCAATTCCACCAGACGAAGCGGACGGAGCCTAGCGGTCGTAGCCCTGCTCGCCTGCGGCATCTTCCTGGTCATCGCGGTCGAGGCGTTCAGGCACGATCCATTGGCCCACGCAGAGCAGCGCAGCTCCGGCACAGGCGGTTTCACGCTATTCGGAGAGTCATCCATAGGAATCCTGCACGATATGAACACTGAAACGGGCCGTGACTCACTGGTTGTTGACAACGATACGCTCCAAGACGTTGAGGTGCTTCAACTGCGCGTGCGAGACGGGGACGATGCGAGCTGCTTTAATCTGAACCGAGCCCAGATGCCACGCCTCCTGGGCATTGAGCCGAGCAGGCTTCAGGACAGGGGTTCGTTCAGCTTTGCCGGCAAGGACGCGGCGTGGACGCTGCTGAATGAGCACCTGGACGACGATGTCGTGCCGGCTGTCGGGGATTATCCGACCATAAAGTGGGCTCTCGGCAAGTCCATTGGTGACGAGATCGAGTACAGCGACGAGAAAGGGCGAAAATTCCGAGTCCGCTTGGTTGGGATGCTGGAAAATTCGATTCTTCAGGGCAGCTTGCTTATCGCCGAAGACCGATTCATGGAGCGTTTTGGCTCCGAGGCCGGATACAGAGTGGTGCTCATCGACACGCCGGCCGAAAAGATCGAGACGATTGCCGACCATCTCTCCGCCCGCCTGACGGATTTCGGATTGGAGCTCACCACCACGAAACAACGCCTGGCGGCCTTCGGGGAGGTTGAGAACACATATCTGTCAATATTCCAGATTCTGGGCGGCCTGGGGCTTGTTCTCGGCAGCGTCGGGGTGGGGCTAGTCGTGCTGCGCAATATGCTCGAGAGGCGAAACGAGCTTGCAATGCTGCGGGCTGTGGGGTTTAATAAGGCGGCGTTGCGACGCATGGTCTTTTACGAGCATTCCGGGCTTATGCTCGGTGGGCTTGTGTGCGGGGTGATTGCTGCATTGGTTGCGGCCGGTCCCGCCTTGCGAACACCCGGGGTCTCTGTGCCGTACGTCTCACTGGCGCTCACAGTGGCCGGCATCGCGTTGAGCGGTATTGTGTGGATATGGATCGCGACGACGTTCGCCCTCAGTGGCCGGATGTTGGATGCGCTTAGAAATGAGTAGTGGTTGGGATATCAGGATGTCAGGCGGTGGTTACCAGGGCATCAGGTTATCAGGTAGTGGGTATCAGGTGATCAGGATATCAGGTTGGTTGCCGGACACTGTTTCCTGATACCCTGACCCCCTGGTACCCTGCACCCTGATATACTGATCCCCCGATGACCTGATACTCTGATGACCTGACGAGTTGACCATGAGTGAATCTGCTGTTGCCAAGACAATACCTGTCGGATTAGCCGTCGTGGGGATGCTGTCGCTGTACGTTTGGCTCGGCGCCGACGCCGGATCTGAACTGACGTATCGGCTCGGCGGCACTGACGGCACGCCCGAGAGGACTGTCGATGCAAACGAACCGATCAAGATCGCGGGAGAGTTGACTGTCTTCGATGGTGTGGCGGCGGATTTGCCCGGCGAATGGCCCCGATTCAGGGGACCGAACTTCGACGCGATAAGCACGCAGGAGATTTCACCGGCAAAGACCTGGCCCGCGGAGGGCCCCAAAGTTCTCTGGTCAATCGACGTCGGAGACGGTTACGCCGGTGCGGTGATTCTGGCTGGGCGGGTGTATGTCCTGGACTATGACCTCGAAAAGCAGGCTGATGTCGTTCGCTGCCTGTCGCTCCAGGACGGCAGAGATATCTGGCGGTATTCCTATCCCGTTTCGGTCAAACGATCGCACGGTACTATGAGCCGGACCGTGCCCGCGGTGACGGACGAGTTTGTCGTTACTCTCGGGCCCAAAGCTCACGTCACATGCCTGGATTCGACGACGGGTGAGTTTCGTTGGATGTTCAATCTTGTCAGGGAATTCAATACGACCGTGCCGGAGTGGTACGCAGCACAGTGTCCGCTCATAGACGACGGCAAGGCAATAATTGCCCCGGGGGGCGACGTCCTCATGATGGCCGTCGATTGCGAAAGCGGTGAAATCCTCTGGCAAACCCCCAATCCGGATGAATGGGTAATGACTCATTCGTCCATCGTGCCGATGGAATTCAAAGGCAAGCGTTTCTACGTCTACAGCGGCGGCGACAGCAAGAAGGGGGGAGTCGTCGGGATTTCGGATCAGGATGGCAGCGTTTTGTGGAAAACCGAGGAGTGGAAATTACGTCACAGCGTTCCCATGCCCGTTGTTATTGGAGAGGACAGGATATTTCTCACCGCCGGTTACGGCCAGAGAGACCTCGGCTGCGCCATGCTTCGACTTACCGAGACCGACGGCACGATGTCCGCATCACTGGAATATCTCCACCCGACAGAGGTTTTTGGCTCGATACAGCAAAGCCCAATTTACTATGATGGTTATATCTACGGCGTCAGGCCCGACAGGCAGTTGGTCTGTCTCGGCCTGGACGGCAGCATTGTCTGGACCAGCACGAGCGCCAATAAGTTTGGAAGAAACGGCGGCCCTTATGCAATTGTAAACGGGTTACTTTATGTTATGAACGATAACGGGGATCTGACTTTGGTTGAGGCCAGCCCCAAAGGGTACCTTCCACTGGCCCAGGCCAAGGTGCTGGATGGACATGACACATGGGGTCCGATGGCCATCGCCGCGAACCGAATGATAGTGCGCGACACGCTCAAGATGATATGCCTGGACATATCGGAGCAGTAAATCCGCTACATTGAAAGTGGGAGCCTTTTGTGCTATGATGGCTCGCGTTTTAGAGACGGCTAAGGTATACAAATGGACAGAAGATCGGGAAAAATTGACACTAACATACTTGTCGGCGTGCTCGTCGCTGCGGCAGTAGCGGTCGGTATTGTCTCGGTTGTCAAGCTCGACGTGGTCGGCAACAGGGGCAGCCGCCTGGGCAAGGAGTTCAAGTACGACATCGCAAAGTTGGCGCAAGTCGATCCGAACCTGATTGACTACGAAGAGTCCGCCGAGCCGATCGGCACGGGCTTTACCGCAGCCAAGAGCATCGCAATCGATTCAAAGGGCTCCGTCTATGTCGCCGGTGATAAGTCGGTTCGCATTTTCACCGCAAGCGGCTCTCGGGTCGATGATATCAGCCTCGCTCAGACGCCTGGCTGCCTGGCCGTCGCGGCCGACGGTGCGATCTTCGTCGGGCTCAGGGACCACGTCGAGGTTTATGATGCTCACGGCAAACCGCTGGCAAGCTGGCGCAGTCTGGGGCCCGATGCCATCCTGACGAGCATTGCTGTTTCGCAAGAAGACGTCTTTGTCGCCGACGCTGGAAATCGTCTCGTTGTTCGCTACGACCGGCAAGGTAATGTTGTTGCTCAGATCGGCAGAAAAGATCCGGCGAAGAATGCCCCCGGCTTTGTGATTCCGAGCGCCTACTTCGATCTGGCTGTCTCGGCGGACGGATTGCTCCGGGCGGTCAACCCGGGCAGGCTTCGAGTCGACGCATACACGTTCGATGGAGATTTTGAGTTTTCCTGGGGGCAGCATTCGGTGGAAGTCGAAGGATTCTGCGGATGCTGCAATCCCGTGAATATTGCCGTCCTGCCGGGTGGCGGCTTCGTCACATGCGAAAAGGGCCTGGTCAGAGTAAAGATATATGACTCCCAGGGCGAGTTTCAGAGCGTCGTCGCCAGTCCGGCTCAGTTGGTCAGGGACGGTGACGTTAGGGTCTGTGATCTGCCCGAGGAGTGCCAGGCGGGCGGCTTCGATGTTGCCGTCGACAAGACCGGACGCATATACGTTTTGGATACGATTAAGAATGTTGTAAGAGCCTTTACCAGGATGGAAGGCAGATAATGAAAGAAGAGCCTGGAAATATTCGCAGCCGCAGAGATCTGTTCGCGCAAGTTGGTCGATACGCTACGCTGGGGCTGCTGACCGCAGGCGCCGCGGGCATCTTCGCCAAGAGACGGCGGCTGATCCGGCAAGGCAAGTGCATCGGCAGCGGGGCCTGCACGGGCTGTGTGATTCTGGCGCGGTGCGGTTTGCCTCGTGCCCTGTCGGCGAAGGAAACCCTGATCGGAGGGGACAATGTCAGAGAATAAGAAACCGATCGACAGGCGCAGTTTCCTCAAAGACGGTCTGCGAGGCGGCTGCCTGGCTGCGTTGGGATTGGCAGCCGGCTCTTCGGCTCACAAAAACAAGAAGGTCGACATGGTATGGCAGATCGACCCGTATACTTGCGTCTCGTGCGGCAACTGCGCGACTTACTGCGTGCTGGAGGAATCGGCTGTAAAGGCCGTGCAGGTTTACGCTATCTGCGGGTACTGCGATTTCTGTCCGGGCTATCTCGAACCGGCGGCGGCGCTGGATTCTGGCGCCGAAAACGAGTTGTGTCCCACCGGGGCGATTGTGCGCAAATTCATCGAGGAACCTTACTACGAGTATACGATCGACGAGCCTCTGTGTATCGGCTGCGCCAAGTGCGTCAAAGGCTGCGCCGCCTTCGGGAACGGCTCGATCTTTCTTCAGGTGCGTCACGACCGCTGTTTGAACTGTAACGAATGTGCTATTGCCGTGGCTTGTCCATCAGGGGCGTTCAAGCGGGTTCCCGCCGACGAGCCTTACCTGCTTAAGAAGGTGGACCACGCTTAATGATGCGTTTTAGTAAAATAGCAATCGGCCTGGCTCTGTCCCTAATCTTGTGCGCTGTCGCGTCGGGACTCGAACGATTTCCGCCCCCCGATTTCGTCGAGACCGACCATGTGATGCCGAGCCCGACTGCACCGGGCCCACGTCTGGACGTTTACGATTACATAGACGCCGTAGTGCTTTTGGCGGCGCTCGGATTGTCATCGTATCTGGTCTTGAGAAAGCGCAGCCGGCGGGCGGTGTTTGTCCTGATGTTGTTTTCATTGATCTATTTCGGCTTCTGGCGCGAAGGCTGCGTCTGCCCGATAGGAGCGACTCAGAATATTGTCCTGTCGGTTTTCGACAAGGACTATGCCGTGCCAATTGTGATTTTGGCGTTCTTCCTGCTGCCACTTTTGTTCACGCTGTTCTTCGGACGGACCTTTTGCGCGGGTGTGTGTCCGCTGGGGGCGATACAGGATTTGGTGTTGCTGCGCCCGACCAAAGTGCCGCGCTGGGCCGAGAGTGCGCTGCGGTTGATTGCCTATGTCTACCTCGGGGCGACCGTGCTGTTCGCGGCGACCGGCAGCGCTTTTCTGATTTGCCGGTATGATCCATTTATTTCGTTTTTCCGTTTGACCGGCGGTTTGAACATTCTGATACTCGGAGCGTGCTTCTTGCTGATTGGCGTGTTCGTGGGCCGCCCCTACTGCCGGTTTGTATGTCCCTACGGCGTGATTCTCAGGCAGCTTTCGCGCATCTCGAAATGGCGCGTGACAATCACTCCCGACGAGTGCGTTCACTGCAAGCTGTGTGAAGATGCGTGTCCCTTCGGCGCTATCAGAGAGCCGGCAACCGAATGGCCCGCAGACGATTACAAGAAGGGCAAGAAGAGACTCACGTTTCTGATTGTTCTTCTGCCTGTATTGATGTTCGCAGGCGGATGGATGACCTCCGGCGTAAAGCATGTGACAGCGCGCATGCACGAGACCGTCAGACTTGCCGAGCGAATTCACGCCGAGGAAACAAGCCAGGTGACCGACAGCACCGACGCCAGCGCGGCGTTCAGGGCGGCCGGCAGAGCGATCCAGGAGCTTTACGATGAGGCTCAGGACATCCGGGCGGATTTCGGCACGGGCGGCTGGATATTCGGCGCCTTCGTCGGGCTCGTGGTCGGCCTCAAACTGATCGGACTTTCCGTCTGGCGGCAACGGACCGATTACGAAGCCAGCAGGGCAAGCTGCCTGGCGTGCGGGCGATGTTACAAGTGCTGCCCCAGAGAGCACGTCAGACTGGAGAAACTCAGAAGACCTACAGGTGATCTATGACCGAATCGGGCAATGACAAAGCGTCTGCGAAGGCCGAAGCTTCAGCTTCGCGGTATCGAATCGCGGTGGCAACGGCGGTGGTCGGCGCGGCGTTTTCGCTGGTTGTATGCGTGTTCATGGCGGCCAATTACGGTCGCAGCAGAGTCATCGACACGCCGGCCGAGTTGGAGCTGCTTGCCCTGCGGGCCGAAATCCCCGACCGCCCCGACGACGAACAACTCGTTTCGCGAATTCGCCAGTTGGATCTGGAGATAAGACAGAAGCGGGCACGTGCAATTTTTCGCTCGCGCAGGGGCAGTTATTTGCTTTTGGGAGGTTTTATCGTGTTTCTAATCGGCGGCAAGTGCGCAGATTCGTTGAAGAAGAAGTTGCCGGCACCACCATCGCAGGATGATCGGCAGAAGGGACAGGCCCGCGAGGCAATGTGGGGTCGATGGGCTGTCACCGCCGCCGCCGCGATGCTGGCCCTTGGAGTGTTCTCTCTTATGGCTGGATCGAGGGTCGATTTTGCCGACAAGGATGGCCCGCCGCTCACTCCTTATCCTTCGATTGAGGAGGTCAACAAGAACTGGGCATCCTTCCGTGGTCCGAACGGCAGCGGCATAAGCGCCTACACAGACATCCCGACCAAGTGGGACGGCGAGACGGGCGAGGGAATTCTCTGGAAGACAAAGGTTCCGGTCGGCGGCAATAACTCGCCTGTTGTCTGGGGCGACCGAATTTTCCTTGCAGGTGGAGACGCGAACGATCTGCAG
>CAZLTY010000065.1:0-19882 GCA_964562575.1 uncultured Pirellulales bacterium
GCGATCTTCGTCGTCGGCTTGTACTGGCTGTTACGGCTGTGGGTGCAATTTCGGGCCAGTCGGAAAGCAACAGCCGGTATCGAACCGCCGCAAAGCCGAAGTGGTCGAAGCCCCCGTACCGAAGACACCGTTGGCAAAGCTATTGAGGTCGCGCAGCAGCGCCTCCGGATACCGGCAATCGGCCTAATTGTAACCGGAGTGATCGACTGTGTTGCGCTCGTTGTGTCCGCCTTTGCGTTTGGCTACACCGCCGTCCTTGGATCAGACTCTGGTGTACTGGGATTGGCCGCCTCTGCTTCAAGCTTTGGCTTTGGCTTGCTCATTATCGCTGGCGCATTTGCTATGATAAAGCTACGATCATATCGTCTTGCCGTTGCCGGCAGCTACTTCGCAATACTCTCGTGCTCTCCCGCCAGTATTATGGGAGTCTGGGCCATCATAGTCTTGAGGAGTGCCGAAGTCCGCGCCGCCTTTGCCGCGAAGAAAAGCCAACTGGCCGCATCCGGAAGACAAGGCAATCCCGCTTCTGTCATCGCCGTCATCGGCATCGTCATAATTGTACTCGCCCTGCTCGTGTCAGCGGTACTAATGCTTGCAACCATACCCGGTGGTCCGTTCTACGACAGACGCTCGCCTGTAACACGAACCAGGACTTCCGATCCGGGATCGGAAACAACTCCCATGAAGATTGGTGGCTTGGACATGCCGTTTGGTACATGGAACTATGTCGAGTACGGGCCGGCCGGCCCGGTCCTGAGCGACCAATGCGCCGAGACTCTGGATCTTAAGCCTTCCGAGCTGCTCGCGGTAAACGAGGTCATACAAGGTGCATACAAGGAATATCTCGAACTTGAAGCGGCACACACAGACCGGCAGCGCATCGGCGACAGTTTGAACGTCGCAATTACTCCGTTTCGGGAGCAAGCCCTGTCGATTCTGGAACAGTTGTGGACCGACCTTGATACTGTCTTGGATACGCGAAAGCAGGGCATCGCCCGGAGACATCTGCCATTGGGTCGGATCTTCGCAGTGCTCGAATTCGAATTCGGCGGGCCTACTGTGAGGTTTACCTTTGAGAAAAAGGGTGGCGCCTATGATTACGAAATCACACGAGATTGGCCCGAGGGCAGCGGCAAGAGTGCTGGCGGCAGATCGGGCCGGGCTCTCACGATTCCGCCGGAATATCAGCGATTCTGGGATGAGCCGGCAGCCGACGAATAAAGCATTTTGCTTTCATTGTCCCATCAGGTAGAATGCGGGCATGAAAGAGAACAGATTTCGACAAATAGTAGTGTTGTCGCTTCTTCTGGGGATGATGTTGGTTTGTCTTGCCGCCGTCGGAGCACATGCTGGCGAGGTCTCGGTAACCATCCGCGAAGCCGGCGCACAAGCGCCTGTGCCATGTAGAGCCTGGGTGAGTGTTGGGAATAAGCGGCTCTTTGAGCCGGAACCTGGTTCGGGCACTTCGTATGTGAAGGATCGCAGCTTCTCCTGTGACGGTCAATTCGTCATGAAAGTCCCGGCCGGCAAAGCCGTAATCCACGTTGAGCGGGGCAAGGAGTACTGGCCCGTCGACAAAGAGATCGTTGTCGAAAAGGGCCGAACGGCGAAGGTTGAAATCACCCTGAAACGATGGATCCACATGCTGAAGGAGGGCTGGTACTCGGGCGACATTCACTGCCATTTCGGCCTCAACGATCTCAAAGTCCTCAAGCAACTGGCGCTTGCCGACGATGTGAATTTCGAGCCAATCCTGACGCTCTGGAATCATCAGAGTCCTGCTCCGCCGGGCGGGATTTGGCCTGATTGGCCCGGCGGATCGAGTGCCTATGCTGATGCGACCCATCTGGTGACGTTGCGCAACCAGGAGATTGAACGCATAGGCGGGGGCGCGTTCGAATCCGTAGGCGCCCTGCTCATGATGGGACTGGCCAAGCCCGTCACGATGCCGCCGCGAGGCAGCCGATATCCGTGCGACGCCGTTCTGGGCCGGATAGCAAAGGAGAGTTCCCCGCGATGTATCATCGACACCGACAAGCCGATCTGGGGCGAGAATGTTGTCGGCGTAGCTTTAGGATTATTCGATTCGGTCCAGCTATGTCACAACCACTATCACAGGGAGCAGACCCTGCAGAATGGGCGCCTGGGCTGGGGAATGGCCGACGCAAAGAACGGCAATGATGAACCGACCGAAGACGAGCTTTTCCACAGGACGAATTCGACGTACTATCGTTTCCTGAACTGCGGATTCAAGCTTGCCGCCACGGGCGGTTCGGCGATGGGCGTAATGGCGGTGCCTCTCGGCTACGGCAGGACGTATGCCAAACTTGACGGCCCACTTTCCGAGGCCGGCTATCTCAATGCGATTCGCGCCGGCCGCACGTTTGCGACCAACGGTCCGATGCTGATCCTAACCGCCAACGGTACCGACAGCGGTACAGAGATCGAATATCCGATGGATAGCGACGAGCCGATTTGGATAAAAGCTGATTTACGAAGTATCCAGCGGATTGAGTCGCTGGAACTCATTTACAATGGCAAGGCGATCAAGAGGGTCAACCTGGACGACGAGGTGCCCTCGCCGGTTCTCAGAGAATCGATTGGGCTGGGACTCAAGCCCCTGCGCAGCGGATGGGTGGCCGCCCGAGCGACGTTCAGAAGTCCTGACGGACATCTTCGCCAGGCGCACACGAGCCCCGTGTATGTCACGGTAGACGGCAAACCTGTCGCCTCGAAAACTGACGCCGAATACATGATCCGCTGGATAGACCGTTTGATCGAAGTGGCCAACAAGCCGGGCCGATACCAGTCCGACGCGCAGCGGATTCAAACACAGGCCATTTTCAAAGAAGCACGACGTGTGTATGAGAACATCGCCCAAAAAGCCGCGAACGTCTGGGGAGATTCATAGATCAAGTCCTGCTTTACACTTACAACCACGACTCGGAGAAGTCAAATTGAAGGGCAACAGAGAATGAACAGACGAAGTTTCTTGAGAAGGACTGGAAGTACGATTGCAACCCTGACAGTGGGTCGCACAACATTTGCACGCCGCACCGAGCGTCCAAATCTATTGATCATTCACACCGACGAGCACAATTTCCGCACGCTCGGCTGCTATGGCGGCAAGATCGTCAAGACGCCTAACATTGATTTGCTGGCCGCTGGCGGCGCGATGTGCACGAAGTTCTATGCAACTACGCCTGTCTGTTCTCCTTCGCGTGCGGCCTTTGTTTCCGGGCGCTATCCGCAGAATACGCCGGTCGTGACGAATAACATTCCGATGAGCGACGAGACAGTGACATTTGCCGAAATCCTGCGCCGGCAAGGCTATGCGACTGGGTACGCAGGCAAATGGCACATCGACGGAACAGGCAAGCCGCAATGGGCGCCGAAGCGTCAATTCGGCTTCGCGGACAATCGCTACATGTTCAACCGGGGCCACTGGAAGAAGATGGAAGATACACCAGCGGGTCCCAGAGTGGCGGCGCGCAACAACAAGAACCAGCCGAGTTATGCCGTCGAAGGTGCAGATGAGAAGTCGTTCACAACCGACTGGCTCGCGACCAAGACTATCGACTTTGTCAACGCGCACCGGAATGAGCCTTTCTGTTACATGGTGAGCATCCCCGATCCGCATGGTCCGAACACCGTCCGCGCTCCGTACGATACTATGTTCAATGCAAGTCAGGTGTCTGTTCCGGCAAGCTTCTACAAGAGCAAATCGCAGACTCCCGGATGGGCGCCTCCGGAGAAGAAATTGACGGAGAAAAGTCTCAAGAAGATCATGCCCCAGTACTACGGGATGATCAAGTGTATAGACGACAATGTGGGCAGAATCCTCACCGTTCTGAGAAAGAACGGCATTCTGGATCGCACCATCGTCGTGTTCACCTCCGATCACGGCGATCTCTGCGGCGAGCACAAGAAACTCAACAAAGGTAATCCCTACGAAGGGTCTGCTAAGATTCCGTTTGTCATGTATTATCCCAGGAAGATCAAGGGCGGCACCGTGGTCAACCACGTGCTGACGTGCGTGGATTTTCTGCCGACCGTTCTGAGCCTGATGGGTGTCAAGACGGCGGGGCTGGAGCAGGGGCGCGATGCATCGGCGCTCTTTGCTGGAAAGACACCGTCCGACTGGAAGGATATCGGCTTTATGCGCGGCACGCACGACTGGCTGTGCGCCGTGACGCAAAATCACAAGATCGTTTACTCGCAAAAAGATGTCCCCTGGCTCTTCGATCTTGAAGAAGACCCGGATGAATTGACGAATTTCTTCAGGGATCCGCATTACCGCGATGTCGTCAAGAATCTGACCGCCGAATTGATAGGGTACTGCACGAAATACGACGATCCCAGGCTCGAAGACCGAAAGATGGGACCTGAAATGAAGAAGGCCGCCGGGTAGAGTTTCTCGGCTTTTATCGTTGATATAGCGGGCGAGAGACATATACTGAAGCTGGTTTATGTTGCCTGTTGATAGCAGAGATTAACGGTTAGTGTACAGCTTTAGGCTCTGACCTGCTATCCGCTATTCGCTTATTTCACTGGAGATCTATCATGGATTTGAACCGTCGCAATCTTCTCGAACTAGCTGCTGGCACAAGTGTGCTGTCACTTGTTCAAGGCTGTCAATCAACCGGCGCCGTCTCACGCAACTCTGGCGTCACTTTGGAAAAACTGGAGAAGGCCGCCGCTGCGCCCGTTCTCAAGCTGGACGGAGCCGACTCGCCGCTTATCATTGAGTCCATCGAGCTGCTGCGAAAAGGACGGGATTCGGTGCTGCGCGTCAGGTCCAAAGACGGCGCCGAAGGCGTCGCCCTAGCCAACGGCAGGGAACAGTACGTGTATCCGATACTAAACAAGCGGGTAATTCCGTATTTTCTCGGCAAGGACGCCCGCGATCTTGAGGAGCATCTATGGGGCGTGTACAGGCACGGAAGCAACTACAAGCTCCAGGGCCTGGCGTTTTGGTGCTGCCTGGCCTGGGTCGAGTTCGCAATCCTGGACATGATCGGCAGAGTGACAGGCAGGTCCATCGGGCAATTGTGCGGCGGCGTCATCAGGCGGAACGTCGATTTCTACGTTGCAAGCGGCAGGCGTGATTCGACGCCGGAAGAAGAGGTGGAATATCTCGCGGGATTGATCGCCGAAACGGGCGCAAGGGCAGTCAAGTTCAGGCTGGGCGGGCGCATGAGTAAGAACGCCGACGCCACCGAAGGCCGGACCGAGGAGTTGATTCCCCTGGCCCGCAAGAAGCTCGGTGATAAAATCGCTCTCCATGGTGACGCCAACAGCTCCTATGACCCACCGAAAGCGATCGAAATTGGCAGGATGCTCGAGGACGTTGATGCGGTCTATTTCGAGGAGCCGTGCCCGTTCGATCATCTGGAGGATACGAAGGCAGTGACCGATGCTTTGACGATACCTGTTGCCGGCGGCGAGCAGGAATTCAGCCAGCGTCGGTTCCGCTGGATGATCTATAACCGTGGCGTCGATATTGTCCAGCCAGATCTGCATTATTACGGCGGGCTCATCCGATCTACACGCGTTGCGCGCATGGCCGCGGTTGCGGGTATGCCAACCACGGTCCATATCTCCGGCGGTTTCGGATTCGTCTACATGCTGCATTTCGCGTCATTCACACCGGACATCGGCCTGTACCAGGAATACAAGAGGAACATCGAGAGGTATGCCGACTGGTTCGACCCGCCCTTGAAGATCAACGACGGCGCCATCACAGTTCCTCAGGGTCCCGGCGTAGGTATCAGGGATATCAAAGGCCTGCTGAAAGAAGCCAAGCCGTATGTCTGAGAATTGCTCTCCCGTTCCATAGGCTGGGACAATTGGCGGCGCGAGGGATATCTCTCAGCCCAGTACGCCAGAGTTGCGAACACAGCGTAGAGAGCAAGGCTCATTATGCTCGCCTGTGCAGGTGTCGCCTCCTCTTCCGGTGACAGGAATATTGCGGTGTATCCTGTAACCAGCAGAACGATAACAATGACGTGCCGTTTGACCTTGCCTGCACCTGACACGCAGCATAGAATAGCGCCTGATCAGAGTCAGAGATATTGAAGTCGTATGAGAAGCTTCAAGGGCGAAGGAGACCGATTATGGATGTCAGGATTGAAGAGCTAATTGCCATCGGCGCATCGATCACCGCCAACTGCAAGCCCTGTCTTGAATACCATGTTGCTAAAGCCAAAGCGAATGGCGCCAACGATCACGAAATCGCCGAGGCGATTGCCATGGGGAAAATGGTGCGAAAGGGCGCGGCGGCCAAGATGGACGAGTTCATTCCGGCTGTCCTCGAAGGCACTCATGCCGACGAGAACTCTTCTGAAGGCGGATGCGGCGCAACTTAAGTCCGAAGTAAGGGAATTTGTATTAGGTTATCCGGGTATCAGGAAATTAGGTAGTGGTTATCAGGCTATCAGAATATCAGGTGAGTTTTGGCCGGATTGTTGTTTTCCCTGATGCCCTGATAGACTGATCCCCTGCATCCTGATACTCCTATTTGTAAATAGACTAATCACCCACTCCTACACGTACGTGCAAGTGCGTGACAGCCCGGTGACCGCGTTCATTACTGCGCTCGACTGTAGCTATATGGTGACCGGCCTCGGTGTAACGATGTGTGGTTACGGCGTAACCCTTCGGATTGTGTACTTGAGCGTTGCCGTCCGATTGTACAGTTACTTTTGGCGTGCCGTCACCGAAGTCCCAGACCTCGCTGCCTTCCTTAATGCGGAAGCTGCGCACCTTGAAGGTGACTTCATCGCCGGGTTTGATGCCGAAGGTAGGGTAATAGACCGCATGAATAGCCGGCGGCACTTGGTCGGGATTATTCCTGTCGATTATCTGGACGACGGCGAAGTCATAGTCAATGTTACCTGACGCATCGGTTATCTTAACGATCTCGTTGTACTCGCCGGGTTCGCCGTATACGCGTTTGATCTTCGAGCCGGTAGCAGAGGTCCCGTCGCAGAACGTCCATTCGAATTTCTCGATGCCGCCGGCCTGGCTCCACGACCGGCATGCGTCCAGCTCGACAGTTTGACCCGCCCTAGCCAGACGATGAGGACGGGCGACAGCGATGATCTTCGGCTTATACTGGCGCTGATATGCCTCCCATGCGAAGGCGTAGGCATTCTGGATTCCCCACGTGCCGGACGGCTGTTTGCACTTAATATCGAAATGCAGATGTGACCATCCGCCGCTGCCGCCTTCCTTTCCCAGGATGCCGATTCTTTGGCCCATCCGCACACGCCGTCCCGGTTTGATCGAATCGAGAATCTTCTGCAGGTGACTGTAGCGATAGAACCAGCCCCGGCCGTCCAGTACATAGATTACATCGTAGCGAGGCCTGACCACAGACTCCTCATAGCCGGCCAGCAGTTCCTCACCGGCCGAGACCACTATCCCATCGGTAGCGGCAACAACATCGACCAGCCCCTCGGCACCGCCGAAATCGAGACCGTAATGGTAGTAGATGTTTTTCCTGCTGGGCAGTTCCCCGCCGTCGACAAAGGTCGGCACATTAGCCATCTGCGTATCGCTGGCAAACCAGCGCTGCTTAACCGGATAGACGAACGTCCCTGGCCTTATCAGTGGCGAGCCGGCGGGCCAAAGCCTGATCCGGGCGTCCTTTGCCAGCCCCCACGCGTTCTCTTTGCTGCTGTTTTGCAGATAACCCCTGGTCACCGGGCAATCAATCTGCACGCCGGCGATAGTCGTGGGCAAGCGATAAGTCGAAGATACCAGCGAGACGGTTTTGCTATTGATATCGACGGTCGCCACGGCCTTGCGCACGGCGTTGCGAAGGTCGTCCCGCGTTTCCTTCAGATCGAGCAGCTTGACAGTCGCCCGCGAACCATCGCAGAGTTCCACAGTCTGAGATTCCCCCACGTTCAGGTCCGCCACTGCGACCAGAGGCTTGAGCTTCACCGTGGCCGCACCGCCCAGCGCCTCGGATTCAGGCAGAATCCCTGTGAGCAAGCTAGCAACTACTGTAAGAAGAAATATTGACGCGCGTTGTCCTTGGGACTCCTTGCGGAGAGCGTGCGATATCATGTAACAACCTCACTTTCCTGTTCTTCGGCGGCTGCGGAGTCGGGGGCAAATTGGCCCGTTCGATTGCGCCCAGGGCATGCGTTGAATTGGCCCTGTTTCTTCAAAATGTCTCTGCGAGTGCAGCCTGTTTAGGATTTAGGGTTTAGTGCTTCGGATTTCCGGCCAAAGGCCGGCTATTGACTTTGTCCTGCATAATAGCATACATCCGCAGGGCAGGCAACCGCACTGCCTATCTTACCAGCTTCTTTGTCCGGGCGTGGTTTGCCGAGCCTGAAATTGGCTTTGATTGGGTTGAAGATTTACTTTGTTGACAAACGCTTGAAGTTTTGCTTGAATTGCATCTATGGAGTTGGAAGAAGGCAAGTTCCTCGTGGAACAAAGGACACGATAGAATGAGTACGCAGGATGAGAAGTATATGCAGATGGCGTTGAAGCTGGCCCGGCGAGGTATCGGATCGGTGGAGCCGAATCCTGCGGTGGGAGCTGTTGTTACCAAGGCCAATCAGATCATCGGCAAAGGCTGGCACAAGAAATTCGGGGGCCCGCATGCGGAAATAAACGCTATCGAAAATTGCCAGGCTACAGGTGCAAAGCCGTGCGGCGGTACGATGTACGTTACGCTCGAGCCGTGTTCTCATCAGGGCAAGACCGGTCCATGCACCGAGGCGATCATATCTGCGGGGCTGGCCAAAGTCTTTGTCACCATGGTCGACCCATCCGAGCACGCCGGCGGCAATGGGCTAGAGCAGTTACGCCGAGCAGGCGTGGAAGTCGAAACCGGCCTCTGCGAGGCCGAGGCGAGACTGCTCAACGCCCCCTTCGCCAAGTTCGCCGCCACCGGCGAGTGCTGGGTCACCCTGAAATGGGCGCAAAGCCTCGACGGCAAGGTCGCCTGGACCGACCAAAGCGCCGAACAGAGGTGGATATCCAACGAATTAAGCAGGAGGGACGCACACAAGTTACGCCGGCGGGCGCAAGGGATACTGGTGGGGATCAATACGGTGATCGCCGACGACCCGATGTTGACAGCCCGGCCGAGTAAGGGAAAGAAAGCAACCAGAACCGTAATGGACAACTCTCTAAGGATCCCGCCGGATTGTCAGCTTGTTCAGACAGCCGCCAAGGGTCCCGTAGTGATCTTCACAAGGCGGCAGTCGATCCGGGAGAATCCTAGACTGGCTCGTGAGCTAACTGACAAAGGAGTCGAACTGCTTGCCTGGGCGGATACACAAAGTGGTTCCAGTCTGCATTTTCTACTCGATGAGTTGAGCAATCGCGGCGTCACACAGTTGCTCGTCGAGGGTGGGCCGAGCATCTTGACATCGTTCTTGAAAGAGGATCTCGCCGACGAGATTGTTGTTTACGTCGCGCCGAAGATACTCGGCGGCCGCGGTAGTGCGGACATAGCCGGACCGATGGCGGCATTATCTCAAGCTGTCGGTTTGCAGAACGTCGATGTCACGAAGTTCGGCGATGATGTCCGGCTCAGCGGTCTGACCGAGAAGGCGATACGCGAGATCTCAAAATCTACCGGCAAAGACGCCGGACTCTGCACATTTTCGGAAACGGTCTATGAATAAGAGGCAGGTCGTCAGATTGGTGATCGAAGGGCACAAACCACCCTATGTGCCGTGGCACTGTGGTTTCACCCTGGAGGCTGGGGCCAAGTTGCGAGAGCATTTCGGCGCCGACGATCTCGAACAGACTCTGGACAACCATTTCGTCAAGCTGGGCAGCGACATCGGCTTTTTTGCCGACCTCGGCAACGATCGCTGCCGTGACGTCTTCGGTGTCGTTTGGGACCGGAGCGTGGACAAAGATATCGGAATCGTCGAGGGAAGGATTTTGCCCGAGCCGACGCTGGACGGATATGATTTTCCCGATCCTCTCGACAGACGTTTCTTCGATGGGATCGGGGAAAGAATTTCCAGAGGCGCCGACTGCTTCCGCGTTTTCAAGATTGGGTTCTCGCTTTACGAGCGGGCCTGGACGTTGCGCGGCATGGAGAACCTGATGATGGATTTCCTGGATGAACCTGGTTTTGTGCGCCGGCTGCTTCGTTCGATAGCGGACTACAACATCGCACAGATCACCGAGGCCTTGAAATACGATATAGACGCGGTTTATCTCGGGGACGACTGGGGCCAGCAGAGTGGCCTGCAGATGGGGCCGCAAATCTGGCGCGAGTTTATTGCGCCCGAACTGCGCCGGATGTACTCTCACATCCGCGGCGCGGGCAAGTTTGTCCTCATCCATTCGTGCGGTAAGGTGGATGAGCTGTTCGACGATCTCGTCCGAATAGGTCTCAATTGCTTCAACCCGTTTCAGCCCGAGGTCATGGACGTTTTCGATTTAATGAGAAGTTATCGCGGGCGGCTCGCCTTTCATGGCGGCCTGTCCACACAGCAGACCCTACCATACGGTTCTGTTGAGGACGTCAAGCAGCAGACGTGCCGGCTGCTGAAGGCAGGCGCCGATGGCGGATACATCTTCTCGCCGGCACATTCGGTCGAGGGCGACGTCACACTGGAGAACATGCTGGCCTTCATCGAAATCCTCCATGCACAACCGGGCTATAACAAGTTAAAATCTGAAATCTGAAATTTCCTTGATCAAGAGAGGACTGCATACAAGTGCAAAGAGTAGTTTTTGCGAATTCCTGGTCTCGTTTCTTCGCCGAATTCGATATCGGGACATTCGACGATTTCTTCGAACGTCTGGCCGCCGGCGCTAGGGGCGGCAACAGCAGACGCAATGTCGTCTCGTTCAGCTTGGGCCCCGATTCGCAAAAGAAGACGTTCTTCATCAAGCGTTTCTTTCGCCCTCACTTCAAGGACGTGCTCTTCGCCCGGCGAAATGTCGGCGAATCCTGTTCCCAGGGCCGATACGAATCCGAGAGCGCCAGGTTTCTTCTCGGTAACGACATTGAATCGTACAGACCCGTCTGCTACGGCGAAGAAAAGAAGTGGGGCATCGAGACCAAATCCTTCGTTGTCACCGAAGAGCTGGCGTCGGCGTGCCTGAGCGATTTTGTCCGGGAGAACTGGCACACTCTGGAGCGACCGCAACAAGAGAAGATCGTCGCCGGTCTTGGGGCGTTCGTTCGCAGGATACATGTCTTGAATGTCAGCCTGCCGGATTTGTACGTATACCACATATACATCACTGAAAGCGCCGCCGGCGACTATCAGTTTGCAGTCATAGATTTGCATCGGATGTCCCGCAATGTAACGAACAAGAATCAGAAGATTAGGAACCTCGGAAGGTTGCACCACAGCATGCTCGACGATTACTTCGACGACGAACTGAAACAGTTGCTCGTCAAATCGTATGCAGCCGACAGTTGGGACGGTGACGTCACTGACCTTGTCACTCAGGTCGAAAAACTTTCGGCTGCGGTCTCCTCCAAACGCAAGAAGAAGGTGTACTAGATACGAGAATCAAACACCAAGAGTCAAACGTGCGTTTTGACTTTTTGCACCTATGTCTTACTTAGAGCACTTAACAAAATGAGTCTGCATTCGAATCGCTTATTTTGCCCCTGGACGGCGTCAGGAAAGCATCGACCATCCTCGGATGGCCTGCTTCGCCTTCCTTGCCATTGTCAAAAACGCCGATTCTCGGTGCGACGATCATTTTGTTAGGGGCTCTTAATCAGCTCGGTCGGCTTGAGCCAGCATCTTTTCCAGATTGCCACGCTCGGCGCGGTATCCGTCAACTTGACGCTTGTATATATCCTTGATCTTCTTGCTTTCGGCTGCCCAGTCTCCCAAGCGGTCGGAGGCAAATGTTGTGTCCTGGTGTAAATGGAGTAGATCCATAGCGTGATTGGTCGTCCTTGCCAGACCGTGCCCGGCCTTTATCAGGAACGTTGTTCTACCCATGATGCGTTTGGCCAGTTCGGGATTGGTCTCTTTGAGGGTACTGAAATCTTCGGCTATTTGCGTGGCCAAATTGTTGCTGCGTTCGATGAGCCTAGACCGTGCGTCGAAATCGATCCGGCCGGTTTCAATCAACCTGCGAGATGCGGAAATGTCGGATAGGATGCTCTTGGCATCGGATATCTTGCTGTTGATATCCAGCAGATCGGCGGCTCCCTGGAATGCCGGGTCCGTGAGTACGGCGGTGGAGGCTGCCCGAAAGTCGCCCAGTGCGTTTTCTATGGTGCCGAACGCCTCGCTGGAGAACTTGTCCATCTTGTCCCTGGCCCGGACTTCGAGCTGCCGCAACTGGCGCATTGACTCTATTCGGTCACCGGTGCGTGCGTTTATGATCTGGTCGTAATGATCCATCATTTCAGCTTTGTGACGGAGTCGTTTGAGTTGGATATTGAGCACATCGTGTTCGGCGGCGGCAGCACTGGCCATTATTGTTTCTTCATACCGGTCTATTTGCTTGAGCGCCCGGCGTCCCGCTTCAGCGCGGGCGATCCAGCCGGGTATCTCAGGCATGGGCACAACGGTCTTCTTGGCGTATATCCGCTGCAATTTGGACATGCTTGCCTGCTCCACAGGCGAGGGCTTGTTCCATTTACCCGCCCTCACCGCCGATTCATCCTGACCCCGCTGCCAGCCTCTGACCGTGTGGATGTGCTCGGCAATCTCGACCTCCTCCTGCGCCGTCTGCACTTGCCTGCGCTGCATCTCCAGCGTTTCTTGGACATACTCAAAATATTCTCGCGCCTCGGCAATTGACTCGGGGTTGCCCCCGTTGGTTATGCGATTGTTGAGACTACTTTCGGCCAGGTCAAAGAAGTCGGAGGTGCGACGCACGCGGTGCTCCGCCATCGAGAGACGCCAGTGGGAAGCGTCCAACACATCGTCTTGCCCCTCTCTCGCCGTCCATTCGTCGGCAACGCCGGCATCCTGTTCAACTTCTCCGGCCGCAACGCGCTCGATAGCAGCGTTCAAACTAATGACTGCTTCATTGTCGGGCGCCAAGACGCCAACGATATCATAAGCCTGCCGAGCTGCTTCGTAGTCACCGGCGCTCACAAACTCATGTCCCGCCTTCACCAGCTCGGGCAAGATGTCCCTGATCAGCATTTCCTTTGCTTGCCAATTGTCCAAGCTGTAGTCTTTGACGTCTATAATGGTCCACAGTGCGGGTCTTGGCTCAGGTTTGCTGGCTTGGAAGGCGTCATCGGGCAATAAGCTGAAGGCCCACAAATACCCCCGCCTGGCCTCGTCTGCACGTTGGTGCTCCTGTAGGTGGAATGCACACATTGCGTGAATCAACGAGTGATTGTAAACCGCCTTCTGGGCCTGGTAGATCGATTCTATGGCTTCCGTTCGATTATTGCCATTTAATTTGTGGCAGTGAAAGATTAGCAGGTGGACGGCGGCTTTCTCAACGACATCGTCGTCAGGCATAGACTCGAGCGCACCGCGATACGCCTGGACGGCCCCCTCACCCTCCCCAGCGTTGAGCAGTGCCCAGCCAAGGCTCCGGTGCAGACCATAGTCATCAGACGCTAATTCCATTGCCTCAGAGAAGACAGCCTTTCCCTGCCGAATGTCGCCGGCGGTGATAAGCGTCTCGCCGAGGAGTCGGTAATAGGCCGAATGACTCGGCTCAGCCGCAATGAGTTTGCGAGCGGCTTGTTCGCTCCACTCGAGGTCGCCGTGCTCGACACTCATATTGAACTGTTTGAGAAGATTCCCCAGGAGAACGTTCTTGAAGTTCTTGTTTGTGAAGTTCAATTCCAGCGCTCTGCGGGCGAACGCCTCGCCCAGTTGCACCTCAATGGGGTTGCTGGACCAATAAAGCATACCGCAATTGAGTTCCAGGGATTTGGCATAAGATTTCCTAATGTTCTCATTGGGACCGAAGACTTCTAACGCCCGTTCATAAGCAGCTCGAGTGGCGGCGTAGTCGTTGGTCAGGTCGATGGCACTGGCCAGATTGAGATAGGAATCCATGTGGTCTGGAAACACTTCTGTGCATCTCCTGAACGCCACGATAGCCTGGGCGTAGTCTTTTCTCCTGTAAGCCTCGAGCCCGCTCTCCCAGACCTTAATCCCAGCTTGCTGCTCCTTGTACTTGGTCAATTGCTCCAGGTATTCGTCCATGGTGTCCAGGGCACGTTGAGCATAGCTATGATTCGGATTGATGCTAAGCACACGCCGGTATGCGTCGCGAGCCTCTTGCCAGCGTTCAAGCCGGCGATAGCAAATACCCATATTGTGCCAAGCTTGTGCATTGTTCGGATCCAGTCTGATAGCACGTTTGTATTGCGCTATCGCTTTTTCATATCGCCCCGACCGATAAAGACGGTTACCTTCGTTGTAGGCTCGAGCGGTAGGTGAAAGTTTAGGTTTGAATGGCTGATTGTTGGTGGTGTGATCGAATCTATCGAACCTTTGCGGTGGTCCATAATGGTTGTTCCCATTGCGATCGGTCCACCAGCCTGTGGGCCCGCCGGCAATACCCCCCGAAGCTGCTGGTAAGCTAAGGAATGCGGTGATGGTCACAAGGCAGATCAGGGTAGACCTTCTCGTCTCTGTCCTGCAATGATCAGGGATCTCCAATATGCGTTTCATCTGAGTCCTCCCACAACTGGTGCTCATACCTGGCGTCAATGGCCTCGGCAGGCTCCAAACGGCCAAATTCCAGCTCACGTGTCATCCATTGCTTGGGAAGTCCGTGTCTATTAGCTTCAAAATCTCATCGAGGTCGTTCGGAGCCTCTACGGGGGGGTTGCTGAACTGGCCCTGTTTCTCCTTGTGGTAGTTGACCGTCTTATCGGGATCTTTCAGCAGATGGCCTGTCAACACGCAGGCGACTCGCTGGTCACCGCCGATCAGGCCTTCTTCTCGGAGATTCTTCAAGCCGGCAATTGTCGCCGCCGAGGCGGGCTCACAGCCAAGGCCGTGTTTGCCGATGATCGCCTTGGCGTCCACGATCTCTTCATCGGTCACCGCGCGCACAACGCCGTCACAGATGTCGATTGTCCTGAGGCACTTCTTGAGATTGACCGGCCGGGATATCTCTATCGCCGAAGCGCACGTGTGAGGAGAGAAGTTGCGAGCCGTCAGATCGGCGTAATAGTCGTCGATTGTTTGCTGATCGACCTTGCCGTCACTCCAGGAGAGCTTCTTGTTGTTGACCAGATCACTCAGCGTCTCGGCACCGGTAGCGTTGATGATCGCCATCCGGGGGATGCGGTCGATCAGGCCCAGTGCCTTGAGTTCAAGAAAGGCCTTGCCGAACGCGCTGGAGTTGCCCAGATTTCCACCGGGCACGACGATCCAGTCGGGAACTTCCCAGCCCAGACCCTCGATGATTCGATACATGATCGTCTTCTGCCCTTCGAGCCTAAACGGGTTCAGCGAGTTGAGCAGGTAAAACCCGAGCTGCGTGCAGACATCCTGGACCTGCCGCATGCAGTCATCGAAGTCACCGAGTATCTGAATTGTTTGAGCGCCATAGTCCATCGCCTGGCTGAGCTTGCCGAAGGCGATTCGGCCCGAGCCGATGAAGACGGTGCATTTTACGCCGCAGCTATGCGCGTACAAGGCCATCGATGCAGAGGTGTTGCCCGTCGAGGCACATGCGCTGGCATTTGCGCCGACCATTCTGGCATGGCTGAAAGCGGCCGTCATCCCGTTATCTTTGAACGAGCCCGAGGGGTTCAGCCCCTCGTATTGCAGATGCAAACACCCGGCTTGCATATCGACATACTCAGCCACGGCGTCATTGGGCTGCAGGATTGTCTGGCCTTCACCGATTGACACTTTGTACCGGTCTTCGCAGAAGCTCAGCAGCTCTCGGAAGCGCCAAACACCCGAGAAGTCCAGCCGATTGTCCCTGGTGCCCCATCGTTCGGCAAATTCGCTCAATTTGCCGGGGACCTCGATCTTGTCCCAGTCATAGCGTATATCCAGCAGTTCGCCGCACACCGGACATTTGAAAATCGCTTGCCCGCAGTCAAATTGGGCTCCGCAATCGGGATTTATACATTTTTGAAAGGCTGCTTCGGTCATGTTCTCGTGTCTCGTATCTCGTGTTTCGTGTTTCGTGTCTTGTCGTTCGACTAAGGGCGACGAATTCATGTATCGACTTTTTCTGCTGACCGCTGCAATTGTAAATGATTACTGGAGCTATAGATAGGAAAATTGGCCTTCTTTGGGTCTGTTTTCCTGGAGACTCCGGACGCAGTTATGTTCATAATCCTTTCTTACGAAGGACCTTGCGCCCGTTCGGGGTTCGGGGTTCGGGCCACGCTACATTGACAGCTACGGATTGCTGCTATCACAGTTCTTTCGGTACAACCAACACATAATCGTAGCCTATGATGGACGTGCCATCGAACGTTTCACCTGTAAGATCAACGCGTCCAGTCTCCCACGGATCGTCCTCGACGTCGGTGCCTATCTGCACCAGCAAGTCTATGTCGCCGTCGCCGTCGACATCTTCCAGGTGGGCCATAGACTTGTTGGCCTTTCCTCGCATGGCTACGCGTCTGCTGGCAATCAATATAGTATCCGGATTGACGGCTGCTGCATCAAAGTCGTCTGTCGTAAGGATCGCGACAGGAACCAGACCCTGAGACTGCGGATTGATCGGATTTAGATCACTGCCGGGCTTGATATCTATATCCACCTGTATCACCGCCCACCCATTTTGACGAGCCCAGGGAAGAGCATCCTCTCTGGCGTAGAATGTGTAAGGCTGATCGACAAAACCGTCGCGATCATCATCGGGCGATGTCCAATTGCTCCAGAAGTTGCCGCCTGTGGGTCTGTCCAGGCTGAAAATGTTGCCGCTGCATCCTCCGGCAATAAAGGCCTGAGTGGCATTGCCAATGAAGTTGTTGTTGTAGATCTGGTTATCTTTGGCCACATAAAGGCGAAGGCCAAAGTTGTTTGCCGAAACGGTGTTTTCTGTTGCGACACCGTAACTGGAGGAGCTAAAGTAGATTCCATATTCGTTTTCTGAGGTCGAGTTGCCTGTTACCGTAGCATGATCACAGCGAACGAATCTGACTCCATGTCCCTGGTTTGAGTTGGCCGTGTTGCCCCTCAGGTCAATATGCCAGGAGGATGCGAGGAGGAAACCATTGCCGTCGTTAGAATTGGCAGTGTTCTCCACCAACACGGTATAGTGACCGTGACGGTGCAAATAGATGCCAATGTTGTCGTTTGAGTTGGCCGTGTTGCCCGTGAGAGCATTATTCTCGGAATCGTACAAGCGGATCCCATTGACGTTATTTGATGTCGTGTTGTTGGCCACCCTGTTGTTGCCGGATGCGACAAGGCATATTCCGGAATCGTTGTTCAATGCGGTGACGTTTTCTACTGTCGAGTTGTGCGTATTCCAAAAATACACACCATTGGCGTTGTTTGATACTGTCAACTCCTGCACGGTAATGTTGTCACACGAAATGGCGCAGAACACTCCTGCATTTGTGGAGTCGTCATAAACCTGACCGCTGACATGCTTGAGGTAATAGACAGGCTTGCCATCAACGGTATTAGTCGTATCAACCGAAATAGGGAAAGTCCAATCCGAGTATCCGTACATATTGAAGTTGTATGTATTGCCGGACATTGTATTGCCGGACAAGGTAACCTGAGAGGCATTTTCAAGACTGATCCCAGTCTCGTTGTTGGAAGCTGTGTTGTTTGTAAGAGTGTCGTGACTGCTGCCGTAGACGCGGATACCACAGTCATTGTCAGAGGCAATATTGTCTGCCACGGTGTTGCGCGCAGATTGAAGATGAATTCCATTGTCGTTGTTCGAGGTAACATTGTTGGAGAGGATGTTGTGGGCGGAAGGGTACGTGAGATGAATACCATGCGTGTTGTATGATGCGGTGATGTTCGCAAGTGTGTTGCCGCTGGAGTGTGTAAGATAGACCCCATGGTCACAATGCGAGACGCTCACATCCGTCACAACGTTGTCACACGGCGTGTAGAGTGGCCATTTCTCAGAATAGACATAGATCCCATAGGTGAATCCCTCGACTGTCAGGTTCCTAACGGTTACACCCGTCCTCTTGTCGAAGTAGACGCCGTAGGTGTCGGAGCCGGTTAGCCTGTGCCCATTTCCCTCAAGGATCATGTCATTCTCGTCAATCTGTATGGTCTCGTGCACATCTGCGGTAAGGGTGTATATCCTGCTGCCGGCGTCCCAGGTTCCAATGGTAGTATCACCGGGGATGAACTTCGTGGCGAAAGCCGACGGCGTACCCATAATCAACAACGAAAGCAGAGCAATGGCTGCGTGTCGGTATTCAGTTTTCATGATCAATACCTCCTTAATTATTATCGTTCTTTGAATTCCGGCGCCAGCTTGCCCATTTCTCCCGTTCCCTGAGGTCCCTCTCGCATCAGGCACAGGACTCTCCAGACAGATGCGCCAAAATTGGCTCGGTTGCATCCATAGACTTTAGTTTATCAGACGTGAGTCTGTTTGTCACCAGAATTTTCTCTGTTTTCTTCGCCACAGCACGTGTTTTGCGAAGTATCGCACCATGCCGCCTGCTTCCGAAATTGGGTTTCTGTGGCGAATCTGCTGACACCGACCTAAAATAAACTTAGCGAAACGTACATTTTTTGCGCTCATTTTTGGCCCTGGGCCAGACAGTATTACGAACGCTGATCGGCAAGACTGGAGGTTGGCCTTTAGCACGTGCAGGACAATCTGGAACGACAATTAGTTGACGCGGCTGCTGGCGGCGATATCGAGAGCTTCGGCGAACTCTGCCGGCGGTATTACAGCCCTATGGTGGCGATTGCGTATTCGGTAGTGAGCGATCATCAGCTCGCTGAGGACGCCGCGCAGGAGAGTTTCGCCCGGGCGCTTGTGAACGTGGGAAAGCTCAAGGACCGAGCGAGATTCGCCCCGTGGCTGGCTGCCATCTGCAGGAATGCCGCCAAAGACATGGTCGCGGCCAAAGCCAGGCGGATCAGCGTCGCAGATCTTTCACCGGTAGCGTCGGACGGCAGCGGCAATGAAAACGGCATGCTGATCCGCCGGGCGATCGAGCGGCTACCGGCGGCGGCGAGAGAGTTGATCGTCTTGCGGTATTACAACAAGCTCTCCTATGAGGAGATTGCGTCGGTGTCGGGAGTGTCGCGGGCCGCGATCAACGGCAGACTCGCAAGGGCAAAACGAAAGATGGCGAAATACTTGAAGCGAAACGGCTTTCCGGAGAGCCAATTATGAAGGCTGATAAAGATAGTAAGAAACTCGATGAACTGATTTCCAAAGCCGTCGGCCGTCAAGTGCCTGCGTTCGATTTTGGCAAATGGAAAGACAATCACCGGGCGGAAGCAGAGGTTTTCAAATCGCAAACAACCGGAAAGAAGAAATCTGCTGTTCGCTTATTTGAGATAGGAAGAACAATTATGAACAGTCCAATCACAAAGATTGCCGCTGCGGCGGTGATAATTATCACAATTATGCTTATTGTCAGCCACCTTGGCGCCCCGATTGTCGGTTCAAACATTGCTTTTGGGGATGTGAGAAAGGCCGTAGAGAGAATGCCCGTAATGCACAGAGTGTATTCGACCGACTATGGAAAGGGCCGAAAACACCTTTCCGAGGTTTGGTACGACTTTACCTCGCGAAGTGTGATCTCAAGGTACTCACGAGACGGGAACGTTTTCAAGATAAGTTCTTTGAATTATGAGACCATGAAGAATGTTGTTTACGATCCGAATTCCAACGTTGTGACCATTCGGTACCGAAGAGATGTTAGCTCTGATCCGGAGTATCCTCCTACTTCTCCCTTGTCGGTGATTGAGAATTACTTAAAGGACTTCGAGCAACAAGATGCTCTGGTTGAGCATGAGAAAGT
>CAZLTY010000066.1:0-19752 GCA_964562575.1 uncultured Pirellulales bacterium
GGCCAGATGGAACCCGGCGACGGTAACCGGAGCCAAGTTCTGCGCGGCCGAGCAGCGCCAGGCGAAACACCCGTGCTTCGTGCTGGTCCCGACCGCGCCGAAAGACGAGAACTGGGGCAGCGTGTTCGAGGGCGGCCCGTCGCGAACACTGCTCAACGTGATCGAAACGCTTGATGCGGTCGAAGCCGAGTTCAACGTTGACAAGCGGCGACAGTACATCACCGGGCTCTCCGGAGGCGGCAAGGGAACCTGGATCGCGATACTCTCGCACCCGGGGCGTTTCGCCGCGACGATTCCGTTGTGCGCGCGCCAATCGATGAAACCGGAGCAGGCCGACCTGAAGAAAACCGCCAGTTTGGTCCGCGATCTGCCGCTCTGGCTGTGGCACGGTGCGAAGGATCAGAAGAACCCGGTAGCAAATTCACGGCTGATGTTCAAGGCGCTCCAGGCCGTCGGTGCAAATATGAAATATACCGAAGTCCCGGACGCGCCGCACAACTGCTGGGACACGGCTTACGGGACCGACGAGCTTCACGACTGGCTTTTCGCGCAGTCACTTGCGAAATCGATTTGCGTCGATGCCGAATCCAGGGCGCAACGAAGAGACGCCATTATGAGTAAGAAGCCATGGCCGACCGAAGATCGTCCCTCCGGCTACAAGGCGCGAATCTACAGCCACCCGACGCGCGGGACACTGAACTATCGACTGTTCACTCCCAGGGATTACGATCCCTCACACAAGTATCCGATCGTGGTTTTCCTGCATGGCAAATCCCGGAAGGGATCGGACAACATCAGGCAGATAGGCACAGCCGGCGCGATGCTCTGGGTGAGACCCGAGCAGCAGAGAAGACATCGGTGTTTCGTCATCGCCCCTCAGGCGCCGGCGGACAGCGGGTGGGGTTGCCCTGAGATCTTGCCCGAACTGATGGACCCGATCCGCAACGTCATGGCGGTTCTTGATGAGCTCGAAAAAGAATTCAGCATCGACACGGACCGCGAATACATCACCGGCCAATCCGGCGGCGGCGGGGGGGCCTCGACGTCGATCGTCTCATTTGCGAATCGCTTCGCCGCTGCGGTTCTTGTCTGCCCGGCCAATCGCGCCGAGCCGTGGAGAGCCGAACACGCCAAAAGGGTCGCGCACATGCCGCTGTGGTTTTTCCACGGCGCAGCCGATCCGATCGTCAGCGTCGAACTGACCAGAAGAACCGTCCGATTTCTCAAAGATGCCGGCGCCAATCCGCGCTACACCGAATACCCAAATACCAAGCACAACTGCTGGGAGAAAGCATACGTCACGCCAGAATTGCCGGACTGGCTGTTCTCGCAATCGCTGTCGAAACGCCCGCGATGATCATCTCGATGTGTCAGAAGTTGAGCTGCCGCCTGCTAAATGAACAGTCTTAAGAAGATACCCTCTAAGGCCGGGCTGAAGCCTTGGCCAAAGCTGTTTCAGAATCTCCGAGCAACAAGACAGATCGAACTGTGCCAGAAATGTCGGAATTGTCTCGCACGGCGTCGCACGCAGTTCACGAATCTGCGTTTTGCGACGTAAAACGACGCCCTGCAAGAGTTTGCAGGGCCTCACTGGGCCGGATTGGATTCGAACCAATGTAGGCTTACGCCAGTGGGTTTACAGCCCACTCCCTTTAACCACTCGGGCACCGACCCCTATTTCGTCAACGTTGCTTATCTAGGCTCTGTCTGAAAACTCCGTCGTCGGCCCGAAAGCGAGCCGCTCGAAGCCAGATCGAGTTTTCAGACAGAGCCTAATGCAAAGCGGACACATTAAAGCATCGAACAGATCTGTTGTCAACGGTCAAAGACAATAATTCAAAGCGAACAGAATTCTTCCCCGGCCGCCCGATACCTTCGACCCACAAAGCACCCCCGAGGAACAAGCCAAAACGCCCCAAAATCAATCTGAAAATCCCCACGCCGCCTCCCGCCCGCGATGCATCAAATCGCCACCCCCTGCACGACGAAGAATCCTTGGAAACTTCGTGATAAGCGGACCTACATTTGGTAGTATGTTGCTTGTGGATGGCAACAGACGAAAGAGTCAGTGAGACGAGGAATCTCGGGATAGATAGCAGCAAGCCAACAATCCTGAGTTCAACAGTGCCTCTGATGTTCTGGGTGTGTCCAGTGGACGCCAGACACCGTACGTTACCCGCCAATTCTTCTCATTAAGACTATACGTTAGAGGCCAAATCTTGTACGCTGTTCCTATACTGCTAACAAAAAGTGTTGTGTATTGTTATGTTATAGCGCAAATGGTAAACGTTAGGTACTACAGTAAATGATAGAGAAAGATTTTGACATAGCGTTCATCGCGGACCTAGCATACCGCGAAAAGCAGATTCAGCAGAACTACCGCCCGGTGATTGCCGTTCACAAATGGTTTGCTCGACGACCTGGCACGTTATTTCGCGGTTTGCTTTTGTCTGAGTTTTCGGACAGGGCGCTGCGGGAGGTATTCTACAAGACTAACGATCTCTCAGGCCGCCACATCGCTGACCCGTTCATGGGAGGGGGAACGCCAATCCTAGAGGCAAATCGTGTGGGATGCGACGTAACGGGATTCGACATTAATCCGATGTCCTATTGGATAGTCAAGCAAGAAATCGAACATCTTGACCTCAAAGCTTATACGGTCGCTGCTGAGTCGTTGCGAGTAGCTCTCGAAAAGGAAATTGGACATCTTTATCGTACACAATGCACCCTGTGTGGGTCAGACGGCACTCATGTAAAATACTTTCTATACGTGAAGGTCAAACGCTGTTATGAATGCGGAAAGGACATAGACCTCTTCCCTGGATATCTGTTGTCCTCGGATTCCCGCCATCCCAAGAATGTATTTGTGTGTTCTGCTTGCGGCGAACTAAGTGAGACCAGGGACCGGAACAATCCCGGGCGATGCAATAACTGTTCGGCAGAGTTGACGTTGAGCGGACCTGCAAAGCGAGGCCACTGCAAATGTCCCGAATGCAGTGCCGACAACCGTTTCCCCGATTCCCCCATTGGCGCACCGGGTCATCGTCTTTTTGCGCTGGAATATCACTGTCCCAGATGCAAGCTTTCGCATGTTGGCAGATTCTTCAAGAAGCCTGATAATCAGGATATAGTACGTCTCAGAGAGGCGGAACGATGCTGGTCAGGGATGCGTCCAAAATATGTTCCGGAGGATGAGATTCCAACCGGAGATGAAACGAACCGTCTGCATCGCTGGGGATACACACGTTACCGGGAAATGTTCAACAGTCGCCAGCTTCTAGGGCTGGAACTCTCTGCCCGCATCATAACTAAAACAAACAATGAGCGGGTTCGCAATGCACTGGCTACAAACCTGTCGGACTTGCTCCGTTACCAGAATATGCTGTGCCGCTATGATAAGAGAGCGTTGAAGTCTCTCGACATTTTCTCAGTGCACGGCTTTCCGGTGGGGCTGATTCAGTGCGAGTCGAACTTCCTCGGGCTAATAGAGCCGGGTCGGAACATCTGTGTAGGTAGCGGGGGATGGGCGAACATTATCGAGAAGTTCAAGAAGGCAAAAGCTTATTGTGACCACCCTTTTGAAGTCAGGTATCAAGGACGAGCGAAGAGAATAATCCCCATAAATGGCGAGTGGATCGGCGATTGCTTGAACGGCGATGATTCCCAACCTACGAAAGCTGTCGAGATATCATGCCAAGACGCCGGGTCTGCCAAGTTGCCGGATGGTTCCCTGGACGCTGTCCTAACCGATCCCCCTTACTTCGGCAACGTCCAATACGCGGAGCTTATGGATTTCTGCTACGTCTGGCTCAGGAAGATGGTCGGACAAGGGGCCTACGCATTCGATGGAGATTCCACACGCACACCTAATGAATTGACCGGCAACGTGGACATGGGCCGAGGACTGGAGCATTTCACAGGAGGACTCTCTGCTGTGTTTCAACGAATGTCGAAGGCACTAAAACCCGGAGCCCCAATGGCATTCACCTATCACCACAATAATATCGAAGCTTACTATCCGGTGGCCGTGGCTATCCTTGATGCGGGTCTGAACTGTTCGGCGTCACTTCCATGTCCGGCTGAAATGGGAGGATCAATCCACATAAATGGGACAGGATCGTCCATTATCGACACTGTGTTTGTCTGCCGGACAACAGGAATCATGCAGCGAAAGTGGCTGGCGGATTCTCCAGATGAACTCGCCCGGGTCGTGGAAGAAGACCTGGGCCATCTCAGGGCCGGAAATGTCAAGCCGACTCCCGGCGACATAAGATGTGTTACGTATGGCCATCTTATCCGAGTTGCAATCTGGTCTCTGCGCCCTGAGTGGAATAAGAATGAAGCAACAGCCTCGCGGATTGCGAAAGTCGCAGATTGGCTCGCACGCTTCGGAGGATGGACCGAAGTCGAAAAGTGCATAGAGCATGACCGAACAGAAACACCAAAAGATCTGCCTCTTTCCACCGTGCCTGCGAGCGTCGTAGATCATGGAGCCAAATATGCCGAGGTTTCCCTTTGAAGTTCCCATAGATGACATCCTCCGGGACCCGGAGAGCTATGTTGAAGCTGTATTCTCATGCCTGGAATCGGAATTTCTTGTCATGCCCAAGGGGACAGGATTTGTGCAATATCCTGTCTTCGAATCTGCCTACGAAACACTGAAAGCAGCAACTAAGGGATTCTCTTCGTTCGATCCAGACAAGGTACTTCCCGTCGCGTTTTCCAACCCGATTTCCATTGTGGTTCTGCGCACAATGCTTGGTTTCACACCTCCAGAGTGGGGCTATGTCACAACTCAGAGAACACGCGTTTCGGTAACCCAAGGTTTTGCACGTTCACTTGACCGCAAGGTGCGAATGGCCCCGGAAACTGAACTCAACGCTAGCGGCCTCATGAGGGAGCGACTCAGGGCAATGGTTCAAACCGCATGTCAACTGCTGTCCGCTGGCGTTCCCGAAGTGGACTCCGACCAATTGCATCGCTTGGACAAGGCCGACACAAAACAGGGTGTTGGCAGCATTAGGAATCTTGCCGGAATAGGTGTTCCCTATGCGATGCTGCTTTATGAACGATTTCTCGGAAGGCCTTTTGCCGGACATCGTGATTCCGTAAGTGAACTCATTGGCGATAGCCTGGAGTCGGCGATTGAGGATGTCCTTTCAAGGGCAGGCATCAGCTTTCGGAAGACCAGACGCGCCGAACGGATCGAGGGCTTTGATCAGACGCCGGACTTCATCATTCCCAGCGAATTCAATCCACAGGTTATTATCGAGGCAAAGATCACCGAGGATGACGGCACGGCGCGGGATAAGGTAACCCGGATTCAGCATCTCGGCGAACTGAGCCTGGCTGGACGCCCAAAGAATGCTCCGAAATATGAGGTCATTGCCTGTATCGGCGGCCGCGGTTTCGGCGTCCGCCGGGAAGACATGAAGAAGATGATTCTTGCGACCAGGGGGAAAGTGTTCACCGCAAAATGCCTTGATCGCCTTGTGGAATGCACGCGTTTGAGGGAATTCAAACCATCCGCTGAATGAGTGGGATGAATTGTTGGAATGGAAGAATTGCAGGGGCACGGCGCTTTTTCTGAGCCTTCTTCGTTACGTTCTGCCTCGGCTATACTCAGAACGACCTTTAGGCTCTGTGTCGGATCAAGAACCGCGTAATCCGCGGTTAATTCCTGTTTCTCTAATATTTCGCTTGAGAAGGCGAGGGGCGTTGGAATATCGAATGTCGAACAAGGAACATCCAATGCCGAAGTGTAAGTTAGTGCCTTAGTGGCTTCGTGGCTATAAGTCAATTATGCAGAACAAGCTTGTCCCGTTCGGCTTCGCTCAGGGCAGGCTCTGAGCAGCGTCGAATGGAGCGTCTTTGGCTCGTCGAACAACCTTTGACCGCGAATTGGAGCCGATTGAGAAAACTTCAAGAACCTTCCCGCCAATTGGTTGCATTGCCGCAGCCGATTTTGTTATGATGTGTTGAATAGGCTCAGAGGTGAAACGTGGTGGCTGATAAGAGCTTTCAGCAGAAAACTGAGGGGTTCGTCGTGCGCAGGGGAAAAGGCTTCACGCTGATAGAATTGCTGGTTGTGATTGCCATTATCGCACTGCTGATGGCTATCCTTATGCCTACTCTGAGGGCTGCGAAAGACCAGGCCAGGAAGACCGTCTGCACCGGGCATATCAAAGGTCTCGTGCTTTCGGTGCGGATGTACGTCGACGACTATGACGGCAAGACACACGACTCGCCCAATAACGGGCTCTGGGACAATGCGCATTTGAATCAGGCGGTAGTGAAAGACTACGGACCGAATGACAACCTGGCTTATTGGGGGATAGCATACTTTCCGTACTCGAAGAACAAGAAGATATTCCGCTGCCCCAGCACCAAACGCGTGGATGACTGGCCCGAGTGGGGCTCGCCCTGGGGATTGCCCGCGCAGCAGTACTTCGCATATTGCTCATACGGCATTAACGGGTATATAACAGACAAGAAAATCGACTTCGAATTCAAACGTCACAGCGAAGTGATTGCATTTCAGGATCATATCGAGCAGAAGCTCGACGACAACGGAGATATGTTTCACATCCGGCCCGGCGAGAATATCAACCTGCCGCAGTGGCGCAACGGCGGAACACTGGGCAACTTTCCCGAGGCCATCCAGGAGTGTTTTCGCCATCGCGGTGTCTCGATGACTGTCTGGCTCGACGGTCACGTGACCGAGATAGAGGAAACTACCGGCGAAGACATACCCCGCAAATGGTACATCGGCAAGGAAGAGTGAGAGATTTTCGATTTCCAATTGCCGATTTCTTAATTGCAAATCGTCAATCAGTTTACTGCGTTCTGCGGTTCGCCTGCAAGAAAAGCGGCAGCGTTCTCGACGGCTACGTTGAGCAGCCTCTCTCTGGCTGCACGGGTGGCCCAGGCGATATGTGGAGTGACATAGCAATTTGCAGCCTTGAGCAGCGGATTCCGAGCGTCCGGTGGCTCGAAGGCCAGAACATCGAGGCCGGCGCCGGCGATCCGGCCGTTGTCGAGCGCATCGGCCAGGGCCCGTTCATCGATCAGCGGTCCGCGGCTCGTATTGATCAGAAAGGCGTTTTCTTTCATCAGAGCAAGATTCTGCTCGTCGACGATATTTCCCGTCTGAGGCGTCAGCGGACAATGAAGGCTGACCACGTCGGCATGCCGGAAGATGGCCTCCAACGTTACCATCTTACAACCTTCGGGCATATCCGGCGGTGCTGTCACGTCATAAGCGATGACCTTCATGCCGAACGCCCGGGCGAGCTTTGCCGTCGCCCGCCCGATTCGCCCGAATCCGATGATACCCATTGTCTTTGAGGCAAGCTCGATTAGCGGCGTATCCCAATAACAGAAATCCTCGCTCGAACACCACCGGCCGTCGCTTACGGTCCTGGCGTGGTGGGCGACATTTTGTGTGAGATTGAGCAGATGCGCAAAGACCATCTGTGCCACCGAAGCCGTCCCGTAAGTGGGAACGTTCGTGACGGTGACGTCCCGCTCGCGTGCTGTGTCGATATCGACAATGTTGTACCCGGTTGCCGTCACACCGATATATCTTAGCTTGCCAAGGCGCTCGATCGTATCGGCTGAGATTACAACCTTGTTCGTAATAATTATCTCGACCCCGTCGCAGCGAGCGATGACCTCATCGGGGGCCGACCGGTCATAGATGGCGCATTGGCCAAGCTCTTCGAGACCTTTCCAGGAAAGATCCCCTGGATTGAGAGTGAAACCGTCAAGTACTACGATCTTCATCATGCGTTGCTGCTCGATTCTGGATTCTGGATTCTCGACGAGCATCGTGCATCGTGCATCGAGTATCGTGATTTTCTCAATCTGCTTGCTCAATCGCCGCTGCGATGCTCGCACCGCGCTGGAACTTTGCGCCCTGATCGGCGAGACACTTCTCCAGCGCCGAGAGAAACAGCATGATGTTGCTCAGCGTCGAGGCCGAACCCATAAGGCCGATGCGCCAGGCCTTGCCCTTGAAGGCGCCGAGTCCGCCTCCGATTTCGATATTGAATTCGTTGAGCAGTTGTTTTCGGACGGCCAGGTCGTCGGCGCCGGCCGGGATGGAAACGGCGTTCAGCATTGGAAGCTCGAATCCAGGGTCCGGGACATATTCAATCCCGATGGCGGCAAGGCCGGCCTTGAGGATCTTGTGGTTGGCGGCGTGACGGGCCCACCGTTGCTCCAGGCCCTCTTCCTTGATCAGCCTCAGGGCCTCGGCCAGCGCATAATTCATGTTTATTGGGGCTGTGTGGTGGTACAAACGCTCGCTACCCCAGTACTTTCGGATCATGGAAACGTCGAGATACCAGCTTCGGACCTTGGTCTTGCGATTCTCAATCACATCCAAAGCGCGATCGCTGAAGGTAACCGGTGCCAGACCGGGCGGGCACGACAGGCACTTTTGCGTACCGGAGTAACACGCGTCAATCTTCAGGGCGTCGGCATTGATATCCATTCCGCCCAGGCTCGTCACCGCATCGACCAAGAGCAATGCGCCGCTGTCATGGACGATCTTGGAAATCTCTTCGAGCGGCTGACACACGCCCGTCGAGGTCTCGGCGTGTACGATTCCGACGACTTTCGCCGGTTTTTTCCTGAGGGCCTCGGCAATCTGCGCAGGGTCGAAGGCCTTGCCCCAGTCGATCTCGATCGCCGACGTATCGGCGCCGCACCTTTGAGCGACATCGGTCATGCGCTTGCCGAAGACACCGTTTATGCACACCAGCATCGAATCACCCGGCTCGATGAGGTTCACGACCGCGGTCTCCATACCGGCGCTGCCGGTGCCCGAGACGGCAAACGTCATCTGATTTCTTGTCTGAAAAGTGTATTGGAGCAGTTCGCGCACTTCATTGAGCACGTCCAGGAACGCAGGGTCAAGGTGTCCGACAGTCGGTCGTGACAGCGCCTCCAGAACTCTCGGATCGACGTCGGAAGGTCCCGGTCCCATAAGGACCCGCTTCAATGTGCTGGGTGTGTTCATTGTTGTCTCCCCTAATAAGGAAAATCAAAGTGCAAAATGTAAAATGCAAAATAGCGGAATCCGCCTGCGGCGGATGACTTCCTCAATTTTGATATTTGATTTTTGATATTTACATTTTCGTTTACGCTATTGGATTGTCAGAGTTACTTTCCCCAGATCTCCGCATTCTCCCCTGTAACGGCCCTTGATCTTCGAGCCCTTGGTCTTGTACGCCGGCGCCGCGGTACCGCTGATGACGACATCCCCAGGCTCCAGCGCCCTGCCGGTCTTGACCAGATTGTTGGCGAGCCAGAGCAGCGAATTCCACGGGCTTCCCATCACATTCGTGGCGGGGCTCTCGGCAATGGTCTCTTGGTTTCGCAGCAATTTCAGCGTTATGGCGTCGACATCGATTTTCTCGGCAGCGACGCCGGGCCCGAGCACGTGAAAATGCGCGCCGACGCCAGTGGCGATTGCGTCCTGCGGAGTCGGCTTGGTCGGGCCCGAGACGAAGCGATAGTCGCCGACGTCAAATGCGGCGTGCACCCATTTGACGTGCTTCTTCAGCTTCTCGACATTTCTGATGGGCGTCTCGATCCGCTTGCCTATTGTGAAGGCGATCTCAGTCTCCAAGGTGATTTCCATAAATGCGCTTGCGGCCAGCTTCGAGCCACTCGGCACACGTTGGAGCCGAAACAGCGGGCCGCTCGCCGGCTCATCGACACCGAACTGCTCCTGTGCCGCCTTGCTGGCGTACGCGACCTTGTAGCCGCTCAAATTGCCCAGCCTTTTGCTCAGGCCCTTTGCCAGAACGGCCTGGATCTCGTAGGCCCGCTCAATGGAAAACGAACCATGCGTTTTCGTCAGATATTGAATCTGCGTTTGATTCTCGCACGCCGCAAGAATCTCGGCGACCATCTGTTCTACTTTGGCATCGTCCGCGCCATACGCCTGCCGATCCGTCCCGACCGCTAACAGACCGCTCATCGCGACCAAAGAAATGGTCAAAAAGAAAGGTTTTCTTTTTCGCCTCATTTTGTCACCTCCAAGCATAATCGACAGAAACCATGCAACCGGAACTCTAACGCCGACTACCACAAGCAGCCGCTTCTCGATTCTCGATCTGCGACACTCGATACACGTTGAGAATCCAGAATCGAGTATCGTGCATCGAGTATACCGCATCCGGTGCCGATAGCAAGAAAACACCCGTGGCAAGTGTTGGCGGTGGCGGATCGCAAGATCAGCGTTCCTGAGCTCGATATTGGCCCAATCCAGCAAAGTTCTTCTTGATTTACACCGGGGAAAATGCTACGATACTTGTAGCCTGCAGGTGTGTCGAACGTGCTGCAACAGGTAGTAGGGTTATCCCGTAACATTGTATTGGTCTTCTGCGCTCGGTCTCCTGTAGTGCAATGGACCGATGGTGCCCCGCTGAGCCTGCTGCAAGGAAACACCCTCTAAGTGCGGCAAAAACAATTGGTTATGAGTCTATAGCACAAGTGGCCTGGCGAATTCGTATTCGAAGGGTAGAACCGGGCGCTGCGGGCGCCGATCTACTGGCAGAATTTGGGAAAAAACGTTACATTTTGCGTCTTCAGTGGCACTTAATAGCAGTTTTTGGTTTTGTGCAGTTGCAGTAGTTTTAACAGGAGCCCAACATGGATCAGCAGAGGTACGAGGTTGAACTGATCAAGCGGGCTCGGTGCGGCGATAAGGAGAGCCTTGATGAGTTGGCGACGCTGGCAAGAGAACGCCTGCGAACGTATGTATACCGTATGACTCAAGAAGACAGCCTGACGCAAGACATAGTACAGGAGACCTTGTTCGAAATGTGCAAAGCATTAGGTAAACTGAAGAACAACGAGCGGTTCTGGCCCTGGCTTCACGGCATAGCCACCAACAAGCTGAGGCGTTTCTACAGGACCGAACGAACGCAGCGCAATCTGGCCGCCGCCAGCGCCAAACGAAAGGGCGAAATGGCGGATCGGCTGGACGGGCTGGAGAACCTCGTTAGCGAAGAATTGAAAGGAATCGTCTCGGCGGCGATGAAGAAACTCAGGGTGCGGCACAAAGCCGTCCTGGTCATGCGCTGCTACGACGGGATGACGCATTCGGAAATTGCCGAGTCTCTGGGCTGTAGCGAATTCAGCACGCGTATGCTGTTCTTGCGTGCAAAAAAGGCCCTGCAGCGGGAACTTTCGCGCAACGGCTTTGCCAAGGGCTCTTTGCTGACCGCTATGGTTGTGTTCGGGAAGATGACGGCCCCGAGCAAGGCCGCGGCGGCACAGGTGTCGGTAACGGCGGCTGCGACCAAGGTCGGCTTGCTGGCCGAGGTAGCCGTGCTGGCGACGACGAAGACGGCGATTGTCTCATTATCGGCCGCCGGAGCGCTAACTGCCGGCACGATTGTGGCGCCGGCGGTAATGCCAGAGAAGAATGTCAACCCCTTGATGACAAATGCCGCGCCTGTCAGTTTCGGCATCAACAGTGACGCGAGCGAGCAACATTTGTACTTCTACCCTGACGGTCGGGGCCGCGCCGTGATGCTGCGGGCAAAGTCCGATCCGATCGGCGGCGAATCCGCTCGAGATGTACTGCAGGATGACTCGGCGAACTACGACTACCACGATAACACTCTTCACATCAACAACCACCGCATGTGGGCTGCCGACCTCAGCGTGCCGACGCTTGCCACCGATGATCCGGAAATGACCGATTTTCTCAAAGAGGTCGTGCCCGGCACAAGAGTCCTCGAGCGTGTGAATGCCGGCGGCAGAGACTTGCTGGTCATTGCCTCTCGCAACAAAAGCGAAGAGAGCGAGCGGCCCTGGGTAATGCGCCATCACAACGTTCCCTACGAGGATTACTTCCTGCCCGACTGGCCCACGACGACCAAGGTACAGGACAATCGCGACGCCATGCACAAGCGGGGCTGGACTTACTTTAGGATTCGCGGCCAGGTGAACGGCCAGAACGTTTTCGGCTCAGGACGAATCCCGTTCTTCTATCAGGCCAGCAAGGAACATAGCCCCTGGCTGAAACTGCAAGTCGGATCTTTGACAATCGTCGACACTTACAGCCAGGCTCACGTATCCCGGGCGCAGTCGGATCCGCACGGCACATACCGCCCAGGCAGCTTTTTCAAGGGTCTGGGCCGGCCGTGGATGGGACTGCACACGCTCGATACGGTACGCCGTGATGCGGCTGCAAAAGGTATTTGGTTCAAGACCGAATATCTGCCGGGCAAGGAGTTCGCACAGGTTGAGCTGGATTGTGAAGGTGTAAAGCTCGTATACAAGATCGACCTGAAGACGGACGTTATCGACGAAATCACCTTCCTGACCGACCAGGGCGAGACAGGGAATCTGAAGTTTTCGTATCTGCAATCGATTGACGGTGTCGGCCGGGAGTTTGTACGTCCGACCAAACCAGAAAAGCGGACGGCCACCAGAGACAATCCGGGCCTTCTGTGGCTTGTGCAACTGGGGGAGGGTTCAATTTGAGCAAAGATTTGCCCTACCGGCGAATCTATATGGAGTTGAGTTAGATGAGATTGCCGGGCACAAGTTGGTTCAGGATTACTGCCGCCATAATAGCAGTGGCGGCAGTCTGCCTTGTGCCCAATCAAGTTCAGGCTGACTGGGACTACAACTACCAGGACGATTTCGACGATTTCAGAAACAACTGGGCCGAAGGAGACAGCTATTTTCACTCAGTTTTCTGGCCCCAGGGGGCATTTCCTCCGCAGGAGCCCTATCTGTACTTCCTCGACACGGACTCGGGGCGAGAATTGGGATTCGGGGGCTGGAACAGTGTGGACGCCTTTCTAGGTTATAGCTTTCCCACCGGGCCGCCTCAATCGCGCAGAGCAGTTAGCGGGACCCTCCAGATTGACGTGCGGTTCCCGTCCGACACCGACGTGACATCATCTCCATCGGGTTACCTGCTTTACTCTACATCTGCCGACGGCGTCAACTGGTCCGGTTCGGATGAGCTGCGGTCGGGAAGCCATGTCATCGCGATCGAGTCGGTCGGTGGCATGTGCCACATCGTATTTTCCGGCACGGAAGTGTTGATCGACAATCTCCAGGTGCATCTGTCGGCATCGTCCGCCACGATTCACGTTCCGGACGATTTCAGCAGCATTCAGGCGGCTATCGATTCTTCGGTTGACGGTGATGTCATACAGGTAGCTTCGGGCACGTACCGCGGCTACGGCAACAGAGATATTGATTTCAGGGGTAAGGCAATTACCGTGCGGAGTCAAAATGGGCCCGGTGAAACGACCATTGATTGTACGGACCACCGAGGTTTCTACTTTCACAGCGGGGAAGGTTCGGATTCCGTTCTGCGCGGATTCACCATCGTCGGGGGCCGTGTGCGGGGATCTGAGATTCCGGCGGACGGTGCCCCTTGGAACTATAGTCCTGCTCACCCCGTCGGGGGCGGCATATTTTGTGAGTTCAGCAGCCCGACCATTGTCAACTGCGTGATAAGAGATTGTGCGGCAGAACTTGGCGGTGGAATCGCCTCTGTTGGCGGCTCGCCGAGGATTCTTGATTGTGTGATCGAGCAATGTACCGCCGGCGGGTTGGGGTCGGCCAATTCCGGTGGACACGGGGCCGGCATTGGCTTGATCGGAGGTTCCGAGGCCACGATAATCAATTGCGCGATCCGAGATAACATCGCCTATGTCAACAGTCGCGGAGCAGGCGTATATTGCCGGCAAAGCACGGCATTGTTGGTGAATTGCGACATTTCCTACAACAGCGCGCAAGGCAGTCTCAGCGGTGGTGGTCTCTACTGCAGTGGTTTTTCCGCCGGTCTAGAACTGGAAAACTGTCTGGTCTCGAACAACATTGCCGGAGCCGGCGGCGGGATATTCGCAGAGTCGTTCGACTATGTGCGTCTGGCAAATTGCACTCTCGCCGGCAACAGACTCTCAGTATCCGGGGCGTCGTCAAGCGGCGGTGGGATTCATTCGGTTGGCGGTGACATCGTGATCAGAAACAGTATCGTCTGGCACAATGACGGCGCAGCGGTTCTGCTGGCCGATTTGGCTTCGGGGAATCCCGTTCTCTTTTCGAATATCCAGGGATATTATCCAGGCCAGGGCAACATCGATGCAGACCCGTTGTTCGCATCGCCGTCAAGCGGAGACTATCACTTGCGGTCGGCCTACGGCCGCTATGATTCACGCTGGGATCGATGGGTCAAGGACAACGATTATGTCTACAGCCCCTGTATTGATGCCGGTGACCCCCAGGATCCTGTTGGCTCAGAGGCCTTTCCGAATAACAGCCGGATCAACATGGGTGCATATGGCGGGACGGCCGAGGCGAGCAAGAGTATCGGCCCTCTGATCTTTCACGTTGATCGCGCCGGCGGCAATGACTTCAACACGGGCCTGAGCAAGAGCAACGCATTCGCCAGCATTCAACGAGCGGTGAATGAAACCTATGACGGTGACACGGTCATGGTCTGGCCCGGAGTTTATCAGGAGCAGGTCTCTTTTGGAACCAGGGCGATAACGGTTCAAAGTGCTGATGAAGCCGCAGTGGTGACGGCCCCCTCCGGTTACGCATTTTCTTTCTATGGTGCCGAAGGTTCGAGGAGTGTTCTGCGCAACTTCGTTATCGTCGAATGCGGCACTGGGGGTATTTACTGTGAGAGCGCCTCGCCTACTCTGGCTAATCTTACAATAGCCGGCAACCAGTTTGGGATCGTTGGCGGCGGCGGGGCGGACCCGAGCATAACCAATTGTATATTTTGGAACAACGAGGCCGGCGATCTGCATCAGTGCCGCGCCTACTACAGCCGCCTCCAGGAACTTGGGCCCCTTGACGCCGAGAACGGCAACATAAGCACGGATCCGTTGTTCGCCGATTCTGTGGGCGGGGACTACCATTTGCAGTCCAGACATGGCAGGTATTCGCCTGGAAATGGGGACTGGGTCGAAGATCCGGTTACAAGCCCCTGTATCGATGCAGGCGATCCTGCGGTGGGCCCCGGACGCGAGCGAGCGCCTCACAGAGGACAAGTGAACATGGGTGCATACGGCGGTACGCCGTTTGCCAGCATGAGTGGCTGGTAGTCATGGGACGATGTGAACTTTGCTGTCCGGCCAGATATGACGAATTAGCGTTCCCACGCAGGATTCTTCTCGGGAACGAGCAAGTTACGGCATAGCCTGGCCGGCACGGATGCCTGCAGGAGCTGGTAAAGGAGCTTGCAGCTTGTAAGCATTTACAAGCACAGGGCTTAGATTGAGTTGAGGGTCACCGGGTCGTTCCGTGGCGGGGACTTAGGTACTCCAAAAACGGATATGCGCCGAGGATTGGCCCCCTGAGGGCTGAAATCGCAAAAAGACTCAAAATTAGGGTTGACAAAGAATCGAACAGTGCCTATAATAATGCGTATAGAAGGGCAACTGGCGGTAATGAGCGCTCAGTGAGCACAAAGAATGCAGTCAGGGCACGATCGGAGGAGATCGAAATTTGCGGCCGTGCGTCCGAGACATAGAAGAGAAGGTTGGTGGTGAGAACAGTCGTGGGTTTACCCTGATCGAACTGCTGGTGGTGATGTCTATCATCTCACTTCTGATGGGGATCATGGTGCCGACGTTAGGTAAGGTCAGGCGACAGGCCCGGTCGATAAAGGGCATGAACAACCAGCAGCAGATCACTTCGGCGCTTAACCTTTTCGCCTCGGACAACGATGAAAGGTATCCCGAATCGGTTGCTACAGTCGGATTTGACAACAGTTGGAACTGGTCGGATCCGACCAAGCTGATCGGCAGTGAGAGCCGTACCCCGACTTCGCACAGAGCGATGAGCGAGCACCTGCGCAACTACGTAAGTGACGCTGACACAATGTACTGCCCGAGCGCGCCGCACAAGTACAAGTATCTGCAGCAGGCGTGGGATGCGGGCGACGCCTGGGACAATCCCGATACCGCTCCTACGACAGATCCGATGGGCGGGACGTATTGCTTCTATTGGAACTACAGGGGTTTTCTTACCGAACGCAATGCCGTTTTCAGAGGGCCGTACGGCCCGGCCAGCGGCGGCAGATTCAGTAAGCTGCTGGTAACAGATTATTTCGGCTACGATCACTGGCGAACACAAGGGGCCTACGGCAGTTGTGAGCCGTTCCGCGGAGCAGGTGTCACTCCCGAAACCTGGCTGCTCTCAGCCTACTGGTCCCGCACGAACCCCGCTGAAAACACTCCCGAATTCAAGCTGCGCGCCGGGTATACCGACGGGCACGTGGAAACCTATTCGCCCTCGGATGTCACGCCCATGAAGGTCTCGCTCAGTCGCGATGGCACGGTTCCGTACCGCGACGGCTTCGGTCCCGGCATATTCTACCTGCCGAGAAACGCGCTGCACTAGGCTCTGTTTGAAAACTCCGTCGTCGGCCTGAGAGCGAGCGTTTTTTCGCCTGGCAAAGACGGCGAAGCAGGCGATATTGGCTTTATCGTCGATGGAGCCGGATGCAGTCAGGCGGAAAACAAGCCGCTCGAAGCCAGATCGAGTTTTCAGACAGAGCCTATAATTCGTCCAGGGTAAGTTGCGCACTTTCGCGCACCGAATCGCTTTCATCCGGATCCCCCGCGATCTCTTTGAACCGAGCCGGCACTCGCGGCTAAAACATGCGGGTACCATTCACCTCTTTGAAACCATTGCCTCGCCGCCTGCAGCGGCAATGACGCAGGCGTCCGGCCGATTGGTTTGACCCCGTGGGAGCGAACAAAGAAGTGCGGCTCTTCTTCGGAGTTTTCAATGCGCTCGGCTAAAAAGGAGAGAGCTGGCAACTCCGTCAAGCTACCAGCCCTTCTCATTTCGCATCACAACAATGTTGCTCTATGGTGTCACTGCCCGGTTGTAGATACGGACGTCGTCGATGAGGCCGGAAAAGAAAGTGGATGAATCTAGAGTTTGTCCCGCGCCTATGTAGAGACCAGCATACGATTGTACTCCACCTACGGCACCAGCATCAACAGCGACTTCTACGCCATCTACATACAAATGCCTCTTCATTGCAGTCCGATCGTAAACTAAACCGACCTTATGCCACTGCCCATCTGTAACCACTGACTCCGACTCTAACGGACCAAAGAAGATATCCATCAAACCTGTCACAAGTCTTCCATCTGATGGATTTATGCCTAGCCATATACCGCCGGATTCAACAGGACCTTGTCCCTCGGTATCTGCCTGAGAAATGATGACTTTGCCCGGCACTCCGCTCAAGATCCAAGCCGTGACGCTGAATGATACCTCTCCAGGATTCAATATGAAAGGTGTGCTGACATAGTCATCGATTCCGTCGAACAGAAGCGTGCCGCCTACCTTGCCGCCATCAGGTCGCCATACCGGGCCTCCAATGACAAAAGCACCGTCATCACTACCGGCACTGTCCTGGGCGATATCGCCTTCTATCTCGTCCAATGCCCAGTGAGCTATGAGCGTACGGTCTATGGGCTCTATGTACTCCGTTAGGACCGCCAAATCCCGGACGTCAACAATGCCGTCGCCCAACGGCGTAGGGCCAATGTCACACAAGGGGTAGCCTTCACCCCAGTGTTCCGTCAAGATCAAAACGTCTTTCACATCTACAATTGCATCGCCGTTAAAGTCGACCACCGGCGTAATTGTTGCCTGCCACAGGTCGATCTTACCGACACCACCAGGTCTGGGAGTCATCCAGTCACTGAAATAGAGAGTCCGACCATCGGCTGAAATGCTCGGTTCACCTTCACCAGCCCAAGTGTTAATAGACGGCCCAAGATTCACCGGTGTGCCCCAATCGTCATCTCTCGTACTCCGCTTCGACATCCATATGTCCCAACCCCCATGTCCTCCGGGCCGGTTGGAAGTGAAGAGGAGCGTCAAGCCATCGCATGAGATGCACGGATGACCATCATAAGCTGAACTGTTAACGGTTGGCCCGAGGTTTACTGCCGTACCCCAGGGGGCCGATACGCTCTCCCGTGTTGTTACGTATATGTCCCAATCCCCTGACCCACCGGGTCGAAGGGAGCCAAAGAAGAGCGACAGGCCATCGGCCGAAATGCTCGCGCCCATATCGAGAGAGGAACTGTTGACAGATGAGCCGAGATTGACGGGTTCTCCCCAGGAATCAGAGATGGTTGGTCGATTCGAAACAAAAATATCAGATCCCCCGTCCCCTGCGGCGTCTAAATAGATTGAAAGTTCGTCAACCGAGATGCACGGCGCAGCGCCATAATTAAATGGAGGTTTAAAGCTTATCGCTTGTTCCCATGGGGCTTCTATAGTTTCTCGTGTTGCCATTTTAAGGGTCCCATTTCCCAACCCTTTGAGGAAATCATAGAAGTATAAAGACAGGCCATCGGAAGAGATGCTCGGTCCTCCATCCTCGACGGAACTATTGACAGTTGGCCCAAGATTAGTAGGCTCACCGAATGTAAAATCTGCCTTTGCACGCCCGCCACCGCTTAGCACAACAGTGGCAACAAATCCAACTAGCACTAACCTGATCCTGTAATCATTAAACCACTTCATTTTACACCGTCCTTTCTGCCACTAAGGCTTGAAAGTACTACAAAAATTTGGATTTCCGAACGCTACAAATGGTTCTTATCATCCAGGTACCTGCGAAACACTCCTACTCTGTAATACGGGGGAAATCACTGAGGCTGCGCATTCTGCGGAAGAATTGCGATTATTCTGATGTGCCGAACGCCTTCATCGCCCTTATTACGACAAACAGAACGTTGCATCTATTCCCTCTGATGGGCATAAACATTTGATTACAAGCTACTTATCAGTTATGCTATTAACAGATATCTTCCAAGGATTTATTTGAACAGGGGCCTTGGAAATATTGCGTCGCATACTTGGCGTCAGGACACGTAATCCATGGGATACCATGACCAAACAAGTATGGGTGGCACGGTGAAAGCCTTTCTCACCACTCATTGGTCCCTAATAAAAGACATCAAGTCAGACGATGAGAGAAACAGGTCTTTGGCAGACCTGCTCATCCGGAGATACTGGAAACCGGTGTACTTCTACTTACGCCGTAAGGGTTATGGTAACGAACAAGCCAAGGATCTTACGCAAGGCTTCTTTCATGAAGTCGTGCTGGGCCGCCAATTGGTGCAGCTCGCCGATCCGGCGAGAGGTCGTTTCCGATCGCTTCTTTTATCCGCCTTGGAACGGTACGTCATCGATCAAAGGGACAAAGAGACCGCAAGAAAGCGCATCCCTAAAGAGAAACTTGTTTCGCTCGATCTCGCCGACCACTGGGACTTCCCCGATATTGTCTTAGAATCAAGCCCTGAAGATTCATACAACTATGGCTGGGTCTCCGCCCTCCTGGACCAGATTCTCTCCCAAGTGCAAGCCAAGTGCAGGGAGCAGGATATGGACGTTCACTGGAACATCTTTAACGATCGAGTCGTTCGGCCCATTGTCGAAGACGCTCCCTGTCCCTCACTGACGGAGATCTGTGAGAAGTATGGTATTGAAAACGAGAAGAAGGCCTCGAATATGATGATCACTGTCAAACGATGTTTCCAGGCGGCTCTTAAAGAGTGTATCCGTAATACCGTGGCTTCGGAGCAAAACATTGATGAGGAATTGAGGGAAATAATGCGATTTTTCCCGGAAAGCGCGCAGCCTTCTGATTAAAAGCCGTTCTTAATAGTAGATGAAGAGATCATCTGTATCCGGTCTACTCCCCCGGCGGGGGCAGAT
>CAZLTY010000067.1:0-19441 GCA_964562575.1 uncultured Pirellulales bacterium
GGTTTTTCCCGGCCAAGACACTGACGTATGTTCCGGATTCGGGTGAACATAGACGATATCATCTGCATGAATCTCATGTGCGTAAGGCCCTCAAGGTGGCGGTAAGAAGAGCCAAGATCGTTAAACGCGCAACGTCACATACCTTCCGTCACAGTTTTGCCAGCCATTTACTTCAGGCAAACTACGATATACGTACCATACAGGAACTCTTGGGCCACAGCGATATAAAAACAACAATGATCTATACGCATACAGTCAAAAGCCGAACGATCAAGGAGAGCAAGAGTCCGTTGGATTTCTAAGCTGACAATTGAACGTTAAACGCTGATCACTTCTCTCTTCTCTCTTCATACTTCGCCCTTCATCTTTTCGCGGCCTACGGCCGCTCAGACTCCGTCCCCGTCGGTGTCCCGCAAAAAAACGGGCCGGCCATAGAGCCTTTACCTTTGGCCTCGAAAACAAGTATATCACCGCCGCATGGAATTTACGCCGCGACAGGCGGATTTGCAAGACAAAAAGAGGGGGTAAGGCAAGAATACAGAAGGGACAAGGGAAAAGCAAAAAGGCATAAGGGAGGCAAAGAGCTTTGTAATATCGAATGTCGAACAAGAAACATCCAATGTCGAAGTGTAACTTAGTGCCTTAGTGGTGAATAAGAATCCGTGTCCATCTGTGAAATCTGTGTCTAATTCAGTTGGTTATTGATCTTTTTTCTGTACCCTCTGAGCCCTCTGTGCCCGAGTTGAAACATCCCGTGGCGCCTGTGAGGGTCTTGACGGCCCCTGCTTTGTCGAGCGTGGCTGTGCCTGCGGTGGTGAAGCCCCTCCGCTTGACTTCGTCGGCAATTGTGACGGTTTCGTGAGGTCGATTGTTTCCGACCTGCTCGAGTTTGTCGCCGCTGTTTATGATCTCGATCTCCTTGAGCTCCAGCTTGATCTGATCGCCGGAAACTGTGCCGAGAAGGTAGTTGACCTTCGGGTTGTATCCGAACAGGCCGCCGTGGGCGATCTGTAGGACGTCATCGGCCCGCGTGCAGGTGATTGCGTGGACCTCGCCGCACAGGTATAGATCGACGCCGAGCTTTTTCATCGCCTGCCACAGGGGCGACTCGGCGCCGCCTTCGAGCATCAGACCGCTGGAACTTTCCTTCTTGACGGGCCCGAGGATGGGGGTGTGGCCCATGACGACAACGTGCTCGACGCCGGAGTGGTCGGCAATGATCCGCTCGAACCATTCGAGCTGATCTCCGGTGACCTTGGCGACGATGCCGCCCTGGGGGCCTTCGCCCTTCTCGAAGACATCGACCGAAACGAACAGTGTGTTTTCGTGGACGAAGTAGAAGGCGGTTCCCCTCATGCGAAGGGGCCCGTTGAGGGGCATCTTGAGGTATCTTTGAAACTGGCGTTTGAAGTAGGGGACCAGCGCCGCCTTCGTTTCATCGCGCCAGGGATTGTCGCCGATCTCGTGATCGCCAATGGCGGTGTAGTATTTCAGGCCGTGGTCCTGCATCCGCTTGACCCAGGCGGAATAGTAAATGGCGGCATGCTTCTTGATGCTTTCCTTGTCGGGCCAGCGTCCCATGACCAGGTCACCGGCTACGAGAACGAATTCGGGGCTCTCGGCCTTGACGGCTTTGAGCACGTAATCGAGCGTCTCCTCCCAGCCGGGCTGCGGATAGGTCAGGTCCACGTTAACGAAGTCGGGGATGCTCACGAAGCTCCAGGTCTTCGCAGATGCAAGTCCGCCTTCTGGGACCTGGGCCTTGGCGGTCCAGAGGATGGCGTTGAGGAGAAGCTTGCGGAAGGGTTCGACATGCCAGTTCTGATGATAATGGCCTCCGGTGAATCCGAACCCCCGGCCGCCGTCTTTGCGCTCGGTGGCCCATGCGAGGACTTTGTCTTGAGGCTCGCGCGGTGGGAGCTTTCCCGTCATTATGGGTGTAACGGGCGGACCATCCTCGCGAAATCGGATATCGAAGTACCATTCATCCTCGACAACATAGCCGCCGCAGCCGCGAGATATGGGGTGGTCATTGGCCACGGGCGAGACCTTCACAGTGTTTATTGGATTCTGCGAATAGCCGCTTTCGTAGCAGCCGCCTATCCACTGCAGGAGTTTCGCCCCGCCCCCCTCCGGCGGGTCCACTGCGTAGTGGACAAACATCAGTCCCACGCCCTTTTTGGCCAGTTTGTCAATCTTGGCAACGCGTCCGGGCTCTTTAAGTGGACTCATGGCGGCCCCGTCGGTCAGAAATACAATCGCATCGGCACTGTCCAGATCGCGGGGATTCTTCGGCCAGCCGTCGTTATGGACGTCTATCGTCAGATCCTCAATGTTCGGTGCCTCTTGCAGGCACTGCTTGATAAACTGCGCATCCTGATCCCAGTCGTGGTGTCCGGCTCCGTGACTGGGCGCCGCGGCGATCAGGGCAATCTTGGTGTCCTTGTCGGCGGCGGCCTTTTCGCGCCCGCACCCGGACAGGACAATACCAGCCAAAACCGCCGCTGCTGCTGCAAATAACCAGAAATTATGCCTGCTCATAACATCCTCACCAGAAAAGGGTTCATAGTTTCGCGCCCATTATTACCTGTTCCGACGTTTTTTTCAAGCGAGACCATTTTTTTGAAATAAGGGCGGCTGAGCCCCGACAATCTTGATGTGGCCTACTGATGGCCGGAATCGAAAAAGTAAACAAGGTCGGTGTTATTTAAGGAGTAATGTCATGATTACCAAATTGTTGAAAAGAAGTGTGATTGTTGTGGCAGGCGTTGCTGTCGTCGGCAGTGTGCTCTTCGGCAGGGACGTGGCCAGCTATGTCCGCAGCTCGGCCAAATCGGTCCGGACCGTGGTCAAAGACTCAGTTCCGATCGAGTTCGAGCTGAGGCGCGCCCGGGACCTCCTGGACGAGATCATTCCGGAGATGCATGCCAGTATAAAGTTGATAGCCCAGGAAGAGGTGGAAGTCGCCGGGCTGAACGTCAACATTGCCAGTAGCGAGAAGTCGATCGAAGATGAGAAGGTGCGGATAGCAAAGCTCCGCGACGCCCTTGCTACACCTCAGGCCCGATACTGCTTCGCAGGCCAGGAATTTCCTCGCAGCTACGTCAAGGCGGATCTGGCCAACCGATTCGATCGATTCAAAGAGAGCGAAGTGCACCTGGCCAGCCAGAGACGGATCCTGGCAACCCGCGAGGGCTCCCTGCACGCCGCCATGCAGTTGCTGGAACGAACTCGCAGCCGTAAGAGGACTCTCGAAGACCAAATCGAGTCGCTCGCAAGCCAGCACAGGCTTGTCAAGGCAGCGGCTGTCGGCTCACACATCCAACTCGACAACAGCAAACTGGCCCAGACAGAGAAGCTCATCACTCAGATCAGGAAACGCCTCGATATTGCCGAGCGTGTATTGGCCCACGAGAGCAAATTCGTGCAGGCAATCCCTGTCGATGCAGTTGTTGAAACAGATCTGCTGACCCAGGTGGACGATTACTTCCACGAGAGGCAGCAACTGGCAAGTGCCGATCTCCAGATTCCACAGAGCGAGTCTTGCATACTTGACGGACTGGAAGACTGACACTAAAAGTGGTAAGATGAACTCTTGAAACGTCAACCGTGGCGATAGCAAATGCCGGGAGTAATACAGTGCTGATCCTGCGACTAAAACAAGCCGAAAGTGCGATGGCCGATGGCCGACTGGATGAAGCCTTTGACATCGTCCAATCGGACAGCATCAGACAGCATCGCCGCGGTCAAAAGCTCATAGGCCGGCTGGCCCGCAAGTTAGCCAAACGGGGCCAGGAGAATCTCGACGCAGAACGGATACAACTGGCCCTGCTTGACTGCAACAAATCGGAAAAGCTGGCCGGCAACACCACAGAGGTGGCGAAGCTGCGGTCGGCTATCTGCAGTGAGATGGAGCAGAAGCGGCTCAGACATCGTCATCGCTCGTTCAAGGTTGCCCAGGCGCGGCAACACATCGAGGACGGCTGGATCTCAGCCGGCGAACAGATCTTGGCCGAAGCCGGCGACAAAGACAGCCAGGCGGGCATAGTCCGGCAGCAGGCGAATGTCGCAAGGCTGCAAATAAGCGAAGCTCTCACCAAGGCTGAAAAAGCGCTGCAGCGCAAAGACCTCGACGCAGCGATAGATATCGTCCTGAGGGCCGGGGCCACCGGAAATCAGAGCGATAGAATCGTCGAATTGGTCTCAAAGCTCAAATCGCTTACAGCCGAGCAGATCAAGGAGAACTTCGACAGCGGCCGGATCAATCTCGCTCACTCGTTGTGGCAGAAGATTTCGCCGCTGGCCAACGGTTCCAGCGAAATGTCCGAACTGTCTCTGGTCCTGAGCCAGTGCCGTCAGGCCGCCGAGCACATCGCAGCGGGTCGACCGCGAGCGGCAGTTCCTCTTCTTCGCAAGATAAGAGCGGCCCGGCCGGCGGCAAAGTGGTTGCACACCGTCACCGATCAGACCAGGCAGGCGACCGATCTGCTCGACGAGCTGGCGGCCAGCCCCCTCGGCCTGGACATCACCGAGGACGCTGCAATGGATGCAGATAGCATGCAGAACACAGAAGACCGAATCCCGAGCGTAGGCGATCGGTCACCACGGACAATCTCGGACGCGATGAAGCCGGATAATCAAACCGGCGCATCGGTGCCCTCGAAGTTTCTATTACAGATGGACGGGATCGGCAGCTTCATTGTCCTGCGGGACGGGCGTGTCACGGTCGGCCCAGTGAGTTCTTCGGCGCGACCGATGATAGGCTTGATGGCGGACCCCAACCTTCCGGTGGCGAGCATAGAGCGTACAGAAGACGACTATTTTCTCAGGTCATCCGGTCCCGTCCGCGTCAATGACGCGGCGACGAGTGACAAGCTGCTTGCCGACGGGGACCGGATTGCTCTCTCGCCAAGGTGCAGGATGAAGTTCAACATCCCCAACCCGGCAAGCACGACGGCAACGCTCAGTCTTTCGAGCGCACGATTGGGCCGGGCGGATGTTCGCCGGATTATCCTGATGGATCGCGACATCCTGGTCGGACCGAGCACAGGCGACCACATCGTGGCCGAATCCCTCGACGAGACGATCGCCATGTTCGTTCAAAACGGACGGCTGCTCTGCAAGACCAAAGAGAGGATACTCGTCGACGACAAGCCGATCAGCTCGGGAGCCGGACTTCCTGTTGGCAAGCAGGTTAGAATGGGCCGGATTTCACTGGTCTTGACAGAACTCAAGGAATGAACTTAACTCTCGGAAAACGAAACGCATTGTACGGCAGGACTAAAATGCAAAAGTACCAATACCAACACGGTGATCAGCCCCTCGAAGGATTCACAATCCAGAGGGCTGCAGGGCGCGGCGGGTTCGGCGAAGTGTACTATGCCGTCAGCGACGGTGGCCGGGAAGTAGCCATCAAGGCGGTCCAGAACTACGAGCAGATCGAACTGCGCGGAATCAGACACTGCATGAACATCAAGAGCCCCCACTTGGTCACGATCTTCGATGTCAAGCACAACGACCGCAATGAGCCGTTTGTCATAATGGAGTACGTCTCAGGGCCTTCGCTGCGCGAGTTGCTTACTGAATCACCGGGAGGGCTCGGTGCACAGAAGGCGGCTTTCTTCCTGCGCGAGATTGCCAAGGGACTGTCGTTCCTCCATGAATGCGGTATCGTTCACCGCGACCTCAAGCCCGGCAACGTCTTCTACGAAAATGGTTACGTCAAGATCGGCGACTATGGACTGGCCAAAGCGATAAGCGCCAGCCGTCACAGCGGCCAAACGATTACCGTCGGAACCGTACATTACATGGCACCGGAGATCGGAGCGGGAAGTTACGGCTGCAGCATTGACATCTACGCTCTCGGCATTCTGTTGTATGAGATGCTGACCGGGGATGTCCCGTTCGGCGGCTCGAGCCCCGCGGAGATCCTGATGAAACACATGACGGACACTCCCATGCTCGACAACATCGAAGAGCCGTTCGCAAATGTCATCAAGAAGGCCCTGGCAAAAGACCCGGCCGACCGCTACAAGACTGTTCAGGAGATGGTCGAGGACCTGTACGGCTCGGAGAACATCCGAAACAGCGTCTCGCACTTCTCGCCTGATGAGCTTTCGGTGATCGCCGAGCGAGTTGCCGCCAAGGCGAATATCGGCAATCAACCCGGCGTCCAGAAACCCAGGGCTGTCACTGCCGACGAGCCCACCAGAGACATGGGCAGACCAGTCGCCGATGGGCACGCCCAGGATGTGGGCAGGCAGATAACCGAAACCGCACAGCGATTTGCCCGACAGGCCGACGCCTTCGGCAAGCAGGTTGCCGACAAAGTCGATGCTAAAGTGCAATTCCCTGCAATAGCCGATACTGTCGATCCTCGTCAGCGGCTCACACTTGCGCTGTTGACCACGGCGATGATTGCTGTCGGAGCGGGCCTGCTGAGCGGATCGCGTGATGTCATGCCGACAGCCATAGCTGTCTTCGCGATGACTGCCATCTGCTCGAAGGTAATCCTCTTCACACGTCAACGGTGGTTCACCAACCTGGAGCCCGAAGCACAGTGGATCCCCAGAATCGGGATGTGCTGCGTCGCTGCAATGCTCGCTCAAGTTGTGCTGGCGTTTCTTGCAATCTCCGGCAATATACCGGGGCAATTCAGCAGGGCGGGGTTTCCCTCAACCTGGCTGGCATTGGCGGTTCCCTTGTTCCTTGTGAACTGGTCCCGGATCAGTGCTCCGCAACGAGCCAAACGCATATCACTCGGCTCAGCTATCTGGATCGGGATTCTGGGCCTGGTCTGCGCGGCGATTTTCAGCCAGGGCGGCTTGGTGATGGCTGCGGTCCTGGCGGGAACGTCACTTGTGGTTCAGGCGTACAGCCCGTTTGGCAAGGTGACTCAGCCTGCGCCTGCGGCCAAAGCCCAGCCCAAGAAACGCGGGCAGGAACAGAAAGCTCAACGACCTACCGCCAGCTTGATCGGCCGGCCCGTGCCACCGCACATCCGAGCATGTTGGTGGATTGGCTGCTTCCTGACATTGGGTCTGGGCATATTTCTTCTGATCATGTCAGGAACCGAATTGCGTGGCGATGAGGCTACAATCGCCATCGCAGGAGGGGTTAACAGCCTTATACTGTCGCTCTTCTGCCTGATCAGAAGCGCTCGCAAGAGATTCACCGGCTGGTATGCATATCTGATCAAGCCGCTGTTACTCGCTCTCTGCCTCATGACCGTGGTCACTGCCTCAATCTGCATGGGCGGTATGAATCTTCGCAACGATGAATTTCTCATAGCACTATTCTTGATAATCTTCCCCGCTGTCGCATTCTTCGGCATCACCGTCATTCCGGCCCGCGTATTTGACGGCGCTCCAAAAGAGGCTGCTCCGCAGCCCGTCGCGCCGCCCGCCCCGAGCGCAAGGCAACCTTCCAGCGTATCGTCTTTCAAACGAACGTGGGCGCTTGTACTGTGCGCCGTAGGCATGTCTGGATTTCCCGCCGGCCTGCATCGATTCTATGCGGGCAAAATCGGCACCGGCATCCTGTGGTTTCTGACCGGCGGAATGTTCCTCATCGGACAGATTATAGACCTGATTCTGATCATCACAGGTCAGTTCAAAGACCGATATGGCAAGCCAATAGAGATCTGGATGGACAAGGAAGAGCTGAGAGACAAGAAACACGACCGCAAAGCTACTCCCGAAGCCCCGGCCCCCGGTGTGGATGTCGCCGCAGCCGCGTACCAACAGGCAGAAGAAGTGCAGCCCCCCGCGGCTGAAGATTTACCCCCGCAACCGGCTCCCGCGATGCCGACTGCCTCAGTCATGTTTGAACGGTTCCACCCGCTTGCTTTTCTGTTTTCTGGTATCGGCTTCATTCTGACTTTTGTGGCTGTGTTGGCAGGTCTGGCTGTCGCACTGCACTTTCCTTACTTCATGGCGGCAGGGGTGCCCGATCCCGACCTGACTGCCTATTTAGACCGGACCTTCGGAGATTCGAACTGGCCCAAGTTGATGATGGACATGGGAATGGTCATCGTCTTCGCCCTGATTCTGCCTGCCGCCGTGTTCGTCAGCATGGGCCGTCGTCATCTGGGAGCACGTCATCTGATCCGGGGCGTACTCGGATTAGCCGGCTTGCTCGCAGCGGTCACGCTCCTGTCCAACGGTATCTCCTATACCTTCGGGCGCGCGCAACTGGACCCGACGGTCGGATCACCGAAAATTGGCCCCATTATCGAGTGTTTGCTAAGGGGCCTCCAAAACGAAGAAGCTGTTTTCGCTGCAATTATTTTCGTGATATCTGTCGTAATACTCGCCTGGCCCGCACGCCAGAAAAGACCGGTATTTACCCCGGCTCTTAATCAAGGAATAAGCTGATGGCTATAACAATGTTCCCGATATTCTTTCTACTTCTTCTTGTCGCGATCCCTGTGATTATCGTCTTGATCAAGGTGTGCTCCAAACGGCCCTGGATTGGTGGTTTCGTGGCTGCGGCCCTTCTCTCGTCGTTCGTCTTTGCGTTTGTTTTCTTGGGTGTCTCGCACCGGCAAGTTGTGACCCACAGCGACCTACATTCTAACCGGAGCCCGGTTGAATCCGAAAGCAAGCCCGCGGTCATCTGGCAGCCAGGTATCGAGGATGAGTTCCAGGCAAACGTATATCCCTCCAAGCTCTCGGCCGTGCGCTCACTGGGCCTGCGAATAGGCGAGCCGATCCGCCAGCTCTTCGGAGATGAAGCCTGGCCGAAGAAGGGGATACTGTTTCAGGGCTCTCACGAGCCCGATGTGCTCGACGAGCTAATTGAGGCAATCGCCCGCAAGTTTCCGCAAACCCAATGGACCGTTGCCCCGGAGACCGTGGCAGTTGAACCCAATGAGGTTGGCATCCGCCTCGATCTCGCTGTATCAAAGATCGGTCCGGCCCCGTGGAACAATGGTAATTCCGGAAGCGAGATCAGCCGCGGCACAATCAGGGCAAACGTCCTGGCCGGCGCCAGACAAATAAGTATAAACACCGAATTCACAGAAAAGCCCTGGATCGAGAATTTCTACGGCGGCTGGGACAACCGGCCGAACACACGACTGATTATCGCCAAATCGAGCGAGAGCAGCATATCAGAAGGTGGAGCTAACCACCAGGCTATCGCGGATGCATGCAATCAGCTCACTGAGTTGCTCCACCAGAGGCCGCGGGCGCAGGCCACGCCGTCTCTGCCTCGAAACGTGACTTCCAACGACATTCTCGAACGTGATTTCATCGTTGACCGGTTCACACAAAGCTTCGACGGCAGAGCGGGCAAGATATGGAGACAAGCCCTGCTGATAGACGCTTCCGTTGAAAAACTCGAACAATTGGCTCATCACAAGGTCGCTGTAGCCAGGGAAATAAGATGGTCCTGGGCGAGAATGTCCGGCTCTATCGTCGGGCTGCTCGTATTGATTACCGCCGTCTACGCCTTTCTCAATGCCGCAACGAAGGGCTACTACGTATGGTCTTTGCGAATTGCCGGAATCATGCTCGCCGCAGCGGTAATATTTCTCTTTGTGATTTAGCAAAGGTCTCCTATAATATGCTCTGGCATGAAGGCACCCATAAACAGAGTGACAGAGGCGGAGCAGTACCTCCTGGACAAAATCCGCCGGGGCAACGAGCAGGCGTGGTCGGAATTTGTCGACCGCTACCGGGGGCGTCTGTTGAGTTTTGCCCGAACTAAGCTGCTTCAGCAGGCAGACGCCGAAGACAGCGTACAGGAGACGTTCATCGCCTTCATCAGAAGCCTTCCGAACTATCGCGGCGAGTGCGGCCTGGAGACATATCTCTTCGTGCTGCTCAGGCGCAAAATCATCGACACATACCGCAGCCGCCAAGCTAGACATGCGTGTCTGATTCAGGATACCTACGATACTCAAGACGATGAAAGACCGTCGGATCCCTTTGCTGACGTGGCCGGGCCGGCACAGACGGCGAGCTGGTACGTCAGGGCAGACGAGAAATGCGAGCTGCAAAAAAACGCACTCGCCGACGCCTTGTCCAAACTGGTGGACAGCTTCAAAGAGTCGTTGAACTTCCGCGATCTGCAAATTACCGAACTGCTTTTCTATTGCCAGCTTTCCAATAAAGATATTGCCAGGACAATGGACATGAATGAAAAGGCCATCGCCCTGATCAAGCACCGAGGTCTCAAACAGATTCGCAAGCACGTCGCGGCATCCGATATCCCCGTCGGGCCTTCATCGACCGACTTCGAGAACATCCTGACGGAGATCTGGGAACTTCAGAGGCCGAGCTGTCCCAAACGAAGCACGATCGGAGCGCATTTGCTCGGAACGCTCGACGAGAAATGGCACAAGTACGTCGACTTCCACGTCAATACGCTTGGCTGCAAATTCTGCATGGCCAATTTCGAAGACCTCAAGGCCCAGAGCGGCAAGAGCCAGAGCACGAAACTTCGCGCTCGGATTATGCAATCCACCGCGGGGTTTCTTCCCAAAAACCCATAGCAGAGGCGCCGTCGAAAGGCCTGCGTTTTGGGGATAGATCCGGTATTCTATTAGGAGCCTTCGCATGAACTTTCGATTTTTCCCACTTACATCTGCCGTCCTTCTCGCTGTTTGCCTCAGTGTGACATTGCGAGCACAAGACGCCACCGACCGCCGCAAAGCCAACAACGTAACCAAAGAGCAGCGAATCAACAACTGGCTGAGAACTCAGGACGAAAACGGCGACGGCAAGATCGCCGGCGATGAGGCGACCGGCCTGATGAAGTCCAATTTCGCCCGCAACGACACAAACAAGGACAACTTCCTGGACCGCCAAGAGTTGGCTGACCTGGCCGAGCGATTGGCGCGCGGCGGCTTCGGCCGCAATCGTCGGGGCCGCAACCAGCAGACTATCACAACCGAACAACTGCTCAAACAAGTCCCCGAAGGGGTCACGGTTATCCCCGATATTGCCTACCGTCAAGGCAGCGATGCGTGGAAACTTGACCTGGCGATGCCGACCGAGCGCGGCGCCAAGCCGCGCCCGGCAATTGTCTTCGTTCACGGCGGCGGTTGGGTCTCCGGCGACAAGAGAAGAGCCAACTTTCTCGGGCCTGCTCTGGAGTTCGCAGCCAAAGGTTACGTCTGCACAACGATAAACTATCGGCTCGGCGGATCCAAGCGAGCGTGCGTCGAGGACGCAAAGTGTTCCGTGCGCTGGCTACGCGCCAATGTGAAGAAATACAACATCGATCCCGACCGCATCGGCGCATACGGAAATTCCGCCGGCGCGCATCTGGTCGCGATGCTTGGGATATGCCCGGCCTCGGCGGGGCTCGAAGGCGACGGACCATGGCGGGAATATTCGAGCATGGTCCAGGCGGTCGTCGCCAGCGCCACGCCAACACGACCACGCGTGCGCGGCGGCTCAGCACATGACGCCAAGAAGATTGCACCTATGACCTATATAGCAGCCGACGCCCCGCCGCTGCTGTTGGTCCACGAAGAATCGGATCGGACCGTTGCCGTAAGCAATTCGGATGATTTCGTAAAGGCGTTGCGCGAGGCCGGCGCCAAAGACGTCACGTACATGCGCTACACGGACGGTTCCGGCCACGGCACATTCATGGCCAATATCAAGGAGACCGGCCCGGCGCGAGAGAAGTTTTTCGAGCGAACGCTGAAGAGCAGAGACAGCAAGTATGTCTTCACGATTCGCAACGGCAAGACTTTTCTGAACGACAAGAATATCCTTGTCAAAGGGCTTCGGTGCTCGAATGCCTTAGTGAGCGATGAGTCCGCGGCGGAACTGATTGCCAATCTGGACACATTTGCGTCCTTCGGAATCAATACCGTCAGCGTCTTTTTCATGGGCTCGCGTTTCGGTGACGTGAAGGGGTACAACAGAGACGGCAGTCTGAATCCGGTCTACACCGCTCGGATGGGACGAATCATCGAGGCGGCGGATGAGCGAGGTATGGTCGTTCTTGTAGGCTGCCTGTACTGGGGCAATTCGAAAGCCAAGTGGGAACAGTGGACGCAAACAGACGCTAATGCTGCTGTCGCCAATACCGTGCGCTGGCTGAGAGAGCACAATTATCGCAACGTGTTCGTGGACGTTGACAACGAGGGCATGGCCAAACGGGCAAAGGGCTTTGACAACCGGCTCATGGTAATAGCGGGCAAGAAGGTCGATCCAACTTGCGTCATCGCCACCAATTTCAAAGGGCCTCCGCCTCCCGAAGCGGATCTGGGTATCCATTTCAGCACCAGAGTCCCGGGCAAACCGTACATCGAAAGCGAGGGCACACCCACCAACGCGCCGGGCGGCTACTGGGGTAGCTACAGTAAGAAGAAGGATTACTACAACTACATCAACATAGGCCTCTACAACGAAGAAATGAAGGCCAGACAGAAAGCCATCACGGCCGAGCACCTCGACAACGGCCGCGGATATATGTGCGCTTCGACCTGGCTGCAGTGCCCGCCGCCGTCGGGTCCGAACAATTGCCCCGGAGGCAACGGCTCGAAGCAATCACCCGGCATTCGATGGTGGCTCGAATTCATCCGCGACAAGTACGGACCGTACATCCCCCCTGCTTGCCGAGTCCGCAGCGAAACCGTAAGTCAACCATTGCCCGACCACAAGCCGTAGGATGGACAGGTTTCCTGCCCATGCGGCTCGACCTTCATAACAGCACAGCATGGGCAAGCGAGTTGCCCATCCTACACGGTCGAGAATCGATCTATATTGTTCGACCTTCGCGATATTGAGGCTTGATATATCTATTGGCGTCGGGGGCGTTCGTGACCTTCATGTTCTTCCAGTCGAAATCCAGCTTCTTGCCCGCACGCAGAGCGACATTGCCCATGAGGGTAAACTCAGTCAGAGGGCCGGAGTAGTCGAAATGGTCGCTCGCGGCGCCCTTGCCTTTGCAGGCATCGAGCCAGTCGCGATGATGTCCCTTGACCCGGGCAAGCCTCTTGGGCGGCTTGCGATAGGCCCTCATCTTAGTCTCCGGGATGATGCGGGGCGACCTCGACCAGCCCTCGCCCAGGATCGCGCCCTTGGTGCCAACATATAGAATGCCATTATCTCCAAGTCTTCTACCGGCTTCCAGTTGTGCCGGACGCGGAGGCATCAGCCCGCCTTCGTACCAGGTGATGCGCAGCGGTTCCATGCCGGCGCGGGCCGGGAAATCGAAATAGATGAGCGAGGCAGCCGGACAGGTCTCTGCGGTCGTACCAGAAGAGCTGGCCTCGACGCTGAACGTCTGAGATTGATCCAGCTTAAGCGCCCAGAAGGCCGGGTCCAGATGGTGACAGGCAAAGTCGCCGATGGTCCCCGATCCGAACTGCCACCACGCACGCCACCTGACCGGAGCATAGTCGGGATGATAAGGACGAGGCGGCACCGGTTCGAGCCATTTGGCCCAGTCGAATCCGGCGGGAACCGGAGGAGTCTCAGTCGGCCGGTCCCTCAGACTGGTCCAGCGATCGGCCCCTGTGCTGGTCCAGGCGTATACGTTGTGGACCTCGCCGATCGCGCCGTCCCAGATCCATTCACAGGCCAGGCGGATGTCTTCGCTGGAGTGCCCGAAGTTGCCCAGTTGGGTGGCAACGCCGGCCTTGCGGGCGGCCTCGGTGACGACGCGGGTCTCATAGACAGTCCGGCAGAGAGGTTTTTCACAGTAGACATGCTTGCCCTTTGCAATGACATCCAGCACAACCATTGCGTGAGCATGGTCAGGAGTCGCCACGAGGACAGCGTCGATATCTTCGCTGGCGAGCATCCTGTGGTAGTCACGGTAAGTCGGACAGGGCTGGCCGTATTGCTTTGTGACAAGTCCAAGCGCAGGCTTGAGCCCGGCAACGCCGCCGTAGTAGAACATGCTGTAGTCACTCTGCTCATTGATATCACAAAGAGCCGCGATGCGGACGTCCGGCTCGTTGAAGAGCTGCTTCATGTTAACGATGCCCTGGCCGCCTGTGCCGATGATGGCGACGTTGATCTTTTCGCTCGGCGCGCTATTGCCCGCGCCGCCGAGTACGTGCCGGGGCACAACCGTGAAAGCTGCGGTCACGGCAGCTCCGCCCAGCAAATTCCTCCGGGTGATTTTCTTCGTCACTCTGACATGATTGGTCTTTCGGTCGCTCATATGTGTTAGCTCCTTATTGTCTCAATTTGCATCGGCAGTCACGTCCGCCATCGAGCGCGGTGCAACCGCAGACCGGCTGGACATACGTCAGCCCAACCGTCGGTTTCTCTGGAGAGCATTATAGCAGGAACAGCCGACCAGGTACAGCCCTCTCAGGCCACAGATCGAGCTTTGCCACAAATGAGACATTGCGTTTGTCCGCAGGTAACACTTGTGGGAAAAGCTCATCTCGAGTAACATTACACGGCAAGCAAGATGACCTGGAATCGCTCAAGCAATTAGAGCAACCTAAACAACCGCAAGAAGAACTGAAGGACTAGGAAATGAATAGACGAGAATTCTTGGGCACAGCAGCGGCGGCAGTTGGCGGCCAGAACAAGAAATCTGACGCAGAGACTCGTTGGGGCCTGTCCGTCAAATTTAAGGGTAGAAAGAACTCATCGATCAAACGTTGGGATGTCATCACCATCGGCAATCTCTCGCGCAATCGTTACTGGGGTGAAAGCGACGATCGCGGCGTTCGATCCGCAATCTGCTCGTGCACAGTGATTTCCGGCGATGGTTTCCACATCATTGTTGACCCATCCCTTAAAGACGAAAAGGCGATGGCAACCGAACTCGATAGACGCACCGGTTTGAGCCTCGACGAAATAGACGCAGTTTTCATCACGCACCAGCACGGCGATCACCATTTCGGACTGAAGCACTTCCCAAAAGCAAAATGGCTAGCCGGCGCCGAAGTGGCCGCCGGCCTGAACAGATCGGGACGCTACGGCAAACCGATTACCCTCGCGGACGACTCTATCTTCGAAGCGGCAGAGGTCTTATCTACCCCGGGCCACACGATGGACCATCACAGCCTGCGCTTTGACTGCAAAGGATTGTCGGTTGTCATCGCCGGCGACGCCGTTGCCACACAGGATTTTTGGCTCGAGCGCATGGGGTATTTCAACGCCGTGGATTTCGATCTGTCGGCCCGCACGATGGACGGGATCGCCTCTCTCGCAGACATAGTTGTCCCGGGCCACGACAATTACTTCCTCTGCCTTTGACCAGCAACTTACGACCGGAGGTGATTTACGCAACTGTGATCAGGTCAGTATCACGGACTTTGAACTTCTTGCCCATAACTGGTTGCGAACACCAAGTCTGACTACAGTCAGCGGTCAATCCGACCCAAACCTGCCGTCCGACCCTGGAGTCCACATGCGGCTCTGCAAATCCTAGACGGTATCAGCCGCACCAGTATCTCCCAGCGAGACGTAGAGCCCACATCCCAATTACCGCTCGAGCGACTATTGCCGCGGCTCAACAATCAGCGACCAGGCACGCAATGTGCCAGGGTTTTTGAGTCCACGCATTCTGGCAATTGTCATTCTATGGCGCCCGAATCGGCAATGGTCATCGTACCCGGACCGCCTTCGTCGTCGGCCCGACTTCCAACCTCAATCAGATACTGCCTGCCTTCGGTCGCTGTGAAGGTGATCTGAGAATCCCAGATGCCGGTGTCCGGATAGCGATCGTCGTTGCACTCGATCAAGGCATCGAACGCCGGGTAACATGAGGCGCCATCGTAGATGGCGAGCTTCGGATCAACCAGGTAGCTATCCCCTTCAAGGGTGACGGTAACGGGGCCGGTCTTCGTGGCAGTATAGCGATACCAGAGGTTTGGAGTGTCCATACAATGACCGGGGCCATCGAACGTGGCGTTGCTGGTGTCGTATGCCAGATTTGTCACGTTTCCGACCGGCATGGCGTTTTCGCAGGAGTCGTTATTGCATGGAACTAGCAGAATATCCTTGAAATAGTAAATCTTGGAACCGATACTGATTTCCAGAGGACACGTGCTATGACCATCCTTTGTCACAATGACGGTATGCTTCGTGTCTTCATGTGCCTGCATTGTCCTCCAAAGGCCTTGCCCATCGGTGAACCAGCGTTCCTCATTCGCGCCGCCGAAACCGGGGAGCGGTTCAGACTTACCTTCCGGTATCACTGAAACATAGACTCCCTCTATCACAGAACGGTCGGGGGTCGCTGTTCTCACGCGCATTTCAAGCGTTGTAAACAGAGGCCCTGAATCAGACTTCAGGCTGACGACATAGGCCTGACCGGAACCGCCACCAGGCTCTCCATAACCTACGCCAACATACACCTTCACCGTTTTGGTGAGATCCACACCGGCGAATTTGCTCAGCGGAGTCCTCCAGACTGTCCAATCAGCATTCTTTGAGGCCGCACCATCTGGATGAATAACCGTGGCGACCGCACCGCTAGAATCTTCCAACCTTATGTAAATCGGCGCGGCGGTGCCGGTGGGATCACCCCGGAAACGCAACGTCAGGTCCGTAGCAAATCCTCCGGCCGTCAAGTCCGGCGGCGTATCCAGGACCAACTCAGTGAAGTGGTCCAGTACCTGCAACTCGGTCAAGATGGGCACGACCACGTATTCTTCCGCGGAGAAGTTCCAGACAGAACCTCTGTGCCTGGTGCCGTCGGCCTCGACTTCGTCGATCCGCCAGTAATATGTTGTGCCGCGAACGAGACCGTCCGGATAAGGGCCTGCCGGAAAACCTACGATCACTCCTGTCTCGATCTGGTTGCCTCTGAAAGTGCCTCCGGTGCCATTATACACACTGGAATAACTACTGCCGACGTACACGTCATGCGAGACCGCAGTATATCCGGGTTTCCAGGTAAGGGCTGACCAGGTATCGAAGTGCCGGGCCCCATCGGCCGGGCTCGGCTCCGACGCCAGAAGCACGCGCCCAGCATCTGAAAAATCTGTCTCCGCAAACCCCTCAGGCAAACCCCCGCCGTTCGACAGGCCGACAATGCACTTCTCAGCATTGATCTGAAGCCAGGAAAGCCTAATTCTCCCGTCAAAGAACATTTCGATCTGGAATGTATTCGGGCTTGAATTGCTGACCTCCGGAACCGCCTGCCATGTGATGGCCACCCTGTCGTACAGTTGCTTACTTGTTACCATACCCTCATTGGCTGCAGTCAAATCAGTATACAAGCCCGAGATGCGCAACATCTCGAAATGCTCAGCCAGAGTCTCCGTGAAATCCTTGTCGCCTTGAGTAAAGGTTATATAGCCGTTGCTGCCGACAAAGAACGCCGGGAAGCTTTCGCCAAATAGCCTCACCTCGCGCGGGTAACTCAATGAAACACGGGTGAAGTTATCGTCGCCCAGTCCCAGATTGATACCTCCGGCGGGGCTAGTGGGCAGTTGCGCAATATCTTTCAGTGAATGGGTGTAGGAGGTTCCGCCCGAAGTCGGAGTGAACGTGACCGAAGAGTATGCGAGGTCGAAGCTGTCACCACCTCCATGAAATTCCTCGGTCGGGTAAGATTGCCCATGAGTGACGGAAAGGCCAACACTCAGCGCCAAAAGCACAGACAGTAGATGAATCGGTCTGCTAAACATGATTGTTCTCCTTCCAAAAGATTCCCAGCTCATTTCCACCTATCCTTCGATCAGGCGCCACAGCATCTCAAGCACACCGACCCGACGCCAGAGTTCCGCTCACGTCAGGCTCAGAGAGACGAACAGAACCCCGTTACTGTATGCAGCCGCGCCTGCGGTAAGAAGTCCAGATTCGCACGCTAATATCCTCACAAACAGGTCGGACCTCCGGTCGCTCACTACCACCCGGTTCTCGCCGACCAAAAACACTATAACGGGATTTGAGGGCGCCGCAACAAAAAAAATGAATTGGCCTTGCTTTTTTGCCGGGTCCTGCCATATAGTAGTCTGGTGTTTCAGGAACGGAGGCCCACCGTATTGGATGCTTTGCTTGGAGTAGGTGTATTTGTCGCCACGGTTGCGCGACCATTGCTATGGTTGCAGAACTGCAACCTCTGCATTAGCTGCTGTTTTCAGTAGACGACTTGCTTGATGGTAGGCCGATCAGCGCCGGCTGCGGGCAGCTGGAGAGGTTGATGTCCGAGCAAAAACCCAGGAGAAAAGTGTATGGCGGGGGCAAAACATAGTATGCGAGAGAATCTGCACAAAAGGCAAATGGGGCAGCTTTATGGCAAGAAGTCACTTGTGCTGACAGCCATTGTGTGTGCGAGTTTCCCAAGCTGCTTGTCGGCCCAACCGACAAGAATTCCGATTACACCGAAGCCGGTGGGCTCCGGGGCACGGGCGTTGGGCCAATCGGCGTTCATCGCCGTGGTGGATGACGCGACGGCCGCCTCATGGAATCCGGCCGGCTTGATAAACCTGGAAAGGCCTGAGGTGTCTTTTGTCGGCGCATGGAGATCCGTCGATGAAGTCCACTCAACCGCAAATCCCCGCGTGTCAATCTTTCCGCAGAGTTGGAGCGACTCTGAGATAAACTTCATGAGCTATGCACATCCCTGTGTGCTCGGGAACACAGATGTGGTCCTATCGGTCAACTACCACCAAGTCTATGACTTCGGATCTGATTTCAATACGTATGAAACAATGCCCACGTTCAGTGGCGAGATCGTGGAACATGAGAAAGGCAAATCCGAGGGGGCAGTCTCTGCGCACACTCTGGCAGGTGGGCTGTCGATGCCTGACTACCCCGAGGTCACAGTAGGTATCGGCGTCAATTGGTATACCCAAAGTCTCCTCAATGACTACGCCTGGCAGGTCGAGAAGACGAGGACGGTTACGATGTACTCAGGATCTGTGCAGTCGGATCTTGGTAAACTCACAGCCACAGAGACATTCGATGACTTTCGGGCGCACAACCTCACGCTGGGACTTCTGTGGGACGCATATGAAAAGCGGGAGAATCTGTTGACCTTTGGCCTGGTTTACCACACGCCTTTCACTGCTAGTGCGGACAGGGAACTGGATATCACAAGTGCCGGCGGATCATCTCCGAGTGTTGAAAGCATGGACATAGATTTTCCCGCTTCCCTGGGAGCGGGCATGAACTATCGATTTTCGGATTCACTCAGTGCGGCATTTGACGTGGAATGGAAGGAGTGGTCCAAATTCACACAGAAGTATGCTGACGGGCGAGAAATCTCGCCGGTTGGCGATGACACGCTCGCCTATCGGCTGGGGGGCGAGCACCTTTTCCTGAAAGGAGCGAAGGAGTCGGTGTTTGCATGTCGGGGCGGCGCATTCTATGAGCCGCGTCCGGTAGCGGGCTATCCCGATTCCGTGCCAGTCTATGGCTTTAGTGCGGGCCTTGGTTGGACTCTGAGGGAGCAGTTCAGTCTTGATTTCGCATACCAGTACCGCTGGGGAGAAGAGGAGCTCGAGAACTTTGACTACAGTATCAAGGAACAGTTTCTCGTAGCCTCACTGATTAGA
>CAZLTY010000068.1:0-14370 GCA_964562575.1 uncultured Pirellulales bacterium
TTGTGCCGTTGATTATAGCAAATTTGCATCAGTTCGGGGCCTGTGCTTACTTGTTCGGCATGGGCCCCGATTCTTTGCTTTCTAGGCTCTTTCTGAAAACTCCGTCGTCGGGTGCGAGATCGAGCGTTCTCTTCGCCTGACAAAGACGGCGAAGTCCGCCAAAGGCGGAATATTGGTTGTATCGTCGATGGAGCCGGATGCCGTCAGGCGGAAGATAAGCCGCTCGAAGCCAGATCGAGTTTTCAGACAGAGCCTAGTTGTCTGTGTGTCGAAAAAAACGCTTGCATTGTACGCTCGCTTTGGGCAGACTCTGGGGCTATAGTTGTGCAAGAGGCGCAAAGGCGCAAAGGCGCAAAGGCACAGAGGGCACTAGCAATACTCTGTGCCTTTGTCCCTTTGCCACTTTGTGCCTTACTGACCTTACTCCCTTGAGGCGTAGGATGGAACAGAGGCACATGGACAAGCACTTTTACTTCGCCGGCGGTGGCACGGGAGGCCACATATACCCTGCGATCCCCGTGGCCGAGCAGATAGCCCAGATCGAACCGGCGGCGAAAGTACACTTCTTCTGCAGCAGCCGCAGTGTCGACCGGCGAGTTCTCGCACCGACTGGCTTCGAATATACCGTGCTGCCGGCTATAGGTCTGTCATTTCGACTGCGCGAGCTGAGCGGCTTTTGTCGTTCGTTTGTCCAAAGCTACAGAATCGCAAAGCAATCGCTCGGTCAATGCAGGAATGTTGTGGTCGTGGGTGTCGGAGGTTATGTCTCAGCGCCCGTGTGTCTGGCGGCGCATAGATGCAGAGTTCCAGTCGCTCTTTTGAATGTCGATATTATCCCCGGCAGGGCCAACAGGGTAATCGCCCGCTGGGCGGACGAGGTCTTCGTACAGTTCGAGGATACCAAACGATATTTCGCCTGTAAGAAAGTGAAGGCCAGCGTTACAGGCTGTCCTTTGCGAAGCGGCTTTCGCAATCCCGATCCGAACGAAGCGATAGAGCAACTGAATCTCGACAAGGACAAGAAGGTGCTGCTAATAACCGGCGCATCGAGCGGCTCGCAAAGTATTAACAAAACTGTCTGTTCACTGCTGGAAAAGCTGGATGCCTTCGCCGATGATTGGCAGATAGTCCATCTAACGGGGCCCGACAACGAAGAAGAAGTCAGCAGCGTTTACAGCGGCGCCAGAATCAGCCACAAGGTCCTGGGATACTTCGATGACATGCCGAATCTGCTGGCAGCGGCCGATCTAATCATCGGCAGAAGCGGGGCGGTCAGCGTAGCCGAATTCGCCGCCGCGGCCGCGCCAAGCATCTGCATGCCTTACCCGCACCACAAGGACAGACATCAATACCTCAACGCGGGCAAGCTCGTCGAGGCCGGCTCTGCGGTCATAGTGGACGATTTACCCGACGAGGAGGACCGGGTCCAATGGCTTTGGGAGGAGCTGGCCGAGCTGATGAATGACCACAAGAAACGCGGCCGAATGACCGAGGCGTGCAGGGCAATTGCCGGTGCAGACGCAGACTTGAAGATCGCCGAGAAGCTTCTGGCCATGGCGGGCGGCGGATAGCGTTTGAAGATTTGCCCAAAAATCGCTTGACAGAGGAATTCTCAAAGATGATAATCACTGTCTCGGCTGTCAGTGAGGACGGTCTGAAGCACCAGCGTAAATGTCCTTGGATGCCGTTGAAATTGAGAATCAAGAAACAAACTGCAAAGTTGAGGAAGTCATCCGCCGGAGGCGGATTCCACAAGTTTGACGTTTGACATTTGATTTTCTCTTAACTGGGTTTTTACAGTGCGGGGATTAGGATTGGAGAAACAGATGAGCACAATCATCAATTCACGGCGTGATTTTCTAAAACAATCAATGTACCTCGGTGTTGTTGCGGCTTCGGCCTCGCCGCTGAGCGAAGTATTCGCGGCAGGGTTGGTCAAGCCCGGCTCGAAAATGAAATTCGGGCTGGTCACCTACCTCTGGGGCCAGGACTGGGATTTGCCGACGCTTATAGCGAACTGCGAAAAGGCCAAAGTGTTCGGCGTCGAGTTGCGAACCCAGCATGCCCACGGTGTCGAATCGAGCTTGAACCGCCGACAACGCCGGGAAGTGAAGAAGCGTTTCGCCGACAGTCCAGTGACGCTTCTGGGCCCTGGGACTAACTTTGCCTTCCACCACACCGACCCCGAAAAGCTTCGGGGTGACATCGACGGGGCAAAGGAGTATATCAAGCTCTCTTACGATTGCGGCGGATCGGGGATCAAGGTCAAGCCGAACGATTTGCCAAAGGGTGTGCCGCATGAGAAAACGACCGAACAGATAGGCAAGTCGCTGAATGAGCTTGGCCGATTCGCCGCCGAGTACGATCAGATGATTCGTGTGGAAGTCCACGGCAGAGGAACCTCTGGATTGCCTATCATGAAGGCGATCATGGATGTTGCCGAGCATCCGCGCGTGGGTGTCTGCTGGAACTGCAACTCTCAGGATCTCGAAGGCGAGGGGCTCGAACACAACTTCAACCTCGTCAAGGACCGTTTCGCCGACACCGTCCACGTGCGCGAGCTGAATATCGGCGACTATCCCTACCAGGATTTGATGAATCTGTTTGTGAAAATGGACTACGAGGGCTGGATTCTCCTTGAAGCGCGCACCAAACCCAAAGACCGTGTCAAGGCCCTGGCCGAGCAGCGCCGCGTCTTCGGCGATATGGTCGCCAAGGCGCAGGCTGTGACAGCCTCGCGAAGCACCGGTGGCGTCAGGATCGACGACGTGGACAAGAAACTGAGGGTCGAGGTCAACGGTAGGCTCTTTACCGAGTACAACTTCCAGGATGTTCCGAGGCCCTTCTTCTATCCGGTGATCGGGCCGACGGGCGTGCCGATCATCCGTCACCACCCGATGAAAGATATCAATCCCGATGAGGCCAAGGACCACGTGCACCACAAGAGTCTGTGGTTTACGCACGGAGAGGTAAATGGGCAGGATTTCTGGGGCGAAGGCCGCAACTCGGGCAGAATAGTCCACGACAAGTTCATCGAGGTTTCTTCCGGCTCGAAAGTAGGCGTCATCAAGTCGAAGAACAAATGGGTTGCCAAGAGCGGAGAGGTGGTCTGTACGGATACCAGAACGCATAGATTCTATAGTCGCGACGAAGGGCAGGCAATGGACTTTGAGATCACGATCCACGCCTCGGAGGGCAAGGTTGTCCTGGGTGACACAAAGGAAGGCTCGATGGCGATCCGCCTTACACCCACGATGCGGCTAAAGGGCAAGGTCGGCAAGGGCCATATTATCAACAGCGAAGGCGACACCGACGGCAGCACCTGGGGCAAACGGGCGAAGTGGTGCGACTACTATGGCCCGGTCGCCGGCGAGACGGTCGGTGTGGCGATCTTCGACCATCCGGATAATCCGAAGCACCCCACGTGGTGGCACGTGCGGGATTACGGTCTGTTCGCGGCCAATCCATTCGGCCAGCATAACTTCGAGCGCAAGGAAAAGGGAGTCGGTGACATTACAATCGGCGCCGGGAAAAGTCTGACGTTCAAGTATCGTTTCTACTTCCACAAGGGCGACGACAGGCAGGGCAAAGTGGCCCAGCAATACCGCGAATACGCGGCGACAAAGTAAGTCTAATCTCGATTTTGAAAGAGTTCAAAAATAAATACAGGAGAAGTATTATGAGCAAGCTGAGTCGTAGAGATTTTATCAGGGGGTCGATGGCTGTCGGTGCCGGCGTGGCGTTGGCGACTCCATTTTCTCGTGCGCGTGGTGCGAACGATGCCATTCGCCTGGCTGTGGTTGGCGTGGGAGGTCAGGGAAGCGGCCACTGCAAGATTTTCAGTGGCATAGAGGGTGTACGGCTCGTCGCGGTCTGCGACCCCGATCAGGGGCACATTGATCGCAGGGTCGAGGACTTCAAGAAGAAGGGCCAGGACATCAAGGGTTATGTGGACGTTCGGGAGTTGCTGGAGGACAAGGGTATCGACGCGATCACCTCGGCAACGCCCAATCACTGGCATTCGCTCGTGACAATCTGGGCCTGCCAGGCGGGCAAAGACGTTTACATCGAGAAACCCGTCTCGCACGAAATCTGGGAAGGCCGCAAGATGATCGAGGCCGCCCGCAAGTACAATCGAATTGTGCAGACCGGAACGCAGAAGCGGTCCTCCGAGGCCCATCCGGCCGCTTATAAGTGGATGCAGGATGGCAATCTCGGCAAGATCAAATGGGCTCGCTCTCTGTGCTATAAGGGCCGCTTCGAGGGCACAAACGGGATTGTCAACGGCACCAACGGCCCGAATCCGCTGCCTGAGTCGATAGACTACAACCTCTGGTGTGGCCCCGCTGAGATGGAGCCGCTGCGAAGAAAGAGCCTGCATTACAAATGGCACTGGGTCTGGAACACCGGTAACGGAGATCTCGGAAACCAGGGCATTCACGAGATGGACCTTGGCCGCTGGGCGCTGGGCGACCCCGGTTTGGCGCCGCGCGTGATGAGCTTCGGTGGCAGGTTCCGAGTGAACGATGCCGGTGAGACGGCGAACACCCAGATCGTCTTTCTGGATTACAAACCCGCTCCGTTGATCTTTGAAGTTCGTGGCCTGCCACGCAAGATGGGCGACAGGTCGATGGACAACTGGCGCCGCACCGGCACCCGCGTCGGCGTTGTTGTCCAATGCGAAAACGGCTACTGGGCGGCCGGAGACGGCGGCGGTTACGTCTGGGACAATGACAACAAACGAACTGACAAGCAGTTTTCCGGTCGCGGTGGCAGCAGTCACCACGAGAACTTCATCAAGGCCGTGCGCAGCCGCAAGGTCAGCGACCTCAACGCCGACATCGAGAAGGGACACCTTTCCAGCGCCCTCTGCCATATGGGCAATATCTCCTATCGTCTGGGCCAGACGATGTCGGTCAGCGAGGCCCGCAGCAGCCTCGACAATGAGTACGCCCTTGACTCGTTCGACAGAATGGTCGAGCATCTCAAGGTCAACGAGGTCGATCTGGAGAAAGAGCCGATCACGATGGGCCCGATGCTGACGATGGATACCAAGAGAGAGCGATTCGTCGGCGATAACAGTGAGCTGGCCAACATGTTCGTCAAGCGAAACTACCGCGAGCCTTTTGTCGTGCCGGATAGAGTCTGATGAAATTCTCACTTTGCAACGAGATGTTTGAAGACGTCCCGATGGCCGAGATTTGCTCAACTGCGAGCCGGTTGGGCTATCACGGGATCGAGATAGCGCCTTTTACGCTGGCGCCCTCTGCCGACGAGATCACGCCGCAGCAGAGAAAAGAGGTCCGCCAGGTGATTGAAGATCACGGTCTTGAGACCGTCGGGTTGCACTGGCTTTTCGCCGGCCCGGCGGGGCTGCACATGACTACGAAGGATGACAGAATCTGGGGCAGGACAAGAGACTACTTGTCCTGCCTCCTCGATTTGTGCAGCGACCTCGGCGGCCATGTCCTGGTGCTCGGCTCTCCCAAGCAGCGCAGCCTAGTCGAGGGCCAGAGCCAGGACGGTGCCCGGCAAAGAGCCGCCGACTTGCTCGGCTCGGTAATGGATCAGGCGGGCCAACTCGGCCTGACGATCTGCCTCGAACCGCTCTCGCCAGTCGAGACCGATTTTATCAACACGGTCGCCGAAGGGATGGAGGTGGTCCGACAGGTTAACCATCCGAGTCTGAAGATTCATCTCGACGTCAAGGCGATGTGCTCGGAGGCGACCTCTGTTGCCGACGTAATCCGTTCGGTCCGCGCCGAGGACATCGGCCACTTTCACGTTAACGACGCAAACCTTTACGGTCCCGGCATGGGCGAGGTGGATTACGGTCCCATCGCCGAGGCGGTCAAGGACGTCGGATGGGACAAGTGGCTTAGTGTCGAGGTCTTCAAGTATGACCCCGACCCGGAGACCATCGCCCGCAAGAGCATCGAGTACCTCCGCAAGTTCTGGCCGGACAACAACTGAAAATTAAATATCAAAATGCAAAATGTAAAATTGAGGAAGTCATCCGCCGGAGGCGGATTCCGCAATTTTGATTTTTGATCTTTGATTTTTGCATTTCCTCACAAGAGGCATGCTTTGAGCCGTTGTTTGGCGCGGTAAGACCGAGCGCGGGCCATCTTCGGTGTCATGCGTGTTCGTGACGCGATCTCGGCATAGCTCAACTGCTCGTAGAAGCGAAGGCGGATGATGTCCCTGTGGTGGCAACTGAGTTGATCGACCCCGTCGGAAACCTGCCGGAGCCTTTCGGCGTGGATCTTGGCGTCGAGGACACTTCCATGTTGCGGTCGGGCGCAGCCGCAGTGGGCAAGGGCGAGCGTGGCCTTGCCGGCCGAGCGAAGCCGGCGCCTTCTGATGTGGTCCCGGATCTTACTCAGGGTGATGCGGTAGACCCAGGGCCAGAACTTCTGATTCTCTCGCAGACGTTCAAGCTGCGTGAGAACAGACAGCAGCGCCTCCTGCACGATATCCTCGGCTGCGTCGGGGTCCAAAATCGTCCGCAGGACAAACGGATACAGCCTCTCGCGCACCATAACAGCCAGATGTCCCGTGCTGACCCGGCTGCCCGAGCGAGCCTCACAGAGCAATTCTTCTATGCATTTGTTGTCCTGGCTTACCATAATACGGTCCTCATCCGTATGAAGGCAGCCGGCGGGCCGTAAGTAACACAAGAAATTCCAATATAACCTTTGTTCTTCTTTCCTGCACCTCGACGTTCCTGGAATTGGGTACGTTTGGTTTCATCTCTCATTAACCGCCGAGCCCGCTTCAGAACGCGGAGAAAGGCGGCCTTGTTTGGGAGATAGTTACATGTCACCACAATAGAATCTTCTATGCTCTGAGTAGCCTCTGGGTGGTTTTTCCTTGAGTGATTGTTCACTTAAAGATATAATCATTCTATTGATGAAGGATTGATTTCCTGGCAATTTTCATATGGAGGATTGAAATGAAAAGAGAAATGTCCAATAGCCCCATCGTCTCGTTCGGCCTGTCTATTTGTCTATCCATATTTACTTCCGGATTTGCAGAGATGACAAACGTTCAGGCAGAATCCTCAATATCCGACACTATGTCTGATCATCGCATGATACAGTATGATCCGGCTACTGGTGAGGAAACCGTTCACACAATTGATGTTCCAACAGCAGTGGAAGAATATCTGTTAAGCTCTCCCGGTAAAGGCGTTCTACCTGAAAACCAGCAAGACCGAGGGGAAGAACTTCTGAATTTCGCAGACCATACTCCAGTTACTGATATTGAGGACTTTCCCTGGTGTGCCAGCGTGAAACTCAGGACGGTCTATAGATCTTTGTCCTCCGTAAGTTACGGCTCAGGGATCTTGATAGACCCGCTCCATGTTCTTACGGCGGCTCATGTTGTGTATGAAAAGCCTTCTAGGTGGTTTGACACTTTGGAAGTTGTTCCTGCATACCACTATTATGATGAGGGACAAGAAGTGAGAATGCCCTATGGTTCCGTTGACATAACATGTGAGACTACGTGCGATTCTGTTTATGTTTGGGAAAGCTGGAAAGAACGCCCGGGCGACTACTTTAGTTTTGATCTTGCAGTCATAAGACTAAAAAGGCCCATAGGCTTTGTTACAGGATATCTTGATTATGGATACAATAATGATTGTCAGTTCTTCAAGAATACAGAATTTTACATCCTAGGCTATCCGTTTTATTTTTCTTCTGCAGGAAAGACACCGTACTATTTTGCGGGCTCCTTTGATGACTGTTACCCTGATCTACTCAAATTTGGAAATGTATCTAAAACTGGAGAAAGCGGGGGAGGAGTTTACGATACGCAGGATTTGAGGGTGTACGGCGTACTTGTCTCTGGATATGGAAGTCTTACAAGCTGCGTACGATTGACGGAAGATAAGTGTTCCATCATCAGTGACTTCATCCGCGATAACACTCCGTCTCAGCCGGATTTGAGGCCGATGAACGTATCTGCTCCAATCACAGAGATTGCACCCGATCAGCGATTATCCTCCCTTTCTTTCCTGGTGTGCAATTACTCTCAATCTGCGTGGGCAGACTCTGTTGTTGCCAATATATATCTTTCCAATGATGAGATCATCGGATCGGATGATCGAAAACTCCGCACCTTCACAGTGAACCATGCGCTTCCTGAGAAATCATCTTGTATTGTTTGTATTCCCGATGACATTACCATTCCATCAGATGTATCTGAAGGTTCGTATTGGCTGGGTGTTGAATTGGAGATATCCGATGCCGACACAGTAAATAATTTTACGTCGCCCCAGGATGCCCTGCAAATCGCGATCAAGCCCAGTGAAAGTGGCGCAAGTAACAGGATGGCAACACCTGCCCGGCTATCCGGTCCTGTTGCAACAACACCCGGTTTTGGCAGATGGGTTGCAATCTCAGAGAATAGAGCGATTGTCAGTGATCCGACTAATTCAGATCTCGATAGTGATGGCGCCATATTTGTATTTGAACGAGAGTGTCTTGACACAATTGATGGCATGCTTCTGTGGTCATCAGATTGGGCTTGGAAGGGTCATTATCCTGGTGGTGGTCGCGTTAGTCTAGATGAAGACCTTCTGGTGCGCAAGAGTGGGTATCAGGATGGTATTCTAACCCTGGAATGGGAACGGGCAGAACTTACGCCTGGTTCCGATCCTCCTGATCCATTCGGTGAATACCCAAATCCACCTCTCGATCCATTTGACGATCCCCTGAATCCCCTTGATCCGGAAGTCGAATGTGAACCAGCTCAATGGGTGAATAGACCGGCTCTGTATGAACCGGATATAGAGTCCTTTGGCACAGATATAGCTGTGAGTGGGAATTATCTCGTTGTTGGGGCTTTCGATTCCAGATATTGGTGCGACGACATACTTGGTGGAGAACCACTACAGTGTTACTACTCAGAAACGGGATCGGCAAGAGTTTATGAATGGATTGGTTCTAACTGGTCTCGAATTAGTGATATTCCCTTTGAGACTATTGAGATGTCCGTGGCACCACGTAACCCTGAGTTACCGGGGATTGCCCCGCCAGTAATTGATCCGCCAAGTCTGTCGCTCGTTCCGATTATTTCAGTTGCAACCAATGGCTATGATGTCATGATCGGCTCTCCGTACGATGATATGGAGTCAAGCGGCGCAGTACATCTGGCCAACATCTCCTCCGGCTCATACGGTGGAGAACCCGACGGTCAGTTGTATCCCTCCACTATGCGAGATTCGTTTGGCTATTGCATTGATATGGACGGCAATTCTGCAATTGTAGGTGCGCCTGGTAGTTCTGATGAATCTGGATTTGTCTACATATACACGTGCATTGGGACCAAGTGGGATCGCCAGCAAATTCGAATAGTGACTCCCGAGGGCATAACAAATCAAAGATTTGGGTCATGTGTCGCTATTAAAGGCGACAAGGCGGTCGTTGGATATCTCACAGATGTAGGCCCCTCGAAGCGCCGGGCAGTGTGCGTGTTAGAACGCAAGGGAATCAATTGGATACCTGTTGCTACATTACTAGCTCCGGATGATGCTGAAGACCTTGATTTCGGTCAATCTGTGGATATTAGTTTGGGTCATGTCATTGTCGGAGCACCGGGTGGAGAACATGGTGGTGCATACATCTATCATTATTAGATCATTGGCTGTGATTCTATGAGTTGTGGGGAACGGTCGACACGATAGGCTTGTTGAAAAAGTCCTTGAATGCCGCCAAATCTTCATCGCGGGATGTGTACAATGACCCGGAGGATAATGAATTGCTATCGCGGATGACTCGGCTGATAGCCGAGTCTGCCGAAGGTTGCCTCCTGGAGCCTGTACAGGTCCTGAAAGCCCTCGGCTGTCTGGGGCGTGTAATTTCCCGGGTGATTGCGATCGCGGTCTCTGCCCATCTTCACCGTGTCGATGCCTTTCCACTTCCAGTATTCGCCGTGGCCATCTGCATAGGCATAGGTTGTTCCATCACCATGTCGGGCCGTTGGATCGTCCCACCAGGCCTCCTGCACGTAGTGGACGGCGTAGCTGTACGACGTCGCCCAGCCCTCGTCAACAAAAACGATTCTCTCGGCCGGAGCCGGGTTGTGGATCTGCGTCCGATTCTTGACCCACAACCACACGCCGTCCTCCTTTTTCGGCAGCCGTCTGCCCCCTGCCTCGTTATATGTTCCAGCCGGAGGATTTCCATTCATCGAATGCACGATAGCGTAAGTCAGCATCTCGCCACGATAGGCGGTCGGGCAACCGTAAAGCTTCAGGTTTTTGCAATACGGCCACAACGCCCCGACTTTGATCTGCTCTATTTGTTGGGCCTCCGGAAGCTGTCCTCCGCTTGCGTAGTCGGGGGCCCAACAAACTCCAACCCAGGGTGTTTCATTCGAATGCCTCGCGTCACCAGGGGTTCCATTATGACCTGCGGCCCCGTTGACAATATTGCCATCGTTGTCGTCGGCGTACATGATCCACACCAGCCCAAGTTGCCTCAGGTGGCTCAGACAGACCGCCCGCTTGCCCTGTTCTCGCACTCTTTTCAGTGCCGGCATTAAGATCGCCATCAATATCGCGATAATCGCAATAACAACCAGCAGTTCTATTAGCGTGAATCCTCTTGCGCGTTCCTTTAAGCCCACAACTGACCTCTCATTTCATTATCAAGAAACACCCCAAATCATACAGCACAGGGTGCGAAATGTCAAATGTGGATGAGTGTCGATTCTCTACCATCTCTGCCGCACAAAACGTGTGAGAATATGCTTGACTTGTGCGTGCCAGGCGTGTATACGGGGTCTTGTCAGGATCGGTGTGAGCTTTGAGTCATTTCATGACATGTAGGTGTCGTATGAAGGCGAGGAACAGGTGTGATGCCCGTACTAAGCCGGGCAGACTCTGTCGGCAGACATAAGCGAAGCAAAAGGAGGAGAGAATGACAAAAGGTCTTCTGTTCAGCATACAAACGGCATTTCGGTTTCTCTAATCAAGAATGAAGGAGGTAGAATAGAATGATTGGAATTCTAAGAAAAAACAAGAAGAACCGCGAAAATGGCAAATCGCACAGAATCATTGCTCACCTACTGCTCTCGATCAGTTTAACAATTGTCTTTTCATTTTGCATTGATGACGCAGCAGCAGGCGCTTCAGGCAATTGGACGCAGGTAGCCACTACTGGACCGCCTAAACGTGCTGCTGCTGGCATGGCTTTTGACAGCGGTAATGGAGTAACAGTGTTGTTTGGTGGCGAAGAATGGCGATCGGCGGAACCCAGTATAATCTATGGAGATACCTGGGAGTGGAGCGGGACCACCTGGACACAGGTAGCGATCACAGGTCCATCCCCTCGGGCCTTTTGCGAGATTGTTTACGACAGCGCTCGTGGCAGGACGGTGCTTTTCGGCGGGACCAATACTGTTGACAAGACCACCTCAGGAGATACATGGGAGTGGGATGGAGCCACTTGGGCACTGGTCTCCACTACAGGTCCACCCGCTCGCGGATGTTTCGGCATGGTTTATGACAGTCAACGCGAGGTCACTGTACTGTTTGGTGGATACCGTGCCTACCCGACCAGCGCCTATTTCGGAGACACATGGGAGTGGAACGGCAGCACTTGGACACAGCTGGCCACGTCAGGTCCCAGTGCCCGCGGCGGTGTGGAGATGGCGTACGACAGCAGCCGTGGTGTGACGGTACTGTTCGGTGGCGGTTCCTCCCTTGGAGACACGTGGGAGTGGAACGGTACGACATGGACAGAAGTAGCCGATACAGGCCCACTTGGCCGTTACTATAGCCCCATGGCCTACGACAGCGACCGTGGGGTAACCGTAATGTCAGGTGGTTACAGTCACACAGGGGGACTTCTCCAAGATACGTGGGAGTGGAACGGCATTGTCTGGACGCAGACAGCCACAACAGGACCGAGCCCGCGCTTTGAATCCAGCTTGGCCTACGACAGTTCGCGGCGAGTGACAGTTCTGTTTGGTGGCAAAACTCTTTCTCCCGGGACCATTTTTGGTGACACGTGGGAATACGCCGGCCCGCCACCCGCCAACCTACCACCGGTAGCTAATGCTGGCCCGGGTCAAATCATCGGAGGCACAAATTCTGTCATCCTAGATGGTTCCGGCTCAACCGACCCTGATTCTACGCCGGGCACCAACAACGACATAGAGTTCTTTGACTGGTATGAGGGAGATACTCTCCTCGGAAGCGGTGAGATCCTGGAGTGTACCCTCCCCCTTGGGATCCACATTGTTAGGCTTGAGGTAGCTGATTTCTTGGGCGAGACAGATAGCGATGTTGTAACGATTGACGTCCAGAACACTACACCGCCGGTGGCCAGTGCAGACGGTCCGTTACTCGCAGTCGAGGGCTCGCCTGTCACGATGGATGCCTCGGCGTCCTATGATCCGGAAGGAGCCACCCTTATCTACTATTGGGACTTCGGAGATGATTCGCCGACTGTGACTACGGCCGAATCTACCATCGAGCATACTTACGCCAATGTCGGGACGTACAGCGCGGCGCTTGTGGTTAGCGACGGTGCACTTGACTCTGATCCCTTGTCTGTTGAAGTTACGGTTGCCCCTTTCATTCGCCGCGAGACGGATGCTTTCCTGACCTACTTGATGCCGCTGGAAAGCCGTACCAGATTGCCGGCCAACACCCCCCCGTACTACGTTGTGGGAATCTTCTACGGTGAGACTATCGAGCCGGCCACATTCGAAGCAAAGCTGAACCGGCAACCTTTTGATGGCTTCACTCCGGTACCGGGCACGTACGAGGAAGTAGAAGTCCCACTCGACCCACGTGGCAAGAGTATACTGGCTTTGACGGTCAAGGGCACCAAATCCGATGACCGAACAGCAACAGATCGAGATCGTTTGGTGTTTATTGTGGAAAAGAACAAGTAATGAGCGTTAGAGAGCGTCATGTTTTGGGCCATGAGAATAGGAAAAAGCAGCGTACAAAATTCTGCAGGAGTCCTGATTGGCCAAGACTAGTAATCAATGTGGTAATGAATCATATTCTGCGGCGAAGCAAGAAACTGCAGCCAGGAGGTAAGAATAATGAGAGATTTATTATGGATCCGTCTTTTCACAGTGGTTCTGTTTGTGACTTCTATCACTTCTTCTCGAGCGAAGTCCGATGAGGTCGTACCGATAGGAACGCAGGTCGGCCCTTATACGGTCACTCGAATCCTACCGCCTCCTATGGTCACCTACACTATTGAGGAGCCACCCTATACATTTTCGCTTCCTATTAGCATGTCAGGCGTCGCTTATGCGAACGGAATCGTTTACTACCTGGAATGGTATGATGGAGTGATACACGCATTCGATCCGATTACAGGTGATATATTGACGGAATATGAAGTTCCGGATCCGGTTTTTCATAACGCTAATACGGATTATCAGCCCACCGGTCTGACGTATGACGGCCAATACTTTTATATGACAACGTGCCACCCAAATTCTATATGGAAGCTAAGTCTTGACAGCCCGCCGGACAATGATGTGACCATTATCTCTATGACGTCTCTGCCGAGTTATCCGGAGGAATATGGCATGTCCATGGATATTGCCTATGCCAACGGCTATCTCTACTTTCCAGAGTATAAAGAACCCGGATCAATCAAGAAGGTTGATCCGTCAACAGGGCAAATCGTGGAAATCTTTCCATCGCCTGCAGATGTCATCTATGCCATGACCTTTGACGGAGACAATTTGATAGCAGCATTTAGCGTGAATGATGCTCCATCGAATGAATTTACTGGAAAATTCTGGGTGATATCGCCGGAAGACGGCTCCGTGCAAGAAACCTGGACAGCTCCATTCCACGGTACCTTCGGTCTTGGATATGACCAGGCCAGTGACACGCTCTACATTGGCCTGGCAAGTGAAGGCATTCTCGTCGCAGAAAGTCTTTACAACACCCCGCAGGGCGCCAATGTCGACGTTTCGTTTGATGAAACCGTTCTGCTCACATTCCCAGTGGTCACTGGGGCTGGCACTACGAGTCTGACGACAAGCGATACAGGACAGGCCTTGCCTTCGGGCTTTATGCTCGGCGACCCACCGACATACTACGAGCTTACGACAACGGCAACGTTTTCCGGTTCAGTAGTAGTCTGCATAAGTTATAGTACAATAGACTTCACTGGCGACGCGGAAGATTTGCGGCTGTACCATCACGATGGCGCCGAGTGGATGGATTGTACTACTTCTGTGGACACCGCGAATCAGCTCATCTATGGCTCTGTCGAGTCTCTGTCACCATTCGTCATTGTGGAGCCCGACGCGGACGGCGACGGCGTGGCCGACAGCGTCGATAGCTGTCCCGACACGCCGTCCGATGCATTGCTGGTGGAC
>CAZLTY010000068.1:14380-19362 GCA_964562575.1 uncultured Pirellulales bacterium
GCCTGTTCCGCAAAGTAAAAAGATATCTTTGCTATGTCCGCAGTTGTGAGTCTCTGTAAAATTACAGGAACTCCAAATTTCACTACTGCATTGGACGTCGTCCATATGTATGCTGTAACTGTTCTGGGTGTTCCAATATTGCCCGCTTGATGAAGAATGGAGAAATCACGGTCAGTTCGTGAGCTGCATAAGTCACGTGGCTGAGCAGTGGCTCGAATCGGGCCTGATCACAGAAGACGTGAAGGACATCATCGTTTCAGAGGCTGCCCAATCCGACGTCGGCAAAAAGTAAAAGCTTGACAAGGGGAGCCAGGGCGGCAAGAAGAAATAAGGCCTTACCCGTCAGGTGTTACCTCTCGCGTTCCAAGGGCTGTGAGCTTGATGCTTGCAGCCCTTGTCTCACAATGGCGGACCGAAGGGCAGGGGGCTGTTGAGAAATGCCCGACTGCTTCACTTGCCTTTGCAGTGTGGGCTTGCTGCGGCTGATCGCAACGACACAGCTTCCGCTTCCACGCCACTGCCGATAATAGTCAGGCCACTACTCGGCCCTCTCGGGTACAAGAGAGTTGACAAGCTGATTCCAAGCCCGTATATAAGAGACCACTTGAGCGATGCAGTGAGGTTTTGGCTTGCATACTAAAACGACGTTGCCGAAGCGGCCGAGCCGGCCAGGTGGAGCATAACTTCAGAGATGAGATAGACTATGAAAACGTATGAACAAATCAACGATCGCATCGAATCGGGCAAGGCCGTTGTGCTGACTGCCGACGAGATCATGGATTATGTGGATGAGAAGGGATTGGCGGTAGCAGCCGAAGAGGTGGACGTCGTCACTACCGCCACTTTTGGCCCGATGTGCTCCTCGGGGTGTGTCCTGAACTTCGGGCATTCTAAACCGAAGATTCGCATGTCGGAGGCCTGGGTCCAGGACGTCCTCGTATATACTGGCCTTGGCGCCGTCGATGTCTATCTTGGGGCAACTCAACTGCGCCACAACGACCCGGCGAACATGGACTATCCGGGCGAGTTTCGCTACGGCGGCGCCCACGTGATGGAGGACCTTATCGCGGGAAAGTCGCTTCAACTTTTTGCGTTGTCCTATGGGACCGACTGCTATCCGCTACGCGAAATCCGCACGTACTTCACAATCAACGATCTGAACCAGGCCATAATGCTCAATCCCCGAAACTGCTATCAGAACTACAACGTGGCGGTCAACGGCTCGGACCGGGCCATATACACGTACATGGGCACTCTGGAGCCCAACCGCAAGAACGCGAACTATTGCTCGGCGGGCCAACTGTCACCACTGCTCAACGATCCTCTTTACGAAACAATAGGCGTTGGAACCAGGGTGTGGATGGCCGGCGCTGCCGGGCACGTCTATGCCGAAGGGACTCAGCACGCTGGCGCCGGCGACAGAACACCCGGTGGAATCCCCAAGGGAGGTGCCGGGACGCTTGCCTTGACCGCCGACATGAAACAGATGCGCAGGGAATTCGTGCGAGGCGCGAGTTTTCGCGGGTATGGCGTATCGCTGACCATGGGGGTTGGGATACCTATTCCCATCTTGAATGAAGATGTTCTCAAGCGAACGTGTGTAAGAGACCGGGACATTCTGGCGCCTGTGGTGGACTACAGCGATGACTATCCGCAGAATACCGGCAAGGTCCTCTGTCACGTCGACTACGAGCAGTTGCGAAGCGGCCAGATCAAAGTGGAAGGCCAAGACATAGCGGTCGGCTCGCTCTCGTCCTACCACAAGGCGCTGGAGATCGCCCATTTGCTCGCCGATGAGATCAGGCGGGGAGATTTCCGGCTTGCCGAGCCCATAGAGTATCTGGCGAAAGAGACGACAATGAAGCCGCTTGCGATAAGAGAGAAACCGAAATGAGCCAGACTGTAACAAAAAAATTGATGTTGTTCTTCCCGCGCTGCGAATGCGAGAAGCCGATCATTTACCATTTGGTGAAGGACCACAATCTCATTGTCAACGTGTATCGTGCTAAAGTGACTCCGGAGGAGGAAGGTTATCTGATTCTGGATGTGACCGGGACCGACGAGGACATCGAGGCGGGTATGGACTTTGTAAGAACGTTCAACGTGACCATCAATTACACCGGAAAGGGAGTGACATGGAATGCGGACGAGTGCACGCACTGCGGCCACTGCATTACCCACTGCCCCACCGGGGCGTTACACATAACCGACGAGGCGACGCGTGAGGTGGCCTACGCCGAGTCAAAATGTATTGAGTGCCTGGCGTGTATTCGCGTCTGTCCCTTCGCTGTATGTGCGTCGGCATTCTAAAAGACAGCTCGCTAAATCCTAAATCCTAAGCAACTAAATCCTAAACAATGCTAAATGTTCAAAATACAAATTACCTGAACGAGTCTTTTAGAACGTTTTGACGCCACATAGTCAAGGGTAACACCTCGGTTGATGGTGTGGTGTTTTGGATTTATGTCATTCGAATTTTGAGTTTGTTTAGGATTTAGAATTTAGGACTTAGAGTTTGAAAACTATGTTGGCCAGACGAACCTACCGAACTTTCACTCATCTGGAGGCAGTGTTTCGCATTTGCTGCGACCGGTTCGATACCGTCACCGCTGAAATCATCCGGCAACGTCAGATTCTGGGTGAGTATATTGATCTCCATCCTGACTTTAGAGATTCCTTCGAGCCGGTTGAGCTGCGCGGCGACGCCCCCGAAGTTGCGCAGCGTATGGCTCGGGCCGCCAGGCTCGTCGGCGTTGGTCCGATGGCCGCCGTCGCCGGCGCCATGGCTCAGCGTGCGGCCGAGGCGGCTCTGGAAGCCGGAGCGTCAGAGGTCATAGTGGACAACGGGGGCGACATTTATCTTCGAGTCGTCACACCGGCCTCGATCGGTCTCGGAACCGGTACGGCCGAGTTAGCCGATGGGCTTGCGTTTTCGCTTGGCCCCGACGATACTCCTGTCGCGATATGCTCGTCATCGGGACAGATGGGACACTCGAAGAGTCTAGGCGAGTGCAATCTTGCCACGGTTGTGGCAAAGGATGCCGCGTTGGCAGACGCAGCGGCCACGCAAGCGGCAAACCTTGTGATGAGAGTTGAGGACGTAGACTCCGCTCTGGAGCGCATCGCCGGTATCGAAGGTGTCGCCGGCGTGATGATTGTCAAGAATGATCACGTCGGACTCGCAGGAGACTTGCCGCCGTTAGTCAAGGTACAGTGAGCAGGTCCGCATCGAGCTGTGTTTTTGGGTCATTCAGTATCGAGAACTCTCCATGTTCGGGGTATGAGTTCGGAGATTTACCATTTGCTGTTGCAGTGACGGCACGTGTCGGCGTCCGGTCTTCACAGTCTGCCGCAGTTGGCGCAGGTTACCAACAGTTATTGTCGGTCGGGTCAGTCTGTATGTGATGTAGCCGGTCAGGCCGAAGGCCAGAGTCAGGAAGGCCCAGAGACTTCGGAGGTTTTTGGAGAGTCCCACTTCATCCCGCTACACGTAGCAGGCGACCAGCCGCTTCTTGAGCTGTTTCTTCGCGCGGCAGGACCGGGCGCGGGCTCTTTGCGGCGTCATCCGCGTCAGTGACGCGATCTGCGTGTAGGACAACTGCTCGTAGTAACGAAGCCGCAGAATATCTCTGTGATTGGGGCCAAGCTGCTCAAGGCCGTCGGAGACATGCTCGAGCGTTTCCTCGTAAACCTTGTCTTCGAGCACACAGCCGCTTTGGCCGTTGTGCGGCTGATCCAGCAGTGCCGATTTCCGCATCAGGGATCGTGCCCTACATTGCCTGAAGTGGTCCTGGGTTTTGTTCCAGGCAATGCGGTGTACCCAGGTCCAGAATCTGCGAGTCTCCCGCAGGGAGACAACCCGCAGAACAACCGAGAGCAATGTTTCCTGCAGGATGTCCTCCGCAGCGTCGTGCTCCAGGCAGGTGCGCAGGACAAACGGATGCAATCTTTCCCGCACGATGACGGCCAGACATCCCATGCTCGCCCGGCTGCCCGAGCGAGCCTCTGAAAGTAACTTCTGGACGTATTGGTCGCTGTTCTGACTAATCATATAAGGCCCTCGTCTATTTCGAGGCAGCCGACGGCGAATATCTAACACAATAAACTCCTATATAGCGGGACAATTTTCCTCCCCAGTCCCCTGTGTTGGCTCATTTTGCCCCGTTTACGACCCGCCAGACAGGCGACGTCAGTTCGGGCACATCCCATTTGCTGCCGCAGCGGTGACATGTATCCATATCCGGCCTGCGCGGCTTGCCGCAATTGCGGCACGTTACCAGCGTAATCTTCGGTCGGATCAGTCTGTACGTGATATAGCCGGTTAGGCCGAAGGCAAGAGTCAGGAAGGCCCAGAAGCTCCGGACGTTTTTGGGCAGTCCTACGGTAGCGGTGTCTTTGGCGACCCGGCAGGCGAGCCAGGCGGCCAATACGACCGAAGGCGATATCAACATCAGGGTTGCTATGAGTCTGGCGTCGAATCGGCCCCGGTTGTCTCTGGCGTTCATCCCGGCAAACGAATTGGGCAAGAGGAACAGGGCCCTGTGTCCGGCGCCGGCTTCGAAGGCCGAGGCGGTAAGGCATGAGCCAATCGAGAGAATCGGCGGATGAAGGCTCTCGGTCAGGTACTTGCCGACAGTGGAAGCGGGCGCCCAGGCGGTTCCGAAGTACGCCATCTTGGCCGAATTGGCCCGTCTGCGTCCGCCGGATATCCGGCTTCTTGTGTGCCCCTCGTCATCGAAGGTGGCTATCGCCAGCGCGGTCCCGTCGCGCGACAGGCACGCGGCGAACGCACCGGCGTAGCGCAGAGAGTCCGGCTTGGGTTCTGGCTCGCGGCGGCCTTCCTGCTCGTTCGGATCAATCTGGGCTCCGAGGTAGAGAGGTTTGACCTGGTAGCTGAGCATATTGTCGGGCATTGTCGAATTCTCATCACCAAACAATGTCGCCGGCAGCGGCAGTCGGCCCGCGGTCCCGACGAATTGGAG
>CAZLTY010000069.1:0-19330 GCA_964562575.1 uncultured Pirellulales bacterium
GAACTTCCCAAGCGGCAGGACAGCCAACGTAGTAGATCGGGTCTTTTATGCGCAGAATGAGCATTGCTATCTTGACCTGGACTATAATAGAGTACGCGCTGAATAGACGCCCCAGCTTACTGCTCCACAAAGGTAACGATATGGGGCTCATGACATACATACCGCTTTCCTCGTCTCTTCGCAAGAATCGAAAACAGCTGCGGATCTTACGGAATATCTTGTGAAGAGCGCGCCGATCCTGCTTCAAACTCGGCACCCGCAATCCCAGAGAATTTATGAACAAAACCTCTCTATCCTTTGCCAACCTGGTCATCACCTGTGTGACAAATAGACCTCTATTGTGGTACCACCAGTCGCAGCCCGAGTAACAGACGATTGGAGGCTTTCGTTTTTTCGTTGTCGACTTTGTCATTCTATAAGTGTCCCTGTCAAAATACTCTTCTCGCCTCGTTCAACCGAAGCAATCGGATGGTTTGCATGTACCGAGAGGAAGCAACGAGACTATTCCCTGCCAACTGGCTTGCGATTTATCGGCCTGAATTCGGCCTTGATCAGCCGGTCGGCATGCATGATTACTGTTACAGGATTTTCACTTCCTACGAGATCACCAGACCAGGCCACAAACTCATGGCCGGGGTCGGCCACAACACTCAGGACCACTTTTTCACCCAGGTCATAAGCCGCCTTATCAGGATTCCTTCTCGCCGTTCCGCCAACAGCCTTGATATTCAGCGAAGGAGACATGCTCCAGACAGACCCATATTGTGCCCGATAGGTATCCCACATCGTGCCGAGAAAGTCGGACCACTGCCTTTGCGAATCGATATCGGTACCCATTACTGCTCGCTGGGCCTGCATATAGCGGTCCATATAGTCAAAGAGAGCATCGTGATTCCAAAGAGCCTTCGCCGATGCGCGTTCTTGCATAATATGGACGGCAAGCACAAATCCTGCCCAGGAATTTGCCGTCGTACCCAGCCTGTAAGCTGTGTCCCAGTATTTATTGCTGTCTTCTGGAGCGGTGGCGTGCCGTATCCCCCATTCGACAAGACCAATATCCTCACGGTTGTATGGAATTCTCTGGGTATCCCTGGGATCTGGTTTCCACTGAGGGCTGTGAGTTATGTCCACGTCTGCCTGGGCGACATAAAACGTCTGGTCGTCTTCTCCGAAATGGATGTAATCCGCAGGTTCATTACCCGGACCATGACCATCCGAGTAAAGGTAGTCACCGGATCTTTGCCCTATATTTGTCATATTTGGATCGTTGAGTACAAGGCCGGCAAACAAGATCGGCCACTTTCGACCGCTCGCGATCCCGCCATTGTTCACCCAATTGTTGCTACCGCCATCCTGAACGATGCCGTAGAGATCGATGCCCAATTGAACATAACGGATAAGCAACGTCTCTTTCTGCCGGATTTGGAAATTCAGATGCAACATCAGAGCACCTTCGCCGACTTGTGTGGCCATTTCCCTGCCATACCAAGGCATATTATCAAGCGGGTGCTGATAATAGCCCACCCAACCTGGAATGTGACCCAACCACGGCCGTTCAAAATAACGTTCTACTGTTCTCAGGCTGGGTGAACCGCCTATGGGCCTGAGACTCGCGAGCAAAGAGTAATTTAACTGGTCTTTGTTGAATCTAACAGTCTTATCACTGCCACAGTATGGCGGACGCAGGCTATTTTCAGGGACAGGAATATCCAGGACAGTAAGAATTGCTGCTGTTTGTGACTGCGGCCTGTGTCCCGGTTCTTGAACGCTGATAGTGGAAACCAATGAGCAATGGGCTTGAAGAATTAAAGGATTGGATTCTGAGAGATCCGCGCCGTTAGGGCGAGCAACGTTGAGACCTGGATCATAGTCCCCGGGCCTAATATATTGTGCGTACATTGCACTATCATAGCCTTGCACCCTTCCCATTTTTGGTGACGGATTGACCATTGAGCCGTTCATAATGCGACCATCTGTTTCGATTGAAGGTGGATTTATCCCTATAATCGTCACGGGTCCAACAACCCAGTAATCACCGTTTGCGAATTGTCCCACAGTATAGTCTCTGTCGAACGTCCACGTTATTCCGAACTGGGTGACCATTTGCTCAGCATAAGTGAACTGGCAAAGCGATAAGATCACAAACAAACACAAACGCTTATTCGTAGCCATTGCTATGTTGCTCCGGAGCAAACTTTCACTTGACACACAATCTCTTCCAGCCAGCTAGGGAGAAGAAAAAGCCTAAGATATAAGTGCGGGTCTGACGAAGTAACGACTTTCGATTCTGTTTTTTTGAGATGATTGCCATTCCAAGCCAGTATGGAACTCGGCCAAGAAAGAACAATGCGGTCAACAAGCAGGCGAATTCGTACTGCACCCAAGTTGTGTGCTTTCTGAAGAACAGCAAAATGCTTCCTGACAATTGTAGTCGCATCCTGGACTCGTCTTGTCTGCTGCTGGCTCCTCCCAGATGAATGATCTGACCTGCCGGCGCAAATGTGACTTTCCATCCGTTCTTCTTGAACCTATAACACCAATCCGTCTCCTCTCCATACATGAAGAACTGCTCGTCCATCACGCCGACCTGTTCAATCGCCTCTCGCCGGACCAGCATGAAACATCCCCTTACGACATCTACGTCGCGCACATGACTGGCATCCCACCACATCATTTGCTCACGTCCGAAGAACCTGCTCTTCGGGAACAGCTTGTATAGATACGTGCTTGACAGCAGCATATTCAAAACCGAAGGAAACATAAAACACGTGGGCTGCAGCGTACGATCGGCATTCAAAACACGACAGCCTATGACACCAGTCTGTGGGTTTGCATCGGCAAATGATACAATGTTGGCTATACAGTCTTCCAAGACTACCGTATCACTATTGAGCAGAAGCACATATCGACCCTTTGCGATAGCCATTGCCTGATTATTGGCTGCAGCAAAGCCGTGGTTCTCGGCATTTTCTATCAAAACCACATTTGGAAAATCATTCTTGAGCATTTCCACCGATCCATCCGCTGAGGCGTTATCGATAACGATTATTTCGCAATCAACATCACCTGCCTGCTCAAAAACTGACTTAAGACAGTCTCGAAGAAGTTCTTTCGTGTTCCAGTTAACAATGACTATTGATACGTCCATTCTAAAAGTCTTTCAACGGACTGTCAGCTTTCGGCTATGATTGATCAACAGAGTTCTCTGCCCTCTGCTGATTTGGTCTAGCGAGCCAATCGACCCCAGAACAAAATAGGAAAGAGGCATCAATTGGCCAAAGAAACTAACCGACATCCAGGTTACGATTGATGCGAGTAGTATGCTGAACAAAGCCCAGGATAAAGACACCAGTCTTGGATCTGATTGTTCTTTTTGGACTCGTATGAGGCAGCGAAAAGCCGTCGCCAAGACCGCACAGAGGGCTATCACGCCGAGAATGCCATAACTAACTCCAGCCAGAATGAACTCATTCGTCACGTCCGTAAAAGTATCATTGCCAAGTTCAGGACCCCAGCCAGGGTCCTGTTCACCATAGCCAAGGAGCCACCATTCATCGAAACGCTCAATGGCAAGATCCATTAGCCTGGCACGATGCCAACCCGAACCTCCGACCGGGTTTGCAATACGAGTGGCTAAGACATGGTAGAAGGGTCTGTTACTTATCACTCCAATCAACATACAGGAAACAATGAACAATTTGAGCACCGGCTTGAATAGATGCTTGTGTTTTTCAATTGACAGGCAGGCAACAACCACGATTATCATTACCCACGGGCCGCTGGACATGCTACTGAGGGCACCGAGTAACGCCAGACCTGAAAGAACATAAGCTGAAGTCCGCCAACCCTTTTCGCCACGTAAATAGAAGACAAGAGGCAAGAATATCGCGAAACTGCAACCAAACAAAATGGAATGGCTGAACGGTCCGACAGCACGGGCATATCCAAAACGCAACTCCTGAGCAGATTGCTCTAGCAGAAAAGGAGTAATCCAGGGGCAAAAACGTATTAGTGGGGCAAAGGGTTGCCAGTAGGTAACCGATTCAATGACCCCCAATATGGCCAGCGGTCCCATGGCAAGAGCTGTCCCTTTGATGACAGTTACCAACGTTGCTCTATCGACTACTATATATCGCACGACCATATAGGCAAACCATGTGTCTAACAAGAAACCGCCTCGGTTTTCTATGGCTGTCGATATTTGAACTGCAAGACAATACGTTCCAACATAGACAATCATGCTCAACAAAACGATGTGATCCAGCCTGGACCATTTAAAGTTCTTTTGAATTCGGCTGTCAGACAAGCACCTTAGAAGCAATATGAGGACCACGATACGACTTACAAATATGTCTACCGTGCCCACACTCAGAGCCAGGTAGCTGGGGTACCACAATAGACATGTGATATACGCAACTAAAGCATAGGCAGGAGGTGCAAAAAAAACCAATGCAGAAAAGATAGCTGCTACTGTTAGAGTTACACTTTCCATTATGACTCAGACTTAACAGGGCTGATCAGGGATCTCTCACTGCTCTCCGAATCCCGCAATTGCCCCCCTCCGATCGCCGGTCTCAACGGTCTGATCCATCCACGCGACACAATCCGCTTTATTGTTCCAACAAAGGACCGCAATTTCTCGACTGCCGGCAATTTCAGCCAGTTTCCAAAAAGGTCAAATCCATCGTAACGCGGAACAGGGACAAGCAACAGTCTCATCGTGAGCAATCGCCCCCAAAGATGACGTCGTCGTTTCAGAAGCGCCTTCTGTGAATCCGGCACCGCAGCCGGCCCGACCCGGACAAGCTCCAAATAACCGGCTTTGATTGCCTCTTGAATGTACCGCCTGCCTTCTTCCGTTCTCGCCAGTACCAGAGAACGGCCCGGCTCGCCGGTTTCGACCGGGCGATACCACGGATCGCCGCAGGAAATATCTGCAAACTCGCCCGTCGCATCAGGACACAGGCGGCATCTGAACTGACTATAGTTGCAGAGAATATTGCCCCAAGATTGCTCGTATGTCATTTGCTGTGTCCGGTCAGAGTTCTTAAGCTTAACCGTCGTCATGCCAGGCCAGCCACATCCACGATATCTAAAGTCATCAACATCCCCGGCTTTAACACCAAGCTCATCTAAAATCTTGTATGTACCCGCCGTCGTCGGCGTCCCTGCACAGAAAATACTGATGGCCGTGTCGATTTTATCCTGCAGCACAGCATTGTTCGCCTGTGACTTACGCAGTGCAACAACATCGCAAGGTTTGCCGATAAAAACGACCGGACCGGGAACATCCTCAAGCCAGTCCAGCTTTTCACACGGCGCAGCCGGTGAATATCGCGAGCCGGTACATGCCAAGAGCTCTGCCCTACTTTTGCTGAGAACAGCAATATTCGTCAAAGGCTCTCCGGGTTTCGTGCCTGTATGAAGTACACTCGAAGCTCCTCGTTTTTCCAGACAGAACAATGCCAGCGCCGTCGCCGCACCGCCGGATGACCCACGATAGCGAATATCAGAATCAGCCGCAAAGCCCTCCCAGAGGTCCAGAACGGGACCCCATTCCTGACTGAGTTCGGGTATAGCCTGTGCGCTGAGTGTTTTATGAGAAATCTCAATTCCGGGACAGACTTCGACACATTCCGCGCACTGACGACATTTCGCCGGATTGACGATCGGCCTCATGCCCAGTTCGGGTATGTCCGCGAGAGTCAGAGCACCACCCTCGCACTGAGCAACACAGGCACCGCAACCCATGCACAGTCGCCATTCAACAATCTCATCAATTCGTTTGAACTTCATTGCCTCAATTTTCCAGCGGCTGCACGAAATCTCCCAAATTTACCTTGACCTCATCTATGGTTTTGTTCCACCACTGCTCGGCCTTAATCTTTTCAATGGTCTTGTCGGAAAACCTGTATTTTTTGATTTCCGCAGGATTGCCCGCCACCATTGCATAATCTGGCACATCCTTTGTGACTACGGCGCCGGCAGCAATGACCGCCCCATCTCCGATTCTCCTGACGCCGGGCAATATAATTGCATTTGTGCCGACCCAAACGTCATTTCCGACAACAAGCTCGCCCCTGTGAATCAGTTCCTTTTCGACATGCCCGCATATGGGATTATAGAAATAAGGGTGCATCGATTTGAAGTTCATCGGGTGGTTGCCGTTGAACCTCCACACACCGCTGGCGAACGAACAGTACCGGCCGATCTTAGTATAAGCCCCAATACGCAGTGGATCGAAACACCCTCCGTAACTGTACATACCCACGTCAACATCATGATAGTCCAGGAATATTCGGCGAAGCGTCCGTGACACCATTTCTCCCTTTTCAAGCCTCGTCACGATACGCCGTATAAGGTCCCTCAACCTCTTTTGCCTGACGGCGTAAAGTCTGTATATGATACTGGATAACACCGATCTAATACTCAACATGTCGCTCGCAACACCTCCCGGCACGCCAACGCTCTGTTGCATTACACACTGTGAGTTACTGGATTATGAGTGCGGGGCGAGTTTTCGACCGCAAACATATTCAATATGTTTGTCTGAATTTCCGGAATGACTTTCTCCAAGCGCGCTGCTGTCCGATCACGTGCATCAAAAGCTGCTCTTATCGTGGCAAGAACTTCATCGCTTCTGCACACGTAAGCGTCAGCAACATAATCTCCCAATCCGACACTCTCAAAGACACCCTTGAATTTGGCACTGTACGCGAGCCCAACCGCTGGTATGAACTGCGACAAAGCCGCAATACACGCATGCATTCGCGAGCCAACAAAGAAATCACACAGCCCTATGACATATTTTATTTCGTTTTGACTATACTGACCTCGCGCCAGAAATATCCTGTCGGGATACTTGTCTCTAACCTCATCATATATCTTCAAGCATGCCTCCGGGTCGCTTTCAACATTTCCCTCCGGAGCGAAAACATGAGGTACCAAGACAACCAGCACCTTCTCATCCTTCATCATAAAGAAATCCACGATGCTGCATACGAGTTCACGGTAGTCAGTTTTCAAACCGAACATATTTTCCTGAGTGTAACCGCCGCTATAAAGAAGGCCACTAATATTCAAGCCGACGATAACTGAATCTTTTGTTCGCGCTTCATTCAGAGATCCAACGTCAATATCCTCAGGTTCATGCGAATCTAAAACAAAGGCAACGTCCGGCATAAAACGCACCTTCCCGTTAACATCGTGATTACCCAAAAGACTCCGTACATATTCCTCGCTGTTACGGTCTCTTGCATACGCGACACTTGCCCGCTTCAAAACACACCTGGCCATCAGCTTGGAAATCCACATCTTGAGAGGCCCATACGTCTGCGGCAGTAACATCAGCTCTTTTCCAAACTGTGTAACGAGCCATTTCTGCAAAAAACCGAATATGAGAAATCTCCGCATGCCATATATATCACTGAAGCTGTCGCCTCCGGTAATGTCGAAAACCTCATCAGCCTCAACTAACACTTTGACGTGGGGATTGATTGCAGAAAGCAGATTTCTAAATCCTCTCAACGGAATCAGTTTCAGCAACAACGCATTCAGCAACAACACACAAAAATGAGACCGCAGGAACACATTCTTGCAGAACCTCATACATGATAATCGCACACGGACTCGTCTGCCCGAGAGTGTCAGGCAGTGTTCGCCGTCTATCCTCCCTGTTCCTAACATAGTTACCTCTGCATCAGGCCACCGATTGAGGATGACCTTTATGCTTGACTCAGCCAGAGCACTGACCCCAAGGTTGCCTGTGTCAAACGATGCTCCGAGTAGACATACTTTCTTACTGTTCTTCTTCTGTGTCGTTTCTGTCAAAAGACCTACCCTCTGTTTTAGATGCAGACTACAACTCGTCGATAGATTCTCAAGTAGTGGCAGGTAGCAATCTGGCCCGATTCCAAATAAAGAAACCCGCTATAAACGTGGCGACGAAAATGGAGGCCTCAATACTGAGGACATATATTGGATGATTGATTTGAAACAGCCATAACATAACGAAAGTCAAGACGATTGGCAATGCCAGCAGCAAGCCGGAGAGATGGCAACGCACATAGGCGCCTAATTTAAGATCAACAATTCTTCGACACCAGACAACCTGCATTAGTACAGCGACCAGATAACCCAAAACGACGACAACAGCCGCCCCCAACAATCCACAATGCACCGCCGCCGGGTACAGAAGACCAACAATAATCGCCGCCCGAAGCACACAGCAGCGACGGTGCAGGTGGGGCTTGCCAACCGCCAGGTATGCCGAAGCGAAAACCGATCCTTGAAACTGAGCTAAGACCAACAAAGACAACACGGCCAGTGGAGCGGCGGCACCAACGTACTGCGGCCCATACGCCAACAGCAGTATTCCACTTGCGCAACTGGCCATGAACGCCACCAGAGGGATCCCAAACGCTGCGGCAGTCTCTGTAACTTGAAGAATCCCCCGACAAAGGGAATCCTTCTCATCTTGTTTCTCAGAAAAAACAGGAAGTAACACCGGATTGACTATTCGACTAAACAGAAAAACGGGCAACTGCACGAGGGCCACCGCTAAGAAGTACATACCCAAGTCATCCTCAGCCACAACTTTACCGAGCACCAGAACATCAGTCCGCATAGCAATGATAGTCAGAATGGGCAGGCCGAACATCGCGCGGGCAAATCTGAATAGCTCAGCCAGATCCTCTCTATTGATTTTGAATGTCGGCTTGACTGGCACGAACACATAGGAGAGCACACACATTATGGCATACTCTGCCACAAAGCCTATGACCAGTGCCCACACACTTTGAATTATAAGGCCAAGGACGATGGCCACGATAGCCCCGAACACGCCGCTGCCCTGGACCAGAAGCATCACCTTGTCAAACCTGTACTTCTTCTCCAGCACATACGCTCGTGGACTGACAAGTCCTCTGAACAGGATAGCAAGAAAAGCGACCTGCAGTAACCTCAACAACTCGGGCTTGCCATAGAAAGAACTGATCCATGGAGCTGCAAGAAACGCGATGACGAACAAAGCCAATCCTCGAACGACTTGAAACCACCACGCTACATTGAGATAATCACGTTCTGCGCCACGCTTGTTCTGGATAACTGATTGTTTGACGCCGACCTCGGTAAAAGCCTCAAACATCGTCGCCGCTACCATAACTATGGCCATTAGTCCAAATTGATCCCGCGCCAGGATCCGGGCCAGAATCATGTAACGTACGAACTTGAGCCCCCGTTCGGCAGCCGTACCAACACCCAACACCATCATGGACCGGATGCCTTTTGCTTTGAGATCAGCACCTCCTATCGGGCCGATTATATTAGAAATTGTGTTGCGTATTTTGCTGGAGAGAATCAACTTCATTGCTTCCTTGAGCAGACGATGAGAATCAATGACACTACAAATGCTCTGCCGGGGGTGGTTTGAGGGACCATCGTTCTGTCTATAAGAATCACACACGCTCCAATTAAGGTCAGCCCAGTTTGTACCTGCTAATTGCCTTGCTCACTACTGCCTTATCTTCCTTGCTCAGCCACTCAGAGTTCGTCGTAAAAAGACAAAACAGTGTTGGCCACATAATCCTTCATCTGGTCCGTTAGCTCCGGATAAATGGGAATGGCCAGAACTTCCGTTGCTGCCTTCTCTGCTTCAGGAAAATCGCCTCGCTTGTAGCCCAGATTCTTGAAACAATCCTGCAAGTGCATTGGACGGGGATAATATATCTCACAGCCGATATTTTTTTCTCTCAGGTAGGCAACCAACCTGTCCCGTTCGGGAACTCTGATTACGTACTGATTATATATGCTCACGCAATCCGCACTGATATGGGGTGTCTGGACGTCAGTACCCGCGTACTTCTCGTCGTAAAAAGCAGCGTTGCGCCGACGAGCCGCGGACCAATCATCCAAATGTGGAAGCTTGACCAGAAGGACTACCGCTTGAATTGGATCAAGACGGAAGTTGCCGCCGACAAATTTATGATAGTACTTAGGATTTGACCCGTGGTTTCGCATTGCCTTGAGCCGGTTGTACAGGTCCTCGTTGTTGGTAACAATCATGCCCCCATCGCCTGCACCGCCAAGATTCTTGCTGGGGAAGAAGCTGAAACAGCCAACCGCACCAATACTGCCCGCCTTTCTGCCTTTATAGGTGCTGGTTATTGCCTGCGCTGCGTCCTCGATACTCACGAGATCATACTTGTTGGCAATCTCCACGACCGGATCCATATCAGCCATCTGACCAAAAAGGTGTACAGGCATAATCGCCTTGGTTCTTCGAGTAACTGCTCTTTCTATAAGGTCAGGATTGATATTGTACGTTTTCGGGTCAATATCCACAAAAACTGGCTTTGCGCCGGTTCGGACTATACAGCCAACCGTGGCAAAAAATGTGAAAGGTGTAGTAATAACTTCGTCACCGGCACCGATCTCCAGACTCATCAGGCTACTCAAGATAGCATCCGTACCACTTGATGTACCCACCGCAAACCTGCAATCGCTTAAGACAGCTATTCTCTGTTCCAGTTCAGCAACCTTTGGACCACCTATGCAGCGCTGAGACTCGAGTACGTCTGAAACGGCAGCCAGAATCTCATCCTTTACTGTCACATACTGCGCCTTCAAGTCTAATAGGGGTACCTTCATACTCATTTTCCCTTGAGATCATTGTATGAGATCCTGCCGACAGCCTTCTTCGGCGGCAATGGCGAGTCATCGTCCAAATCTAAACACCTGACCACACCCGGCTCAACTTCCTTGTAACGGTAACCACTCTCCGGACAAATCACGATTCCGTCAGCATCCGGCTCCGACAGCGGAATACCGTGTCGGCTCATCCAACCAACTTGTTTTGCGGGGACACCCATCATTAGCGCATAGTCCGGAACGTCTCTGGTTACCACCGCACCGGCAGCAATAAACGAATAGCAGCCAAGTTCGACGCCGCACACAATAGTGGCATTTGCGCCAACAGTTGTTCCATGACGAAATATCGTCTTCTCGTAGAGGTTATGCCGCACAATCTGCGATCGAGGATTTACAACGTTTGTCAATACACAACTTGGCCCGAGAAAGACGTCATCCTCAATCGTAGCGCCGGTATAAATAGAAACATTGTTCTGGATCTTGACATTGTTACCGATAACTACACCACTGGCGACGTTCACATTTTGGCCAAATATGCAGTTTTCTCCGATCTTGGCATCCTTCATTATATGCGAGAAATGCCAAATCTTTGTGCCACTGCCAATCTCACAGGGGTAGTCCACATAGGCAGATTCATGTACGAAATAGTCGTGGCTTTGTGACTCCTGGCGAGAAGTCGATTCCTTCTTCGTCATCGCATGTACTTCCCTTGCTCACATTTCTTCTTCGAATTCGGCAATTACATTAACGCGCAGAGTAATAACCTTCGAGTGACTATCATCTGGAACGTTTCAGTAATGGATGGTACTCTCCTTTCAAGCCAATAGGTTTGGCCCGCCGGACTGTGGAGGCAATTTCAACTGCAGCCCTTGCGTCCTGCATGGTAAATCCTCGGCCGTCAAGTATTTCCTGATAACTCTTTGTATGAAGATCGGAAAATCCATGGGAAAAGTCAACTTCTTCTCCATCAATCGTGATAGAACGATAGGCTCGAAGTTCTCCAGATTCCGGTTCTTGTGGCAAATCACGTCGGTCTATCGATAAAAACCACCTCACACGAGCAAGTTCAAATTCAAGAAATCCCGCAGATCTCAGTGGCTCATCCAAATGAACTACATTGTATTTGAGCTCCCCAAATATCCACTGCATAACGTCAAAAAAATGTATGCCAATATTAGTGGCAATTCCACCAGATTTGGTAACATCGCCCTTCCATGAAATCATATACCAATGCCCGCGAGCGGTAATATAGGCTAGATCAACATCGTACTTCTTTCCTTTTGGTGATCCTTCGATGCGCGCTTTGATTTCTGAAATAGCAGGATGCAGCCTAAGTTGCAGGATTGTGTAGACAGTCTTGCCTGTCTCTTTGGCAATCTCTTCAAGAGTATCGATATTCCATGGATTCAATACTAATGGCTTTTCACACACAGCATCGGCTCCGATCCTCAAAGCAAATCGGATATGGGCATCGTGAAGATAGTTCGGAGAACAAATACTGACATAGTCAACAGCCTGTCCATTTTCCCGCCGCAATTTCTCCAGATGCCTGTCAAAACGTTCGAACTCCGTAAAGAAGTTGGAATCCGGAAAATAGGAATCAATGATGCCAACAGAATCACAAGGGTCCAATGTTGCAACAAGTATGTTCCCGGTTTCCTTAATAGCTTTCATATGTCGGGGGGCTATATAGCCTCCCGCACCAATCAAGGTAAATTTCTCCATCGTCCTTTTCCCTATTAGGTAGTTGCCAGACCGTGTGCAGCAGACCGATATTACTGCATCATCTTTCATGGGTGTCCTCTGCGTTGCCACCTACTTTGCGATCAAACACACAGACTTCACCAATGGATATTTCTTACTGTAAGAAGATGCAGAAGAATCACAAATCGAGATTCAAGCCCACCCCGTTTAGACTCCGTCCCCGTCGGGCGCATTGAAACATTAACACAACCTTATTTACCACCAACCCTTATGCGCCCAATGCCGACGCCGGCTCCCACCGGCGAAAACCCACTCTATTTCCGGGTGTCACCTGAAGATCTTACGTGCTCAAGTGCCCTGACTTGACCATTCGGGTCAGGTAGAGATTCGAGCATTAGCTCTACCATGTCCTGAGCCGCTTCTCGAACCGAATTCTCAAATGCCGAGCTTATCTGAACTTGTGCCACGTAGCGAGCGGGATCACCGTCAATATTCGGAGTCCGAAATCCCACACCGGAAAAGACCCGTTCATCCGATGTAAGTCGGCCATTAACAATATAGAAGTTCAAAACCACTATCTCTTCGTGGTCCGGAGCCGGCCTGTGAAAGCGGTGTGTCAAGCACGACACCCTCTTGCCTTTGCCAGACGTAAAATCGCCCGCCTCCGTGCCATCGTGGATCCACCCGCTAGCTGCATAGCAAACCCGCGGCCGATGGCCCAACATGGTTCGAGGGTGCGAAGTGTAGGCAATGTACACATTGACCCATTCGTTGCTCGTCCGATTCTTGTACAAACGGTTTACAAAGGCGTCATTTCCGGCTACCTGCTGAATACTCAAGGGAATCGGCACATCTTCGCCCACCCACCGCTCGATCCGCTTGGGGTAGGCATCAAGTGACACAGGCAACGTGATGCTGCCGGCGACAAGGTCCAAACGAGAGGCCAGAGAACGATAGGCAAGGCCGGCGGACACCAAAAGCAATACAGCCACCAACCAGACAAGCCCCGTAGGCGTCCTGCCGGCAACCTTGTCTGCCGCCAAGGACAATTCCGTCCCCTCAGTTCCATGTCTATCTATTGTCGGGCACATACAACGATATAGCTCCAAAGTAGTAGCCTAAATGAACAACCCGATCTCGGATCGCAAGAACATACGTAATCTGCGCGGCCAACGTAACCGCAGCCCGTCCCCGAAGGTACCTAAATCTACCTTCTTCTCTACTTTATATGCCTGATCGGCTTTTTGTCAACCTTCCTTTGGTCAGAATAGTCATAAGCTTGCACAAAACAGCAGCCAGGCATGGCTTGAATAAGCTAATTCGTAAGATCCGGCGGCGGGCGCCAAATTCTAACACCTTCTTTTACATGCATTTATGGGATCACAGACGGATATCAAGAAAACTCTTCGCCCAGACGGCGTATTTTTCATTGATATCTCCCCAAAACCCCCACAATGTTCAACGTCACAAGGACTCACACCCACAGTCCGATAATCCTTGACGAATCCCTCCGGTCGAAAACCGATCGTATCTCCGCTCACCCTCCGCATCAAAACGGCTCCAACCCACGCGCCCACGAGATTGTTCCAGTTGCTGATCGTCCCGTGCTCGACGCCTATGGCCGCGCGAGCACTAAAGGTTGTGCTGAGGACCCCGGAATTGACATCCATATCCCCCCAATACCTTCTCCAGCCGCTACAAAGTCAAACTGAAACACGATCATCCACAAGAAGGTCGTTCATTATACCTTTGCTGGCTCCACATGTCAAGAAAACTCTGGGTATCACCCGTGTTTTCCGCTTCATTTGGTTCTTGCCGACCCTTTCTTGCACTGCTGTGAGCAGACTCATAGCGCGAATTGGAAATTGATCAGAGAAACCTTTTGATCTATAATCGGGCGTCGTAAGAAATTCAGCATCAACTATGCTTTGCCGACCGCGTGTTACAAATGCCAAGGACCGATAATATATATACAGTGAGCCAGATCAATTCGCTGGTCAAAATAGCACTCGAAGAGAGATTACCTTCACGACTGGTAGTCAGAGGCCAGATAAGCGACTGGAAACATCATTCGAGCGGGCACTGCTATTTCTCGCTGAAGGACACAGGCGGGATACTGCCCTGTGTTATGTGGGCGAGCAAGTTCAGGGCTGTCAAGTTCTCGCCCGAAGATGGAATGGAGGTCCTTGCCACCGGCAATGTCGATGTTTATCAGGTCGCAGGCAAGTATCAATTCTACGCTGACAAGCTCGAGCCGGCCGGAGTCGGAGCGCTCCAGTTGGCCTTTGAGCAGATGGTCGCAAAGCTGTTGAAAGAAGGGCTGTTTGACGAAGCGAAGAAGAAGCCGTTGCCGCCCTATCCGATGCGAATAGCCATGCTGACAAGCGAGTCGGGAGCGGCAGTACATGATATTGTCGACAGCATCCATAGCCGGTGGCCTTGCGCGGAGTTGTTCTTGTATCCGGTGCCCGTACAGGGTGAGCATGCAGCCGAGAGGATCGCCCGTGCGTTGCGAGGAATAAATAGGCGCAACAGCTCACTCAATCTCGACCTGCTGATAATCGGCCGAGGGGGCGGCTCACTTGAAGATCTGTGGACCTTCAACGAAGAGATTCTGGCACGAGCGATTTTCGGCTCCGGAATACCTGTCATAAGCGCGGTCGGTCACGAGGTCGACACCACGATTGCAGACCTCGTTGCCGACGCCAGAGCATCAACTCCGACCAAAGCGGGCGTCGTGGCTGTCCCGGACCTCCAGGAAATACTGGCACAATTGGCCAGCGCCGAACAAAGGCTGACTAACCAAATCACGGCAATGGCAGGATCGGCAAGACAGGATCTGCAAATTGTCCTGGCCAACGCGCTGTTTAGAAACCCACTCTCGCTCGTACAAGACGCCAGACAGCAATTGGATGAATTGACCGCAGAATTGGCCGATGCGATGAGAGAGCTGCTGGAACACCAACGCCGGAAGTTGTCCGCCGCCTACGAGCAGGTGGTCAGGATCGAGCCGCACAGGCTTTTGGGAAGAAGAAACCTGGAAGTGAGCGAGTGGCAGAACCGTGCTATTGCAGCGGTCAACGCAATCGTCAACAGCCGCCGTATGCAGCTTACAGCGCAGGCAAACCGCTTGACCGTATTGAATCCCAAATCAGTTTTGCAGCGAGGATACAGCATCACCACCAACAAGAAGACCGGTCTCTTGCTGAAAACCACGCAAGACGTACAGCCCGGAGACCGCCTGATTACCGAACTTGCCAGCGAGAATTTGATTGAAAGTGAGGTAATGAAGGAGTAAAAAGGTAAAAGTCAAAAGGCAAAAGGTATAAGGTACAGGTCAGAAACATGGCAGACAAGAGTCAAGAAAACGACATCGGCGAATTGAACTTTGAAGAAGCTATCACCGGACTTACGGATATCGTCGGCAGGGTAGAGCAAGGCCAGGTCCCCCTACAGGACAGCCTGGCGCAATACGAAAGGGGAATGGCCTTGATAAAGCACTGCAGGACGATACTCCAGAAGGCTGAGAAGCGCATCGAGAGAATAACGGAAGAACAAAGAGAGGGCGAAAAAGACTAGCCCCTGTCGAAAGACTCCGTCAGGCCGCGTGCGAGAGCGAGCAATTCTTTCGCCTGGCTAAGCCTGTCCCGAGCGACGCCGAGGGAACCCAAGCACGCGATGTTGGCTTTGTCATCGATGAGACCGGATGCAACTCGGCGGAAAAGGGGCCGCTCGAAGCCAGATCGGGTTTGCGACAGAGCCTAAGCCCATAGGAGTTGAAGTGAACTCCCGCTTCGGCCAAAACATATGCAATAGGACATACGAAACGCGAGCGTGGCGGAATTGGCAGACGCGCCAGGTTTAGGTCCTGGTGTCCATTAGGACGTGAAGGTTCGACTCCTTTCGCTCGCATTTTTTCTCACGGTGAATTTGGAGTTATCGCGCAATGATACAGACCAAGACCAGGAAGATGATCTGCATTTCGCTTGGCATCTTATGCGTCTGCTGTGGGGAGATTTCTCTTGTAGCAGAGTCTCAGTCCAACTCGGCGCCGGTTACGGCTATATTGGGAGCGTTCGAAAGAGAAGTAACGTTGATCGCCGATCAGGTATCGCAGCGGCGGGATCGGAAGATTGAGGGGATAAGGTTCGTCAGCGGCAAGCTCAGCGGCCAGCAAGTCGTCGTGACATGGACCGGCGTGGGCAAAGTCAACGCGGCGATGACGACCACGCTGCTTATCGAGCACTACAAACCGAAACGGATAGTTTTTACGGGGATCGCCGGCGGGGTAAATCCGGACCTCCAACCGGGGGACATAGTGATCGCCGAGAAGACGGCCCATCACGACATGGGGACAGTGTGGCCAGAGGGTCTTTTCTGCAGAGGCGTCAGGAGCCGGCTCGACGGTTTCGAGAATCCCATCTTCTTTCGCGCCGACCCTGACCTGGTCAAGTTAGCAGAACAAGCAGCAGACCGGGCCAGCCTCGAGAGCATAAAGACGCCCAGGGGCGAGAGGGAGCCGAAGATCATGCGCGGTGTCGTCGTGACGGGTGACTCTTTTATCGCCTCGAGAGACAAGTGCGACGAACTGCGCAAGAAGCTCGAAGCCGATGCAGTAGAGATGGAGGGAGCGGCGGTAGCGCAGATTTGCTTTCAGCGTGAGATTTCGTGTCTTGTCATACGCAGCATCAGTGACAACGCCGATAAGGGCGCCGTGTTTGACAAGCAGATGTTTTACATAATGGCGGCCAGGAACTCCGCCAGTCTCGTCGCCGAGATGGTTGGGCTCCTGGGAACAGAGTCTGCCGCCCAGAAGAATGTGAGAAATGAAAAGCCAGGGAACTGAGAATGCTCAACGAGTATTTCGGATTGTCCGAAAAAAACACGACGTTGAAGATTGAGATTGTGGCCGGACTGACGACCTTCCTCACCATGGCCTATATCGTCTTTGTGAATCCGTCTATCCTGAGCCTGGAGGGGATCGAGCTTACCGGTATCGAACGGATGGACAAGCAGGCCCTGATCGCTGTCACCTGCCTCGTGAGCGGCCTGGCCACAATAATCGTCGGCATATTCGCCAAGGCCCCGATCGCGATGGCGCCGGGCATGGGACTCAATGCATTCTTCGCTTACCTGGTGAGTTCCGGGAAGATGGACTGGCAGACGGCTCTTGGCGTGGTCTTTCTCTCGGGTCTGTTCTTTCTTATCCTGACGCTGCTGGGGCTGCGGAAGAGGCTCGTCGAGGCAATCCCCGAATCGCTTGTCTCGGCGATAGCTGTGGGCATCGGCTTGTTCATCACGTTCATGGGCCTGGTCAAACTGGGGATCGTAGTCAGTGATGAACATACGCTCGTCAAGGCCGGACCGCTAAACCCAAGCGTACTAATCGGCCTTCTCGGACTGCTCGTAATGATCTTCTGCGAGATGAAGAAGATAAAGGCAGGGCTCGTCGCGGGGATTCTCGCCTCCACCTTGCTGGCCGGCCTGTTCGGGAGAATCGAAATGCCGGAGAGATTCATATCTCTGGAGATGAATCTTCGAGCGGTTGCTCTTCAATTGGACATCCTGGGCGCCCTGAAATGGACTTTCTTCGGCAGCATCTTCACTCTAATGTTCATCGACATGTTCGACAGCGTAGGGACATTGGTCGCATGCTGTCACCAGGCGGACATGGTCGACAAGAAGAACCGGATAGAAGGACTGGACCGCCTGCTCGCGATTGACGCCATCGCGACTATGATCGGCGCCCTCTTCGGGACATCCACGACGACGGCATACATGGAATCCGCTGCCGGGATCGAGCAAGGAGGACGAACGGGATTGACCGCTATAGTTACGGGGATCCTCTTCTTGTTGACCGTCCTGTTTGTCCCGGTAGTCGGCATAGTCCCCGCATACGCCACGGCTCCCGCCCTGATCATGGTGGGCCTGTTCATGATGAAGGAAGTCAAGAGGATAGACTTCGCAAATATGGAGCAGGCTTTCCCTGCGTTTATCATCATAGTGATGATAGCGTTGAGCTACAGCATCAGCACAGGGCTAGCGTTTGGATTCGTCTCTTTCACATTGATTAAGGCGATCTCAGGCAAGGCAAGGGAAATAAAGCCCGCCATGTGGATTATCGCAGCTCTATCGGTACTGTTTCTGACACTTGATCAGATAGGCGGCATTATCGAACATCTGAGATCTCTAGTATAGGATTCCTTCGATGGTATACTCAACCGGATATTAAAAACAAATTCTTAATCAAGGAGCGAACTCTTATGCAAACCAAATCTATGGGTAGAAAGACGTCATCTTTGAGTCGGCGCAGTGTTTTGGCGATGGGCGCCGGTTCGGTCGCGGTCACCTTGGGTCGTGCAGGTCAGCTACGCGCTGCTGAGGTGAGTGAGTCGGGCATTGTGACCCCACCACCTGATAAACGCATCCTGGTGTCGTGCAAACTGGGTATGCTTCCAAAAGAGTTGGATGGCAGAACCCTGTCAGCCACGGATCGGCTACGCCTGGCGGGCGAGGCAGGGTTTGACGGTGTCGATTTTGACCAGGCCGGAGACTATACACCGGAACAGGCGCGTGACGCCGTACGCACGTCAGGGGTGTTCGTACACAACGCGATCAATCATGCGCACTGGTCGCAACGGCTCACGAGTGCAAAAAAAGAGGATCGCGATCGCGGCCGGGCGAACATCGAGCACTGCATACGCGTCTCTCATGCCGCCGGTGGCAGTGGCGTGCTGATTGTGGTGGGCAAGGGGGAAGATGGACCCGCCGACGTAATCGAACAACGGGCTCGCGAGGAAATCCGAAGGCTACTGCCATTGGCCTCAGCACTCGGGCAGATGATTCTGGTTGAGAACGTCTGGAACCGAATGATGTACGACCACGACGCGCCACCGGAACAGGGCGCAGAGCGCTTCGTTAAGTTCGTGGACAGTTTCAACAGCCCGTGGGTGGGAATGTACTATGATATCGGCAATCA
>CAZLTY010000070.1:0-19272 GCA_964562575.1 uncultured Pirellulales bacterium
CATCAACTATGCAGTCTTCGTTAAGATCGCCCGGTATCAACTGGAAATCGGGCAGGGACTTTGCGGCTTGGCAGCCGTCGGCATACACGTCGACCGTCACCGTATGCGAGCCTGTGTACTCGCCGTCATCAGCTTCAAGCTGTAGGATATATTGACCTGTTGCGCTGAGGCTAACGACGGTATCCTCTTGAGCCGCATCAGCTATAACGGCCGTCCCTTCATTAGGTTCGCTCACAACGGTCCATGCCACCGTATACAGCCCACTACTGTCGTCCGTGACAGTCGCATCGAGATTGACATCAACCGCACCGTCCGTCAACCAGGTAGTAACGAGGTCCTTTTCGAATTTTACGCTGGGCGGCTGATTGTCCGTAAAGAAACTGAAGGTAGGGCCATAGACCGGAAGCGCACCCGCGGCGTAATAGATATCGATTGCCCAATAGTACCGCGTCTTTGGCTGAGTTTGCACTACAACGGAAGATACGCTCTCGTTGTTGACAACCTTGATGGCCTCGGGGTCGGTGAATTGCGTCAGGGCCTGGAGGTCATCGGTAAAGTAAACGTCAACGGATACCGGCATTCCGGGCATAAGGGGATCAGGCAAAGTCCAGCTCAGCTCCACTTGGCCCGGTGACAATGAACCACCGTCGACGGGATTCGGCTTAAGCAAGGGGGTAGCTGTCACGGTGGTCTTACCTGCGTTCGTGACGTCATAATCGGCGTCCACGGTGCCCTGGCCATCATAGGCAGTAAGCCGGTCGTTGTCGATATTGGTCTGGATTATTTCGATGTCGTTGCCGTCCAGGATCAGTGTGCCTAAGGTAATATCCAATGAGCCCGAGTCGGATGTTAGGCGCAGTTCGGATGCATTGATAGTTCCGCCGTTTAGGTTCACCTCGCCTGTGCCTGTCAGGCCGGGCACTACCAGGTTGTCACTTAGCTCAATGGTACCGCCTGTCATATTTACCGTGCCGATACCCCTCCAGCCGACCTGCAATGACCCGGTGGAGAATAGACCGCCACTTATGTTCAGGATGCCGTGGCCGATGCCATTATCCACACCTACGTAGGCTCCGGCTGCCATAAGTGATCCGCCGTTGATGTCCAGATTCGTGGTGAAGCTGCCATTGCCGACCCTCAGTGTTTCGCATTCGGCGTCAATACCATCCTGGATCTCGCAATGTGTATCTTCCGGACTGTCGATTGAAACGCTGTCCAAGCTTGTCGGTAGGGATTGCGGACTCCAGTTGGCTAGCGTGCTCCAGAGATGGTCGGGCCCGCTGTCGCTCCACATTGTCTGCGCCGAGGCGTTTTCAAATTGAACCAGCAACAGGATGAGAGAAACTGAACATGTCATTTTCTTAAACATTGTATTTCTCCTTCAAAAAAGTCAGTTAACATAAAAAACGACTAATAATGCTTCTCGACTTCACTATTCTTTCTGACTCGGCTGCGCGGGGCATTATCTTACTCTGTTATGATTTGATGCTACCGTCCTTCCGTCAAAAGCCCAAGAAATACACGCTGCCCCCCTCCTGCTATAAGCCTCACTAACCTTACCTTATACAAGATCAGTCTGGTTCCGTCAAGGGAAATCCCTGGAATTGAAGCCGTAGGTCGCCAACCCATTCGCCTTCACTCAGAGCCTGCCCCGTTCGGCTTTGCTCAGGGTGGGCTCTGAGCTCTGCAAAGGTGAACGGTACGCTTTCGATGCCCATACCCCGCTCCATAATTATCTGACTGTAAATCACAGAACCGGGTGCTCAAACAGTGAATCACATAGCATCGTCCTATAAAAGCTAAAGTATTCTGGCAGATTCTGTCGATAAGCCTAGGTATTGGCAGGTCTGTACTCACCAATACCGGGCATGTTTAGAAAGAAAGGAATAAGAAATGGCAGAAACAAAAGGATTCAGCGTGAAAAGACTGCTCCTGGGAGCCATTCTGGCTTCGGTGATAGTCGCGATTGGTTTGGCTTTAGCCAGGATCGACGAGAATCAGTCTACATTGCAGACAGTGGTAGAGGCCAATACCCAACAAATGACTGTCATTGCGACACGTATCGAAAGGCAAATGGCCGACAAGATGGTTGTAATTGAACAGAGCCAGCAGGATCTGCAAGCTGGAATTGAAGCTGTGCAGAGCGGCACGCGGAAACTGACCGCTGAGATAACCTCTGTCATAAGTGAGCAAGCAAAGCTTAACGAGACGCTCCAAAACAACTGCCAGTGGTCTACTATTAATTCGGCCTTTATTGACCAGAACCTGCAAGATCTGCAAGCTGGAATTGGAGCTGTTCAGAGTGACACCCGGAAATTAACCGCTAACGTTACGGCTGTCACAGATGAGCAGGCAAAACTCTATGAAATGATGCAAAACAATAGTCAGCGGTTGACTAGTAATGTGGCCTTGATCGAGCAGACCCGGCAGGAATGGCAAAACGAGAATGAAAGTATGCGGGAGAACATTCAGCAGGTAGCTGCTAACACAACTGCCGTCGGTGAAGAACAGATAAAGCTGAACGAGACGATGCGGAATAGCAGTCAGCAGATGACCGACAAGATGGCTGTAATAGGGCAGAGTCAGCAGGATCTGCAAGCTGGAATTGAAGCTGTGCAGGGCGGCACGCGGAAACTAACCGCTGACATGACTGCCGTCACAGATGAGCAGGCAAAACTCTATGAAATAATGCAAAATAATAGTCAGCAGTTGACCAGTAATGTGGCCTTGATCGAGCAGGCCCGGCAGGAATGGCAAAACGCGAATAGAAGTATGCGGGAAGACATTCAGCAGGTAGCTGCTAATACAACTGCCGTCGGTGAAGAACAGATAAAGCTGAACGAGACGATGCTCAATAGTAGCCAGCACATGACCGACAAGATGAGTGTAATTGAGCAGAGCCAGCAGGATCTGCAGACCGGAATTGAAGCTGTTCAGAGTGACACCCTGGAACTAACCGCTAACATTACGGCTGCCACAGATGAGCAGGCAAAACTCTATGAAATGATGCAAAGCAATAGTCAGCAGTCGACTAGTAATACTGCCCTGATCGAGCAGAACCGGCAGGAATGGCAAAACGCGAATGAGAGTATGCGAGAGAACATTCAGGGGCTATCTGCCAGAATGAGCACTACCGGAGAGAATCTATTGATATTAAACGAAATGCTTCAAGACAACATCCAAGAGCTGCTTGGCATGATTGATGCCACTGGTCAAGAACAGTTGACGTTTCAGGGAAAGATTCAACAGGATGTCTTGGCGCTAGATGATTCAGTAGGTGCTATCAAGCAGAAACAGAGTAGACTACAGGATCAGATTGAGCAGGTGAAAGACAATGCCGAGATCATGAGTGACGATTTACAGGCAGCGTTTGAGCAATTGGAAGACGGGCTATCCCGGAGCGCGGTACCGGAGCAACCTGAAATAATAGAGATCGAACCATCTGAACCCTCCTCATTGCCTTCCGAGCCAAACAGCATGGAGTGACCTGAAAAAAGCGGCAAGGAGATCAGGGAAACCCTGGTTCTTGTAACAGAATTGATTGGCAAAGTCAGGAGGTTCGCGCAGTATGAGTACGGTCAGTATGAATTGTGATTCTCGCCATAGGGACACGGCCATCCCAGAGCAATATTGCGGCATGACGTCCTGTGCCGTACGGACCGTCTGAACAAAACAGCAAACCGGCACCGGACAGACGGAATCGGGATTGGCAGCAATACTATGACCAACCTGGAAAGGATCGCCATTATGGTACCATTCCGGGACAAAGCCAAAGGACACCCTCTTCACATAGTGGGCAGCAACTGCACAAGCCCAAACCTACAAGAGCGGACAGGCACAAACTGAGGCTACTTGGACCATCGGTCAGGACGTTGCGGAGGTTGTGTATGAGAGGGCCCGACGAGATCAATCCCGGCCTCCGGCGAAAGCTGGACAGCCTCCAGCTTCAAATCCGTGACGCTCGGGTAGTCAAAAAGACTGGCAGAATCCGTGTGGTGGCCTTCAATTCCACTGCACACACGCGCTGACTGCCGACCTTCGGTCTCAACAGCAGACACCGGCACCATTTTAGCACGAACAGCCACACTGATGACGAATCCGGCAACAAGACCTACGATCAGTTTTCCCCAACTAATGATCACCCAACACTCCTTTCTTATCGGGCTACCGCAGTGTGTGGAATCTCCCTTCAACGTCAAGAGGAATTTCAAAAAAGGTGCTTTCCTTTTTGCAGACAAAGAAATCACCTTGACAATCTGTAACATGTGTTCTCACAAAAAATTACAATCCTTCACCCAGCAGGCCGCCCCGACACCCGCCAGGATACTCCTCGGCCGACATCAGGATATTCCTGTTTTCTACTTGGGCAATATTTGGCCTGCGTTGGGATATCCGTCGGCCAGCATTAGTGGATGACGGTGATCGTGACAATGAATTCTTGACTAAGAACCGGATGTGGCGGAGAATACTCTAGGCTCTGTCTGAAGACTCCGTCGTCGGCCCGAGAGCGAGCGGTTTTTCGCCTGGCAAAGACGGCGAAGCAGGCGATATTGGTTCTATCGTCGATGCAGCCGGATGCAGTCAGGCGGAAAATAAGCCGCTCGAAGCCAGATCGAGTCTTCAGACAGAGCCTATGTTCCATATGAATTTATGAACCGCTGCGAAAAACGGATAGAAAGAGTGATTTTTGGTGTCTTAATGATGGAAACCGGGATTCTCGGCATGGAAAGAATCGGAATGCTAAAGACCTTACAGAAAATCGGATGTGTTCTTCTCGTTGGATTAGTGCTTGTCAGTTGTCGAATCCAACCGGATCAACCTCAAAAGTCGGACCGAATTTTCGCATCGGGTGATGCCAAGAAAACTGGCTCTGACTCTCGCGTGAAGGCACTTGCACATTTCAATCGGGGTGCTGGGCTTCTTGAACAGTATAAGTATGAGGATGCGGCACGAGCGTTCGAGTCAGTTCTGAATGCTAAGCCCGATTGGGCCGCAGCGCGCTTTAACCTGGGACTTGCCTATTTCAATCTACAAGTCAAACCAGGCGCAAAAAGTTATCTCGAATTGGCTCGAGAGGCGTATGAAACCGTGTTACAGTTAGATCCTGACCATTTGCACGCCCGTTTCTGCCTGGGACTATATCACCAATACGTTGGAGAAAATGAACGGGCAGTCGAATACTTTAGAAGCGTGCATGAAGGCGATCCCGGAGATCCCTATGTATTGTACAAATATGCCGAGACGCTCATTACACTCGGCTCGACGGACGACGGGGTCAAGCTGCTCGAAAAGGTAATTGCGATCGATCCTGGTTTTATCTCCGCAGTGTACCGACTCGCAATCCAGTATCAGCGCCAGCGAAGACGCGATGAAGCAAGGTCTCTCTTTACTCGTTTTAAGCAGCTCAAGGACGTGGAGTTGACAGGCGGCACTTTTACCGTTCTCAAGGCCTATGGAACCGTAGGCAAATACTACATGGCGCTCGATGCAGAGAATCTGCCTCTGCGGCCTTCGGCCGCGCTTCCACACAGACGCATTATGTTTTCTCCTGAGTTGAAGCGTTTTAGTGAGAGAACCTCAGCCTGGGAATCTTCTGGCCGAGCTGTAGAGCTTCCGGGGATTGCCACCGGTGACATAGACGGAGATGGGGACCTCGATCTCTGCATTACCGCGTTCGGTACAGATGGCAGTGTATGGCTATGGCGTAACGACGGCGCGGGACAATTCTCTCACGATGCTGCTTTGGCCCAGCAGGGAATCTCCCCCTGTTTTGGAGATGTGGACAATGACGGGGACCTCGATCTATGGCTTGGCCGCGCAGGCGCGGACATCTATTTCGAAAATGACGGCAGTGGTAATTTCAGGCAAGGGCACCGCGCCGCGATTGCCGGCGGACAGTCCGTAACTCACTGTGCGAGGGTTCTTGATGTCGACAGCGACGGTGACTTGGATTTTCTGGCATTTCGTATTGAGCGAGGAACAATTCCAGCGGGCAAGACACTCAAGCCCACAAACAGTAGTCTCTACAATAACAACAGGGATGGCTCGTTTGTCGACATTGCCGATAAGCTTGGCTTAACTCTTGAAAAGACTCCTGTTGCTGCTGTGGCGTATGATGATTTTGATGATGACCGCGACATGGATCTTGTAGTCTTTTCCGCAAGTGGGAAAGAGACGATTGCCTGGGTGAACGACCGGGCCTGGACATACCGAACACTGGACGCAGAGAAAACCGACCTTGTGGCCGAAGGTGTTTTGAGTGCAACTTCAGGCGATCCTGACAAAGACGGCGACAGCGATCTTCTCGTTTTTACCAATGAAGGACTCCAGCTCTTTGTGAATGAGGGTGGGTTTCACTTCGCCCGCCATCAGGGATTTTCCCAACGGTGCGGTCGGCTCGGCGGGACCGGTGGACAGTTTGCGGATATGGACAACGACGGGGACCTGGATATTGTGATTGCCGATGCCCACAGGCATGACGGCAGCCGGGGTCCTGCACTTCTTATCAACGATTGGCCACAGAGGCGTTTCATAGACGCGCTTGAAATTGATCCGGGGAACCTTCTTTCCGCCATCGACAGCAAGGGCAACGCCAGTTGTGTGGTGGCGGATTTTACCGGCAACGGCAAATGCGATATCCTTATTGCCCCAATAGGAGAAGAACCATATCTCGTGGAGAACGTTACGCCGGGCGGCCATTGGATTGAAATTGATCTTCGTGGAACTCGGGGCAACGAAAAGAAAACCCGCTCCAACAATTCAGCCATTGGCGCTCGCATGGAGATAAAGACGGGTACCATTATTCAGCAATACCGTGTGGGAGCATCCTCGGGGCAGGTGGCTATGCCTCCGCATCGAATTCATGCCGGCTTGGGGGAATTTCCCAAGGTAGACTGGTTGCGAATAACGTGGCCGGATGCTGTCCTTCAGGCGGAGCTGGAATTGCCCTCAGATCAGGTGATGAACATTGCCGAGCTGCAGCGTAAGGTCTCTTCCTGCCCACATCTTTTCGCCTGGGACGGTTCGCATTTTGAGTTCGTCTCCGACTTCGGAGGTGTCGGCGGGATTGGGTATCTCGTGGCACCAGGAGTCTACGGCAAGCCCGATCCGACAGAATACCTGCCTATCCCGAATCTCAAGCCTCGTGACGGCGAATATGTCTTTCAGGTATTGGAACCTACCGAGGAAACCGTCTATTTCGACCAGGCCAGGCTGATCGCGGTCGATCATCCGTTCGAGACAAAGGTCTATCCCCATGAGATGATGGCTATTGGCATTCCGGCTCCGCCTTTTGAGCTTTTCTGTTTCAAAGAGACAATCGAGCCGGTTGGCGCCGTCGACCATCGCGGCATTGATGTAACAACAAACATACGTTCGGTCGACAGAAGTTACGCCGGTGCGGCCGATCTGGACCAGCGGTTCACAGGATTCGCCAAAGATCATTTCGTAGAACTCGATTTTGGCGATCGCTTACAAGAGATATCGCCTAAATCACGACTTGTGCTGTTCCTTTACGGATCGGTCGAGTATTCCTACTCCTCAACGAACTTCGCCGCGAGCCAGGCATCCCTGCGCAGCCGGGCTCCGAGCATTCATGTGTTTCGCGACGGGGTGTGGGTGGAGATATTTCACGAAGTGGGGTACCCGGCCGGTATCCGGCACATGATGACTCTCGATGTAACAGCCAAAGTACTGCCGGGTGACCAGCGAATTCGCATCTCAAGTAATATGGAGTTGTACTGGGACCGGATATTCATGGCGTGTATACTTGAGGATGTGGAACTCAACGTCCGCCAAGTGCCGGTCAAAAGTGCAGATCTTCACTTCAAAGGGTTTCCGCGGGAGTACTCACCGGATGGACGTCCTCCGAACCTTTTCGATTATGATAATGTGGACCGTGCCGTACCCTGGAAACTTATGACCGGAGACTATACCCGTTATGGCCAAGTGGCCGAACTTCTTCGCCAGGCGGATGACTGTTATGTCATTATGGGCCGGGGTGAGGAACTTACACTGCGATTTCCTGCCGATGCTCTGGGCCCGATACCAGACGGATACCGTCGCTCGTTCATTCTCAAAACCGACAGCTTCTGCAAGGACATGGATCTTTACTCGGCACATCCCGATACGGTAGAACCGCTCCCTTATCATTCCATGAGCAACTATCCCTACGGGACAAAAGAGAAGTACCCCGATAACGACAAGCACCGGGAATACCAAAGGAGATTCAATACCCGACGAATAGGTGGCGCCGGGTTCTGAAACAATATTCAGTAGACTCTTCGATCCGGTTGGAGAAAACCGCGGGATCGGCGAGGGACCTTGCATTCAAGTTGTATATAGGATATAATGCCCACTCAGAATGTCCGTGTGAGACGTTATCACGAGGGGAAGAGACTGCGACTAAGGCTGTTGTATGGAGAGGCACAGGATAACTGAGAGACCGCAAACACACAACTTCGGACACTCACTATCACCCACATCGGCTCGGTTGAAATATGCCGCATGGATTCTGGTTATTGAGGTAGTCCTGAGTGTGTTCACCTGTGATTTCTTCGCAGTAAGTACCCGTGCAGGGCAACAGAGAACAAAGACAGTCTCGAACTCGACGGATCAAATGTTGCGGGTATCGGCCGGTCCAGAGCTCAGTGCCAGACAAGAGGTGGCAGCATTGAAAAAGGAGGAGCTGGAGCTTGTCGAAAGACTGATGAGAGATTTTCCCGATAACGTAAACCCGGTTGTATTGATGGGCAACATATGGGAGCGACATGGCGAGGCCACCAAGGCAGTGGAATTCTTCAAACAGGTATTGGAAGTAGATCCAAATCGGCCCGGCATTTATACAAGCATAGGGTGGTTTGCCATGCACAAAGGGCAGTATGCCGAGGCAATCGGATGTTGGCGAAAGGCTCTGGAAATTGATCCCAAAACTCCCGGATTACACAACAGTATAGCAGTTGCGTTGATGGGGCTCGGCGAACAGGATGAGGCAATCGAAGAATTGAATAAGGACATTCAAATCTCTCCCCGGTCCAGTTTCAGTTACTTCCTTCTCGGGCAGTTGTATCTGCAGCGGAGAGAGTTTGAGAAGGCCAAGGAAAATTATGAAAAGGCGATAGCAATCCAGCCAGACTACACCAATGCCTACTACGGCCTCTTCACTGTCTGTACGAGATTGAAGCTAAAGGCCAGGGCCGGTGAGTATATGGCTGCATTTAGAAAACTGAAAACCGAGGACATGAAGGTTCTGAAGGATCGTAACGACGTTCTTGAGGACCTTGCTCAGATGCGAAAAGGTGCGGCTCAGACTTACCTTAATGCCGCAAGAGTATATCAATCAGGCGGACATCTGCAAAAGGCCGAAGGACTTCTCGGCCGCGCCGTTGCACTCGATCCGAACAACACCGTATGCCTCGAAAGGTTGGCATCCTTGTACGCAGTGAATGACCGGGCAGGCGAGGCGATTAAGTTATACGAGAGAATCAGTGAAATTGAACCCGAAAATCCAATCTGTTACTTGAACATTGGACATCTTTCGGCCCGCCTCAGACAGACCGCCAAAGCGGAAGAGTCCTTCCGCAAGGTTATCAAGCTGGCGCCGGAATTGTCCGCGGGATATCGTGAGCTTGCCCAGCTATACCTGCAAACAGCAAGGGCGTTTCCCGAAGCCAGAAAACTTGCGGAAAAGGCCGTAGCATTAGAGGCAGTGGCAGTCAATTACTTTGTACTAAGCTGGGCCTGTGACAAAAGCGGTGATTCCGCAAACGCGCTCAAGGCAATACAGCGAGCTATACAATTAGAACCTGGCAATCCAAAGTACAAGACGATATATGAACACATCAAAAACCGTAATTAGATCCATGCACGTCGGAGGAGATCGAGACAGCCTGATAAGTTTCGGATACTCCCAGGCAATAGTCTTGGTCGTATTCTGTGTCTTTAGCGGTGCGCCCGCTAACGGTCAAATCGTGTTTAGCGATGTCACAAAGGAAACGGGAATAACCTTCGTACACACTGATGGCGGGTCCGGCCGGCGCTACGTGATGGAGACGGTGAGTGCAGGTTTAGCTCTTTTCGATTTTGACGGTGACGGCAATACAGATGTCTACTTTCTAAATGGCGCGCCGCTCAAGGGAACGAATAGTGACACCAGGCCGAGCAATGCGCTCTATCGCAACGAAGGGGGTTGGAAATTCACCGAAGTTACGGAAAAGGCCGGTGTGGGTGATCCCGGGTATGGTTTAGGGGTTGCTGTCGGCGATTATGATAATGATGGGGATCCGGACATTTACGTAAATAATTACGGCCCCAATGTTCTGTACAGGAATAACGGTGACGGCACTTTTACGGAAGTCACGAAAGAGGCGGGCGTCGACAACGGCTTTCAAGTAGGAGCAGGGGCCTGCTTTCTCGACATGGACAAGGATGGTGATCTGGACCTTTTCGTTTCGGTCTATCTTGACTTTTCTTATGAGAAACATGTCGTGACCACAGCAAAAGGATTTCCGGTGTATGCAAATCCCCGTTTTTTTGCCCCTTTGCCTGATACCCTGTACCGTAACAACGGCGACGGTACTTTTACTGATGTCAGCAGAGAATCCGGAGTGGCAAATCACGCCGGCTGGGGCATGGGAACTGTATGCGGCGATTACGACAACGACGGCGATACGGATATCTTCGTAGCTAACGATGTGGGAGAGAACTTCCTTTTCGATAATGACGGAACGGGCAGGTTCGAAGAAGTTGGACTGATAACCGGTACTGCTTATGATCTCCACGGTGACGAGCAGGGAAGCATGGGCGTAGACTGCGGCGATTACGACAATGATGGGCTTCTGGATTTCTATGTGACTTCGTATCAAGGGCAGCTCGCCACTCTCTATCGAAATCTCTCAGACAGGATGTTCGAAGATGTAACGCTAACGACCGGCGCCGGAATGGGAACACTTGCCCATGTGACCTGGGGCAATGGCTTCGTCGATTTCAATAATGATGGATTTCGTGACATCTTCGTTGCATGTGGACATCTTCAGGATAATGTTGAGCAGTTCGACGATACGACCACGTATTCTGCGCAGAATATAATGTTGATGAATACCGGCGATGGAAAGTTCGTCGATGTCTCTGAAAGAAGCGGTGACGGCATGAAGGTGAAGTTGAGCAGTCGTGGTGCAGGCTTTGACGATCTGGATAATGACGGCGACGTGGACGTGGTAATCCTGAACTCTCGCCGGGAACCTACGATCTTGAGAAATGAATCACCTTCTAAAGGTCATTGGCTGCAGATTCGTTTGCGAGGAGCCAAGACCAACCCAGATGGCGTAGGGGCGCAGACAGAAGTGACGGCGGGTGACTTGACCCTTCTGGATGAGGTTCACAGCGGTCGAGGATATCAAAGCCACTATGGAACGCGTCTTCACTTTGGACTGGGAAACCGCAAGAAGGTTGACCGGATCAAAGTTCGCTGGATAGGCGGCGACATCGATGTGTTTGAGAATGTTGCTGTAGATCAATTCCTGATTATTACACAAGATTCAAAAAACCTTGGCCGATGTAATTTGTGATGAAAAAGCACAAGAAGATTAAGAGCCGCAAAAGAAAGACGTCCGCACGGTCGCACAAGCCTGCCCGACCTGCGCAGAAGAGGACCCCCTGGGCATTGATCTTCGGGCTGATGGCGTGTGTCATCGTTGTCGGCGTCCTTCTGCTATGGTGCCTATCCGGCTCAAGCGATAGAGCTCGAGAAACACAGGAGTCTTCCGAGCCTGTTAAACCGCAGGCCGCTGCCATCAAACTGAGCCCGGAAGAGGAAACCGCCGCGCTGAAGAAAGAGGAGATGGAGTTAGCTCAGCAGGTATTGACAGATTTTCCCAATAGTGACGGTTCCCACATGTTGATGGGGGATCTTTGCGCCAGACACGGCAATTCGACCGAGGCGGTGACGTTCTGGGAGAAAAGCCTCGAAATAAATCCCAGGAACTTCGATGCCTGTCGAAACGCCGGTCGTATCGCCCTGGAGACCGAGCAGTTCGACCGAGCCGTGGAGCTCTTGAGAAAGGCTCTGGAGATAAAGCCCAATGCCGCGGACCTGCGGAGTGACATTGCCAGAGCCCTTATGGACTCGGGCAAGTACGCCGAAGCCATCACAGAACTTCAGCAAGAGATCAAGGTTCTCCCGTCATCTTTCACCGCTCGTTTTCAGCTCGCAGAAGCATATCGGCAACAGAAGGAATATGATAAGGCTATAGAGCACTACGAACAGACGATCAGGCTCGAACCCGAACACAGCCATGCGCACTACGGGCTGGCCATGGTCTACACAAGGACGGGCCAGCGCGACAAGGCTCGCCAGTACGTGGCTGCCTTCAAGAAGCTCCGAGAGAAGATCGATTCGGTCTATAGTACCCGGCAGTCGGGCTCTCGTGAATATCTGGCGTCGCTGCGCGCAAGCGTAGTCAAGACATATCTCGGTGCCGAGCGGCTCTATCGCGACAGCGGCAACATCGCAAAGGCCGAGGAACTCCTGAACAGGGCCTCCGGACTCGACCCCAACAACACTCGATCCCTGGAACGGTTGGCGTCTCTGTACTATACAACCAAGCGCCCCGGCAAGGCCCTGGAATGCTTCGAAAGAATCGCCCGGGTCGATCCGAACAATCATTTTTCCCATCTGAACATAGGGCGGGTCGCTACCCACTTGAAAATGTCTGATAAGGCCGAGCGTGCCTTCCGCAAGGCTATCAGTCTGGCCCCGAACGACCCGGCCGGTTACCGCGAGCTGGCGCGCTTCTATTTGGGAACCAAAACAAACACCGCACAGGCTTACAATCTCGCGAAAAAAGCAATAACCTTGGGAAGAAACGCCGAGAGCTACTTTCTTTTGGGCTGGGCCGCCGACTTAAACGGCGACCGGATCGGCGCGCTCCAGGCCATGGAACAGGCAATAAAACTACAGCCGAGGAACCCGAAGTACAGGCAGATATATGAGGCGATCAAGAAGAAGAACTGACTGCCGCGCCCTTGCCCGTGGTTGGCAACGAATCCGCCGTGGCCGGCATCTCGTGGCGATGCTGGCGCTGACAGCGGCATTCTGTCAGGTGTGTCCCGGCAGTTCCATAGTCTTTAGAGATGTAACTAGCCAGACGGGAATGACTTTCAGGCACACCGATGGCAGCAGCGGCAAGCGGTACATAATGGAGACGGTCGCCAGCGGTCTGGCACTCTTCGACTATGACAATGACGGTGATGTTGACATATATTTCCTGAACGGCCAACCGTTGAAAGGGGCCAAATTCGATGCCACACCGACCAACGCGCTCTATCGCAACGAAGGCAATTGGAAGTTCACCGACGTCACTGAACAGGCACGGGTGGGCGATACGGGGTACGGCCTGGGCGTTGCGGCGGGCGATTATGACAATGACGGCGACCTGGATGTTTATGTGAACAACCACGGCCCGAATGTGCTGTATCGCAACGAGGGCAATGGTACGTTCACCGATGTCACAAGAAAGGCGGGCGTTGCCAACAGTTCTCACACAGGGGCCGGCGCGTGCTTTCTGGACATGGACAAAGACGGAGATCTGGACCTCTATGTCTCAAACTATTTTGATTTCTCCTATGAGAAACACAAGACCGGCGTGGCGGATGGCTTTCCTGTCTACACTAACCCGGCTTCTTTCCCCGCGGTGCCGGATGTGCTGTATCGCAATAATGGTGACGGCACGTTTACCGACGTCAGTAAGAGTGCGGGTGTGGCCGAGCACGCAAGCTGGGGTATGGGAATGGTCTGCGGCGACTATGACAATGATGGCGATACAGATATATTTGTGGCCAATGACGGTGCAGGGAACTTTCTTTTTGAGAACGACGGTACGGGGAAATTCGAAGACGTGGGTCTTATATCCGGCGTTGCTTACGACATCCACGGCGATGGGCAGGGAAGCATGGGCGTTGACTGCGGCGATTACGACAACGACGGATTGTTGGATTTCTATGTGACGTCTTACCAGAGCCAGTTGGCCACGTTGTACAGGAATCTGGGTGACGATGCGTTCGATGACGTGACACGATTGACCGGCGCCGGAGAAGGGACCGTCACACACGTGACATGGGGGAATGGTTTGGTGGACTTCGATAACGACGGAGACCGTGACATCTTCGTCGCGTGCGGTCATCTGTTGGACAACGTTGACCTTTTCGACGACAGGTCCACCTATCTTGCCGCAAACGTCCTTCTGATGAACACCGGTGACGGCAAGTTCGTCAACGCCTCAAGGCAAAGCGGTGACGGAATGAAGGTCGAGCTTAGCAGCCGGGGTGCCGGCTTTGACGACTTAGATAACGATGGTGATGTGGATGTGGTGATACTGAACTCCCGGCGGGAACCTACTATTCTGAGGAACGATTCGCCTTCCAAAGGGCATTGGCTGGGAGTCCGCCTGAAGGGTGTCAAGACCAACCGAGATGGAATAGGAGCACAGGTCAAGGTAGTGGCCGGGGATTTGACTCTGATAGACGAAGTTCACAGCGGTCGTGGATATCAAAGCCATTACGGCACGCGCCTTCACTTCGGGTTGGGGGCCCGCGAGAAGGCCGATCGTATCGAAGTACGATGGATCGGCGGTGGAGTCGACGTTTCTGAGAACATTGCAGTCGATAAGGTATTGACAATCACCGAAGGAACCGCTCCCGGGCAGCAGTGAGTGCTCCGCGGCTCCGTTTGGCTCGGAGAAAGGCAGACGATGAGTCCCACCGATCGATTCTATGCAGCGGCGTGTCAGATTGACATGCCCAATCCGGCAAAACGCGATGAGATTGCCGGCCGGGTCGAGCGAATGATCGAGATGATCGACCATGCGGTGACCGGCTACGAACCTTTCTTCGACGTACGGCTTGTGGTGTTTCCTGAGTTCGCCCATGCGGCGCCGATCTATCCCACGGCCGACGAGCTGCTCGATCGTCTGGCCGTGCCGATCCCGAACGAACACACGCAGCGTTATCACCAAAAGGCAAAACAGTCGGGCGTCTACATCCAGACCGGCACGTTTCTCGAGGCAGACCGGCGCTGGCCCGGCCACGTGTTCAATACGACATGTTTGATCGGTCCGGATGGTATTTTGTCGAAGTACCGCAAGGTGCACACGTGGACGCCCTGGGAAGTGCATACCAGTCCGCATGATCTGGCCGGCTACGATGAACCCGTGTTTGCCGTGGCCGAGACGGAGATCGGCAAGATAGGTACAGCCATCTGCTACGACTGGCTCTTCCCGGAGGCAATCAGACAACTAAGTCTCAGCGGGGCTGAACTGCTCGTACGGGTCTCGGCGTACATGGATCCGTGGGGAACGACCCAACCTATGGATTGGTGGACGATGGTCAACCGGGTGCGTGCGCTGGAGAACATGGCCTATGTGGTCGCAGCGAATCAGGCGGCCAGCCTGCAGAACTATCCACCATTCAGTTGGCCCGGAGGCAGCATGATAGTTGACTACGATGGCCGGATCGTCGCCCAGGCCGAGCAGGGAGCGGGTGAAAAAATCGTCGTCGGCCCGATTGATATGGCCGCCCTGCGCGGCGAACGACAGCGCCGCCGCGGACATCACATGCTGGCCCACCTGCGAACTGAGGCCTATCCAGCCTACCGGCAGTCGATCTACCCGGCCGGCGGGGGAAGCGATGGGGCGATTACCGTCGAGAAGAACGAGGCTTCGCATCGTCAGGCGCGTGAGGCCTTGAGACGCGTATCACGCGGCCGGCCCTGATTGTGCCGAGTCCGACGGGCCGCGAATTGCTTCCAAGTGTGTCCCACTTGATGTCCCCCGTGACACCATGCCAGGGAGAAAGCTCCCTTACCGCATCGCATATACGCGCCCGATTGAGCCCGGCTTTGCGAGTCGCAGCGATCAGCAGACTGACGGCATCGCAGGTGTGTGCGGCGAGAAAATCAGGGCGTCTTCCAAAACGGGAGGCGAACTTCTCTTCAAAGCCGTCTGTTCTCTTGCCGGGTGCGTAAAGCAATGGGAAGACGACTCCCTCGGCCCTCTTGCCTGCTGCTTCGAGGAAGCTACGGCGCCCGACACAGGGGCCGCCGAAGATAAGGCCCTTGAATCCGTTCTCTCGGACGGCGGAGATAAGCTGTGCGCTCTCTTGTGCGGTGGCGATCAAGACAAGAGCATGTGCCTCAGCGTTCACAATTTTCTCCACGAGCCCGGGGTAATCCTTTTGTTTGGGCTTGAATTCCAGGTGGTAAGAAGGCACTAACTTCTGTTGGGTGAGAGATTTGGTGAGCTCGCGAGTGAAAAGGTGAGAATCGTGGTCCACGGCCGATACCAGAAGAAAAGGCCTTTGGCCAACGTGCGATGCGATGGCCCGGGCTAAGATCGGCGCCTGTAAGTGATCCCCGGGCAGACATGAAAACATCCAGGGCACATTGGCCAGATTCACCGTCTTGTCCATGCTGCCGGGGCTGAGCAAAGGAAGACGAGCCTTCGCGACGACTTGTTCCGCCAGATGTGTTGATGGCCCATCGATCCCACCGATAATGGCCCAAACCTTGTGTGAGTAAACCATGCGTGTAACCGCTGTGATTCCCGACCCCCAGGGATTGTCCGACCAGTCCGCAACCAGTCTAAACGGCAGACCTTTGTATCCGCCTGCCCTATTGGCTTGTTCAACGGCTAAACACGCCGCACACCACATGTCACCTCCTTCGGGATCGGAATCTGTGGAAGGCCCAAAGTATCCTATCAGTACTTCTTTGACGTCGATGGGAGGAGGCTCCTTGCGTCCGGGCCCTGTGTAATCCGTCTGGTGGATCCGTGCGTCGAAAAATGGCTCGCGAGATGAGCGTTTTTGGGGATTCTTGTCCCCCGCCCATATCGTGCCGGATAGAACCGAGAGTATTAAGATTATTTTGGATGCCCTAAGCATGTGTCGTTACTTTAGCATCTGGCCAGAGGTCGAGCGATGTTGCCCGGTTGCCACCGGCTGATGGACTTTGTCCCGTGGAGGAACGTAGTCTCGTGGTATCTGAAGGTCTTCTCTGGAGTAGAATTTCCATTGGCCATCTTCTCGTTTTGCCAGGTACACATCACCGACGTCGTCAAGGGCGGCGCTGAGCATTATGTCGCCCGTTGCGCCTTCCCAGGGCCTTGCTCTGTGCGCCAGCACATCACGGATTTTTGCCCGGTTCAGGCCCGCAACCTGGACGGCCCAGATGACCATGTTCATGCCGTCATAAGCGTGAGCGGCAAATGTCTCGGCCTCCTCTCCGAAGCGTTGCCTGAAAGCGTTGCGAAATTCTTCGAGTTTCTTATTTCTTCCTGTTGGATTCCATGGATATGTGCAGATAACTCCTTCGCTGTTCGCGCCGGCGGTTTCAACAAATTCCTCTGAAAGACAGCGGTCACAGGCAAAATACGGTTGTTTCATTCCCATGGCGCGCATTTGGTTGAGAATCTTTGCCCCTTCCAGAGCGTCGCCCCAATGGACAACCGCATCAAGATTCTCAGCCTGGAGACGTTCCAGTTGTAATGAGAAATCTTCAATTCCCAGTTTGTAGGACATCTCCAGCACAACGGGTTTTCCCAGACGACGGCTCCCGTCACGGATTTCGCGGACCCCGAATCGCGCATAACGATTGTTAGCACGAACAATCCCAACACGCTTAAAGCCCAGCTTTCTATACATATAGTCAACAAGCAGATAGCCCTGCTGGCGGTCGTCGCTGATGCACCGAAAGACCCAGGGGATGTTCGTTTCGATAAACGTTGGATCTGTGTCGCCTGAATTCATCATGGCAACCTCGGCCTTGAGCGCGACGCGGATGGCAATGTGGCTGTTAGCGCCGTCGATCGTGCCGAGAATCGCCCAGACTTCGTCCTTATAAGCCATCTTGATGATTTCGTTGCCGGAAGCGCCCCAAAGCCCGTTGTCGTTGCTGATGACCAGCTCGAAGGGAATATCCCGCTTGAGATAGCCACCCTGGGCGTTGGCCTGCTCGATAGCAAGCCGCGCGCCCTGGAGCATCTTAATCCCCAGGGGCTCTTCGTGACTCTTTCCGCCCGTCGCGACCGAGACGGTGGACATGATCGGGCCTATGAAACCGAGCTTGACGGCCTCGATATTTTCCGGCTCGGGGATGGCCCGTCCGGGCCCGGTGTACTCCATTTGAAGGAGGAAGTGCTCTTTATACGGCTTGACGTGCCGAAACGGCTCGAAATCCCGTGTAGTTTTTGCGTAGCTCTCATCCTCACGCAGCTCCAGATCGGGTACCTGGTGGGCGTTAACGGAGTTGATCTTTCGAAGAACCTCGCGCGTCTCCGGACCAATCTCGACAGACGGCTCCGCACTATCGGCCATTCGTTCTTTCACACTGACACACGAAAAAGCCCCCAGCATCAGAATCGAACACAGTATCGTCGCATATCGTCTCATCGCTCTATCTCCTCATCACACATATACCTTGGTAACCTACCTCAATCCTTTGTAGTATCCTGAACCTTTGGCCCAGCCGACGCCTTTTGATGTCCCGACCCAGACATCGTCGCCGTCGAACTCCACCCACAGGGCGTAATTGTGGGGAATGCACTTCGGCATATCGACGGTCTTAATTACATCCTTACCCCTGCTGACAACCGCCTTGCCTCTGTGCGTGTTCGGGTCCATCGTGTAGGTAATCCACGTATCCGTCGCAAAGTCGGCCACGACGCCCAAACCCTTGTCCGTGGCAAACCATGCTTCATCGGCGTGACGACCTTTCACCGCGTTGCCAAAATCGCTGGGCAGGCCGGTTTCGTGGGCGTAATAACCTCGCCAATGCCGGCCGTCGTACCGGCACATCCCAAAGTACGACGAGACCCAGAGGATGTCGTCGATGAAGCTCACGCCGGTCGTTATCACGTGAACGACCCCATCGTCGCGGTAGAGATCGATTTCCATTTCACCGTCGGGATCGAGATAGTCCTTCCAGCGCTCCGTGGTCACGTCGAATTCCAGTACACCGCTTCCCCAAATGCCAAGATGAACCTTTCCATCGTTGAAGCAGACGCCGTAGTTCCAAATCTCTTCCATCGGCGCGTTCTTTTCCGTGTAGATCGTCCATTCGCCAGTCATCGTGTTGTACCGGCTCGCCCCGGCGGTCGTCGCCGCCCAGATATTGTCGTTCTCGACGACCACCCCATAAACGACGTCGTTGACCAGGCCACTATTGAGCTGGTGCCAGTGATCGAATCGTCCGCCGCTAAATCGTGCCAGTCCGCCGCCAAATTT
>CAZLTY010000071.1:0-19109 GCA_964562575.1 uncultured Pirellulales bacterium
CGATTTCCAGTATCCGCCGCCGAATTCAATCAGTACGATCTGATCGTGCTGGGCCCCTGTCGCCTCGACAGGTTCTCCGACGAGCAGATCTCTGGGTTGTATGATTTCGTCACTAAGGGGGGTGGCTCCGTCATCTTCCTGCCGGGCAGACGACCCTACGGACTGGCCGGATGCAAGATCGATAAGATCTGTACGCTGGTTCCCGTGGAGTTCGACGGTCCGATGGATTCGGATCCCACGCACGGTCTGAGCATCACCGAGGAAGGCCGAGACCAACGCTACTCGGAGGCCGTCTGTCACGAACTCAGAGGCGACGATATCGACGTGGCCTATGCACACATAAGGAAGAAACCGGCCGCGTCCACCGTCCTCAAATGCGGACAACAGGTTCTGGTATGCACTCAACGTATCGGCCGAGGCAGGACCGCGATTATCAATGGCACCAACGTCTATCAACTCTATCGAGAGGATGAGGAGGACGGCCCTCTATTCAAATTGTTCAGTGACATCGTCACCGACGTAGGGGCGCGACCCAATCGACAGAGCCACATTGAGGTATTTGTCAGGCGAGCCGGTGACGCGACAGATCTCATCTTTGAAACCTGCGTAACGGATCAGGCCTATGCCCCCGCGCAGCGGGCCACCGTCCTGCTCGAATTCAACGGCCGCATCACCAGCATGAAAGAGGCCTGGCCGGGGACATATATGGCAACGATACCGGATTTCCAGGGCACCTCGGTCTTCGCCCGGGTACGTGTGGAACATCGCGGCTTCTACCTGGGAGAAAAAGCGATCGCTGCAGAACTTGATGACGTCAGGCACGAAATGGATGATACTCGCTGTGACAAGGAGTTTCTACGAGCACTCTGTGATCATGTCGGCGCAGAGTACGTTGACGCCGAGAAGATCGGCCCGAAGACCTTTGATCGATTCCAGTCGTATCGCGCCGGCCGACAGGACCGACAACTCCAGCGTATCTGGCCAAGATGGCGGGTATTCGCATTCTTGTGTTCGATACTTGTTTTGCAGTGGTTCCTGAGGCGAGTGAAGGGACTTATATAGGCTATTTGGACTGGTGATTTGTAAAATGATGATTAAGAAAATGGCTGGTATTATGTTAGGCAACCTGGGCATCCTGATGGTCGTCAGCGCAAGCATACACCAATGCAGTGCGCAGGCCAAGGATGAACCGTGGCATGTTGTCATATGTGGCGGCATTCTGCAGGACGCTCAGGCGAGTCAGGCCGAGGCACGCGTGATTGCCGGCCTTTCTCACTTCTTCACGGATCAACTCGGTATCGACCGAGAGGCCATAGATATTGTTTGTGACAAGCAATCACCGGCCTTTGGCCCTAACGCAACTGCATGTACCCGCAAGAGCCTTGAAAGGACGCTCCGGAATCTAGTTTCGGACAGCCGGCGCATTGACAGATTCGTGTTCTACTACACCGGACAGGCCAACCGCGCAGCAAGTACACTGCGGCTGAATGTGCGAGGCCAAGACATCATCCATGGCGAGCTTGTACAATGGCTCGGCGCTATTAAGGCAAAGCAGCGGTTGATCGTATTGGATTGCCCGTGCGCCGGCCTGGCCCTCAAAGATCTGGCGGATCCCAACACGATCGTCGTCTGTTCGGCACGCGGCGATCAGTACGACAGCCCGAGGTTCAGCGAATACTTCGTGCCTGCATTGCTGCAATGGGAATCAGATAAGTATGCCGACGGCCGGTTTTCGCTGCTGGAGGCGTTCCAAACCACGTCTCGAGAGCTGGATGCGTACTACGCACAAGAGAAGTGTTACAAATCCGAAAACGCCCTGCTGGAAGACGACGGCGACGGTGTACCCAGTCAGCAACCCTGGTTGTTCGCCCGGAGCGGAAAGGACGGGGCCCGGGCCGCACAATTCTACTTCAGACAAACACAGGCGACCAAACAACCACGAGGTCAATGAAAATGCACGAGATGAGAAGCAGACGAACATTCCTACGAAACATGGCGGGAACGGTGCTGGGGGGAGCTGGGGTAGCCTCAACGGCGTTGCCGGCAGGTCGTTCCGCAGCGTCAGGCCACGCTATTCCACCCGATCTTCATGACTACGATTTCTTCATGGCTCGAGTGAAGTTCGACGACAAAAGCGCTAATGACCCATGGAATGTTCAACCCGCCGGTGACAACTACTTGCTTGACGAGCTTTGCAAGGCCGTCCGATGCCAGGTGAAGCTCATTCCGGCAATGCGCAGAGGCAGGCCCAGCCGCGGCGGCGTGAACGATTTCAATGCCATTGTTGACTTCAACTATGCCGACGATCTGCACAAGTTCCCGTTTCTCTTTATGACGGCAGGCGGGCATTACTCATTCAATGACGCGCAGAAACAGAATTTCAAACGCTACGTGGAGCAAGGCGGATTCATTCTAATGGATGATTGTATCTCTCATGACCCTGGTGACTTTTTCTACCACAGCTCGTGCCAACTGTTGGAGCATCTGTTCGGCAAGTCGGCCGTTAAAGAGATAAGCACAGGACACGAGATCTTTCACAACATTTACGATCTCAGCCGGGTAGGGATGCCGTACATTCAGGGGGTGAACTGGCCGCCGCGCGGCATATTCATCAAAGACCGACTGGCAATACTTCTCACTTCTACAGACATACATTGTGGCTGGGCGGATCGGACTCAGACCTGGTTCGGCCCTAATGTAACGAGACGGTTTGGGGGCAGGGGTATCCATGGCTACAACGAGGCCATCATGATGGGCATCAACCTGATCATGTATGTGCTATCTCATTAGCGGAATTACCTGCTTTCTACCAACACCGGAATGGGTGTTGAATTTCAGTCAATAGATTCCCGGAATAAACCGATACTTCACTTTTTTCATGTACTCGACATATGAATCGTCATGTGACATAATATCTTCTTCAAACCTTGCTCGTCTGTCGTAAAGAACTATAATAACAAATAGAAGCACGGAATTGTACATGGAAGCATTCTTCAGGACATATCCCAATTTGATGATAATCGACGATACATACATGGGGTGCCTGACAATCTGATAGACACATTTGGTTTTTACATGCCTTAATGCAGGTAAAAAATCATAACTCCTGTCAAGTATGATCGCTGTCACAATTCCTAATAGAATCGCAAACACTATGAGAACTTCAGCCCAGAACAATAGAATCGGCCTGCTGTTGGCGCCTTGTCTGAAAAAGAAGCCGGAGAAAGATGTAATCAGAGCCACCGCCCAATGGAAGGGATTCATGCTCACCACGGAGGGTCTGACCCGAATCAAAAAGAGCAATGAGATTGTTACATTGTAGGCAAGCCACAGCAATTCAGTAAGATCGAATCCTTTCAGAAGTGTCCGTGTATGAATGAAAGTGAAATATCCCCAAAACAAACATAACAAAAAGCTGAAGTTTCGGCTCTTCAGAAACGATTCGATTGTACGGTTTCTTATCTCCACGGTCATTCCCAAACTATAAACTGAACAGCTTACTTCTCATATATAATCCTTTTTGCCTTTTGAAACGGACGCGGGTGATGACTGGCGGGGCATAGCGGTTCAGGATTGGCGTTGCGAACATTAGGGGAAACAGCCATCGCCCCACACCGCGCGGGAATCGCCACCACCGAAGCTCTCTTACCTCGTCGAGCGTCGGTACCCAAGCTCGAAGGGTCGGGGCTATTTGGTGACGGTCGATGCCCCAGGGCATCTTCGGTGTCGTCCATTGTGCTGTCTTCTTCCAGCCGCGTTTGACGGTCTTGCGCGACAACCACCTCGGGATCGTGTCAAACGTGAACCACGCGTCCGGAAACCGCTCCGCGAAGTCCTGGAACAACAACTGCACCTCCTCCTCAGGCAGGTACATCAACAGTCCCTGGGCGGTGATGTAGAGAGGCCTTTCTTCCGGGACCTCGTCGAACCACGCCCGGCTGAGGGCCGACAGCGCCACATGCCGGTGTTTGTCATCCGGGGCGATGAATCGCTCTCGAATGGCAATCGCCTCCGGCAGATCAACGCTCAGCCACAGCGTTTCATCACTAGCCACGCGAAAACGCTGTGTTTCGAGACCCTCTCCGAGGTTGACGATAACGCCGTTCGGGTGATGGTCGAGAAACTTGCGTAGTTCGGCGTCAAACATTGCGGATCTCACGGCGCTGGTCGGCTCCGCAGGACCGAAGGCCTTTTCGTAGTCGTAGTCCAGCGTCTGGTAGATCCGTACGGCCTCGGGATCGTGCAGTATGCCGTCATCGCGGATCGCTTCCGAGACGCGATTGTGCAGCGCCCACAGCATCGTCTCCGGTATCCCAGACAGGTTTGGTCTCAACTTACGATTAAACATGATATCCTTGCTTCATACAATATCACCGGGGCAATGAATGATTGTCTATTGTAGCTTTTTCCATTCAAGAGTTCCGCCAATGCCAGAGACAGACCCGCTGTCTCTGGTTTCTTGTGGTGAGGATCGCTGGTTAGTTTGGATCAGTCGTTGCTCTTTTCTTTCTTCGTCTTTTCCAGACGATCAAACCCGCCGGGACGATACCCAATCCAGCAAGGCCGGCTTTTGCTTCAAGCGGAATGAAATGAATAAGATCGCTGAGTCCCAACTCCGTATAGCCTTCCGGTGCGTTGGTGTCAAAGATGTCTTCATCAAGTTCAACATTATACTGATCCAGAATGTTGACCTCATGCAGATTCAGGTCGTTGAACACGGTCATGAGGCTCTTACCGATGACCAGATTGGCTTCGACCCTGACCGGCAGTTGCTCTTTGATCCCGACCCAGATTTTACCTTTTAAGTTCTGAATATCAAAAACGGCCTTGGGGACAAGTCCTATGAAGGGATCTGCCTCTTGAAACTCAAAGCCCTCAACCTCGACGCCGTCGATGTTGTCTTGTCCCAGTTCCTTGTAGTCGCTCCCCACAAGCAGGTTGACGATGCCTTTGGGAGTCAGATTCTCCAACAGTTGCGCTTGTTTGTCCGTGGAGGTGAACGCGACATACTTCTTCCAGGGCGGCAAAACAAGAAGAGTCTGTCGCTTCGACCGATTGAAGGTGACGCGATAGATCAGTTTGTCCTTGACACGTCCCTCTTCAACGAGGCCATGTTGCTTCGAAAAGTATTTCACGAGGTCGAATTCGTATTTTATCCCGAGAAATTCAAACACCTCGCCGTCCTCGCCCGGACGTAAATAGGTTTTTTGGCCTCGTATAACCATTGTCTCAGCATCGGCAACTCTTTGCTGAACATCTGCGAGGACAATGCCCCCGTTTCCCGGCGTTCCAAACGGGCTGAGCAGAACCAATGCAACTGGTAGTGCGACTACCGCCGCTGCTGAGTATCTTGTAATTTTACTTTCCATGATTAATCTCCATATAGTCGGACCCGGCCTCAAGGCCTGGGGTCGGTTGTTTGAGGAATTGGTCAAAGCTGCAACGGCATCGGTCAATATTCGCTCGTCAGTTACTCGCCCGGCTTTGGCCCGAGCGCGTCCGACGGTCTTTTCAATCTGCCTTGAGGACTTCATATATTCTCTTCCCTATAAGAAGGTCCTAAGCTTCTCGATGCCGTAACGATAACGACTCTGTACAGTGTTGATTGAAACATCCAGTTGTTCCGCGATTTCGCGAAACTTCATCTGCCCGTGTATGTGCAGGCTGACTACCTCGCGTTGTTCGGCGGGCAGTTTCGCCATGGCCTCGAAAATCCGCTTCGACTTTTCCGAGACGATCAGTCTGCCATCCGGGCAATCCCGTTCGCCGGCACCGTCCTGCTCATCGATCTCCTGGGCGGGCGCCAACTGCTGTCTCCTGATCAGGTTCTTGGCCCTGTTCGCCACACATCGCATCAGATACCCCCTGAGATTGCGATTGGCCCGCATATCCGCCGGGGCACCGACGAAGTGAACGAACACATCGTGCACACAGTCTTCCGCCGCGTCCGGATCAACGAGTAGGGCCATGGCTACGGTCAACAGGTCATCCTTGTACCGATGGTAGATCTGACGCAGCGCATCAGGATCCGCACGCGATAAGCGATGTACCAGACGTCTATCCTTCAAAATGGCCCTTTCTGCAGTCTACAGATGCTGAACGTTCAACCATATTCAAGACAACTGAACTGCTTGTTTTAGTCTAATATATTGACTTTCTCCCGACCAGCTTCACATTCAGCCGAGCGGATAATTTTCGAGGGCCATTCTCGTCTTTCCTCTTCGCGCACAGAAAAAGCCCTGTCCAAAAACAGGGCTCTTGAGTCGAATGTCGTTATGCCTTGCGGCGAAAGGCACCTGTCAGTTCTGGTTTGCTGTTGCTCTTTTTCTTTTTCGCCTTTTCCAGAAGATGATACCAGCGGGGGCAATACCCAAACCGGCAAGGCCGGCCTTTGCTTCAAGTGGAATGAGAGGAAGAATGTCACTGAGGGTAAATTCCGTATAGCCTTCGGGTGCGTTGGTGCTAAATATGCCTTCATCAAGTTCAACATTATACTGATCCAGAATGTTGACCTCATGCAGATTCAGGTCGTTGAACATGGTCATGAAGCTCTTGCCGATGACGAGGTCGCCTTCGATCCGGATCGGCAGTTGCTCTTTGATCCCGATCCAGATTCTACCTGTGTAGTCCTGAATATCAAAAACGACCTTGGGGAAAATTTGTTTAATGGACTCAATGTCCCGAAACTCAAAACCCTCAACCTCAACGTCGTCGATCTTGTTTCGTCCCAGCTTCTTGTAGCCGCTTCCAAGAAGCAGATTCAAGAAACCACTGGGAGTTGTTATGGTCTCCATTATTTTCGCAACGTCATCGGCAGAACTAAACGTCACATATTTCTTATCGGGTGGGAAAGCAATAAGGGTTTGTCGCTCTGGAAGATTGAAGGTGATGCGATAGATCAGGTTATCCTTGACACGTCCCTCCTCCGTGAAGCCATGTTGCTTCGAAAAATATTTCACGATGTCGAATTCGCATTTCATCCCGTTGAATTCGAACACATCGCCTTCCTTGCCCGGGCGCAAAAAAGTCTTTTTGCCACGTTGAACCATCGTCTCAAATTCGGCAACTCTTTGCTGAACATCTGCGAGGACAATGCCGCCGTTTCCCGGCGTTCCAAAGGGGCTGAGCAGAACCGCCATTGCCAGCACGATAACTGCCGCTGCTGAATATCTTGTAACTTTACTTTCCATGATGAATCTCCAAATCTCAAAAGGTCTTGTTTTCGCGCTCCGGCTGGAATCTTGAAAGCCACAACGCAGCAACCGGGCTTCGTCCGGGTGTTTTTCGGCCCATTTCTCGAAATCGAACGTCTCTGGCTCACGCTGGATATGTCGTTCCAGCATGGGATCCAACCATCGATTGTCATCGTCATGTTTCATGGGACTTATCACCTCCTGAAACCCACTGTCTTCAAATAGACGGTCATTTTCTTCTTCGCCCTTCGGATTCTTCCGTCAATCACTTGTTCGGTTGCGCCGAGGGCCTGAGCCATTTGCCGATAACTCATCTCATTGTAGAACCGCAAGAAGATGACTTCTCTAAGATGCTGCGGCAATTTCTGCAAGGCCTCGGCCATGATGGCCTTCTGATCGTCGTCTTGTTCACAACTGCAATTATGGCCCTGGCAAGCCTCAACGGGCTTTCGCTGCCTTTGTCGCTGCCGAAGCATGTCCTTCGCTGCGTTCCGGCAGATCGCAACGATCCACGGCCCGAACCGCTCGGGCTTTTTCAGCTTTGGAAGCTGGCGGCACGCCGCCGCAAGCGCTTCCTGAGCGGCGTCTTCGGCCAGATGGTGATCCAGCAGAATCGAATCCGCCACGGCCACCAGAGAACGGTAATACCGCCTGCATAGCTCGCCAAAGCTTTCCGGATCCGCCTGCAACGCTTGTTGAACAAGTATCTGATCCTCAAGATCTTTCATCTGTCAAATATCGTCTCTCACAGAGCTGCTCTGTACTTCTATGAATAAGTCTCGATTAAAAGGTAGAATCGGCGCAAAATCTACGAGAAATATTCAATCCATTTGGCAGGGGGCTGCTTTGATATGGCTGGCCTGATAGTATAAACAGGATGGACAGACTCACAATGGGCCTTGAGTTTTCCTAGTCCTTTTCTAATGCGACACGGAGTTCCACGGTCTGTGACCGTGGTGAGAGTCTGAAGGCTCTGCCGTAAGACATGGCCCACAGGACTCCTTATAGTAATTCCATGTCTATCTCAGCATTTCTGCAATACTGGGACGCGTCATTTTGATCCGTTCGTAGTCCAGTTTGAATCCAAGCGGCTTGAGGGCCGCTGCGAGGCCGTCGTAGATGGTTTTGACGTCGTCAAAAGGACGTGAAACAGTCTCCCATGGGGTACGTCCGGCTTTGTTACGTGTATTCCTGTCAGCGCCTTTGTCCAGCAGAGCCTTGGCGATCTCGGTCCGGCAGAGGAAAGCGGCGATGTGAAGCGGGGTCGATCCTTCGTTGTTTGTGATTGTCATGTCAGCCCCGGCATCGATCAATGCCCCTGCAACCTCAGTCTTGCCGAATGTAGTCGCAACGATCAGGGGAGTGGACCCGTACGCATCTTTTTGGTTCAGGTCAGAACCCACATTTATGTGCTGGCGAATTGCATCAAGATTGCCCTGAATGGCTGCCACGTGAAGGCTTATACGCGGCGGTCTGGCTTCGGTTTTGGAGTCCTCCTGCTCTGGGCAGCCGGCCACGGTAAGAAGTGTGGCGATGAGTATTGCCGTCGTTACCGTTCTCATTGTTGATTCCTCCAGTCTATTGTTCAATATTCCGTAGTTGAGACACTTTCTGCAGGAAGAGATGATCACATTGCTCGCACCAAAGGTCGCGACTGTCAGAAGCAGGAATTTGACGAGTGAGGGAATTGCGGCATTCAGCATGACCAATGCAAAGGTTCCCATGACGACGACATGAATGATGTACACGTAATAGGAATTCCTGTTCAGATCGTTTCTAAGTTTGCCTGGTTTGTCCAGATACCGTCGGAAAGTTTCAATCGTCACATAAACAAGACAGAGCAATGAGAGGTGGAAACTGAACCACAGAATTAACCTGTGGACGATCTCTGAAACAATGAACTCGCCGGGCTTGAACCACGGATAGAGCAGAGAAAAGATATAGACGGTGACTGGAATCCAAGCAGTTGAGTTTACGATGTGATAGAGTATCCTGCTTTTGGGCTTGCCGTCAAATACTCTCAGTCTGAAAGATAGAGCCCCCAGCAGAAAAGCCATGAAGTAGATCAACAACCTTTCATTTTGAAAGTCGAGCAATGCGGTCTTTGTCCAGCCCCGAAGGCCGAGAATATCCATGCCGGCGCTATAGACAAATCCAATTGTGAAGGTGACGAAGATAGCGCCTTTCAGTGAGATGTTCGGGATCGTGATCGGTGCTTTCAACAGAAGCAGATACAGGACGCTAAACAGAAACAGCACAGGTAAGAACCACAGCCAGTTTTGACTCCAAATTCCGTTGCTCCAGTGAAAGTACGTGGTCCAACTTTCTTGAGGTAGATTCCGAGAGTGTAGAAATATGACTTTGTAAAGTGGAATTAGCGTCAGAACGGCGATGATCCAGGGAATCATAAGTCTTCCAAATCTTGATTTCAGAAATTCCCAGCCGTTCTTGTTTTGCAAAGATAAATGCGCAAAGAATCCTGAGATAAAGAATATGGTCGGCATCGTGAAAATATCCAATATTAGGAACAGAAGACCAGACAGATTGTTGGTTGAGGGGTCGTCAACAATCCAGAAGGAAGACCACGTGCCGCTGCTTTCGTAAACACCGCCGGCATGAATTAGAACCACTAAGAAGATCATGAACGTTCTTAGATTGTCCAGAAAGTAGATCCTGTTTCTTTTGCCAGGCTCTGTCAGAAAGCTCGATCTGGCTTCGAGCGGCCCTTTGTTCGCTTGGCGGCATCCGGCTCCATCGACAATAAAGCTAATATCACCTGCTTCGCCGTCTTTGCCAGGCGATAGAATTGCCCCCTCTCGGGCCGACGACGGAGTTTTCTGACAAAGCCTGGCATCTTGTCCTTTTTCGCAAATGCTCATGAGTCAATCTCCAAACTGGGTTTCATTTACTTACTTCCTGAAAGAAACACCCCGGGAGGTTACAGTAATCATTCACCGCCTCCGTGAAACACTCTCTTAGGACCATGCACGAAGTAGATTGCTGAATTTGATGTTCAAGTGTGCCGTAGATTTGGCTGCGACGATTGAGTGGAACCGCAAGCGTAGCTATTCTACGTTGAGGATTCCGCGATTGAGGAGCAGCCAAAGATGCGGTGCAATTGGGCAACAAAACGGGAAGTTACTTCGTGCATGGTCCTTAGGCTTTGTTGCGGACGGATAGCGGATCGCGTTCAGCCGATAATGTCTGACAATCGTCAAGAAAGACGTTACATCTTGTATGGGTGATGGCACTTGTTTGTGATTGGTATGGCAGAATCTTAAGGAGACGTGGTGAGAAGGCTTCCTTTCTCTCTGGTATCGGGATTCCTTCCACTTTGAACAGTTCCTGCTCACAAGTGCAGAGGCAGCAGGGGTTTATAGAGTAAGATGTCCTGGATTGGAGGCCGAATTGCGCAGCAATGGAACGCCAAATGAGAAGAACAATTCTCTTGTCCCTTCTTATCTTCAACCGCAGCGCCGGCTAATACCGAGTGCAGCAACCTCGCGTCAGGTCTTACGGAGACAGCCGCAAGCAAATGGGCCGAAAGTTTCGGCTTGAGATTTGGAGGTGAAGAGAGATGAGCATACTGAGCATCACCCGCACACTCACGGAGTGCTTGTTGGGGTGGTATCATGAGCATTGGGGCCAATGGGCGCTGTTGGGTGTAGCCATTCTGTCGCTGACTCTGCTGATCGCGGCGGCAAGAGCACAGGCGAGAGATCGAGATTGACGCAAGACCGACGTAAGGACGCACAATGACCATGAAAGACGTGCAGGCCTTGAAGAAGGAGTTGCTGGAATTGGACGTTGAATTGACGAGATTCAAGGGTGAAATTCTGGCCGCGAGAATCAAGCAACTCGAGCAGACGATCCACAGGCCTGCAAGCAGGTTGCGTGCAAGCAAGTGCGCGATACCGGCTCGACCTTGCTGCCAAACCGGGGCAAGAGCCTAGCGAAGTCGATGTCCAGCGACGACCGGTTCCGGTTCGTACTGCGTATAAAGTCTTGTTTGGGGGCGATTTGCGTCTTTCCACTCCTGACTCTTACCTTGTCTTGTTCCTGGTGGTTGCGACATTTTTTTCTTGACGGTCGGGCTGCTAATGTGGTACAAATATATACAGTGAATTTTGTGGGTATGAAGTCTGCCCACGACTGGAAAATCTGTGGCTTGTTTTGAGTCTTTCGGCTTGCGAGCAGGCGGCTATTGCTGTGCCCGAGAAGGAAGGAGGTCGCGCCAAATCGAAGAGTATTGTATAGGGCACAAGAGAGGCCCAAAGTGCGTTCAACGAAGCAGTTATTGTCAACTATCTTACTTTTAGGGAGGACTGTCATGTGCAGGAAACTCATTTGTCTAATTTCTTTTGTGGTTGTGCTGAGCCTAGCGAGCAACGCCTCGGCCGATCTCGTGGCGCATTGGAGCCTTGACGACGGTGGCGGAGCAGTTGCGGCAGACTTCTCCGGCAACGGCCACGATGCTCCCGTCGTCGGAACGGCGAACTGGGTCCCGGGAATGAACGGCGGTGCCCTGGACTTCGACGGGACATCCACCGCCATCGACATTGATGCTGAAGTTGTGAGGGGAACGTGGTCCTTGGCCTTGTGGCTCAAGCCCCGAGACATTCCGTATCCCAGCGACTACTACGCTGTGATGCACACAGACGGATGGGGCGGCGGGGGAATGCACTTGCATCTGAGGGCCAACACCAGTCTGCTAAACGCCGATTTCAACACCGGACCTGATGTGACTTCGACGACTGTGCTACAGGAAGACGAATGGTACCATGCCGTAGTAACGGTTACTGACGAAGCCCCGGGCGCTTCACAGATGTATATTAACGGCATAGTGGAGGCCGAAGGATCGGGTGGAAGCGGCGGGGACTACCTGGGTCCCATGATGTTCGGCAGTTGGGGCAATGGCGGCCGGTTCTATCACGGCCTGATGGACGACATTCGCGTTTATGACCATATTCTGTCGGAGTCCGAGATTCTTGGCGCAATGGAAGGTAAACCGTGGCCGTTTGCCTTTGGCCCGAGTCCCGATGATGGTTCCATGGTCGAGGCCACCTGGGTGAACATTTCCTGGCAGCCGGGACAGCTCGCGGTCTCGCATGACGTGTATCTGGGCGATAATCTTGACGATGTAAGCAGCGGCGCCGGCGATACGTTCCGGGGCAATCAGGTCGCCACAAATTATATCGTTGGCTTTCCGGGATTTCCCTATCCCGATGGTCTTGTCCCCGGCACAACTTACTACTGGCGAATTGACGAGGTCAACGATACCGAGCCAAACAGCCCCTGGACGGGTGATATCTGGAGCTTCTCGATTCCGCCCAAGACGGCTTACAATCCCGATCCGCCTGACGGAGCCGGATTTGTGGACCCGGGCGCGGCCTTTACATGGACACCGGGGTACGGCGGCAAGCTGCACACCGTTTACATGGGCACCGATTTCGACGAGGTAAACAATGCTGAGGGCGGCACGCCTTTGGGAGCCGCCAGCTACAGTCCGGCTGCGCTGGAATTGGAGAAGGTCTATTACTGGCGCGTCGACGAGTTCGATCCCCCCTTCACACACAAGGGCGATATCTGGAGCTTTACGACTCCGGGTGCCGTGGGCAATCCACAGCCGGCTAATGGCGAGGTGGATGTGCAGATAACAGCGACTCTCAACTGGACAGCGGCCGACAATGCCGCCTCGCACGAGCTGTACTTTGGCACAGACAAAGACGCTGTCAATAATGCCACCACAGCTTCCCCTGAGTACATAGGCCCCAGGGCACTCGGCTCTGAGAGCTACGATCCCGGCAAACTCGCCTGGGATGCCACCTCCTACTGGCGTGTGGATGAGGTCTATCCGACTGAAACGGTCAAGGGTATTGTCTGGAGCTTGACGACGGCCGATTTCATTCTCGTGGACGATTTCGAGTCTTACAATGATACAGATCCGCCCGACCCCAACAGCAATCGCATATTCGACAAATGGATTGACGGCTTTGGGACCACAGACAACGGCGCCCTGGTCGGCAATGACCTGCCGCCTTATGCCGAGCAAAGCATCGTTCACGGCGGCGCCCAATCGATGATCTATTTTTACGACAACAATCTCAAGACTTCCGAGGCGACCCTGACACTGGTTTACCCGCGTGACTGGACCGAGGAAGGTGTTGCGAAGCTGTCATTGTGGTTCCGCGGCGCTTCGGCCAATGCCGCCGACCGGATGTTTGTCGCTCTCGGCAGTGCGGTGGTCTATCACGACGACGCGAGCGCAACGCAGATAGCCGGATGGAACGAATGGGTGATCGACCTGACGGCATTTGCGGGTGTGGACCTGACCAATGTCAATGCCCTTACCATTGGTGTCGGCACAAAGGGCAGTCCGGCTGCCGGCGGTGCAGGGACGATGTACTTCGATGACATTCGGCTGGTTCGGTAGGTTCTCTATATGTGAATTGAAGCAGTGAGCAACTGCGCTGCTGATATGGCTTGTTCATGAATTGGGGCCTATGCTGATTCACTCGGCATAGGCCTCAATTGTTTTGAGATGGGCCTTGCGCTGAGGCGGATTTTCCTTGACGGCGGGGCGGTCGATTTGGTACAAATTAGGGCTGTTGCAGGGTACTTACAGTCAGACTTTTTCTATGAAGGAGGTTTGTTATGTGCAGAGAATTCACGCGTTTGGCCTTTCTTGTCTTGGCGCTGGGGCTAGCCGCAGGCGTCGCCGACGCGGATATCGAAACGGCCCTTGTAGGCTATTATCCTCTCAATGAAGGTACGGGCGATACAACCGCCGACGCCTCGGGCAATGGCCACGATGGAACCCTGTACAATGGCGCGTCCTGGCTCTTGCCGGGCTTGATTGGCAACGCCGCAATGAACTTTGACGGCGATCCCGGTAGCAGGGTCTCGGTTGGAACCTGGGATCCGGGAGATATGCTCACGCGCGCTGTCTGGGCCAGGTGGACCGGTGAGCAAAACAAGGCGCCGAGAACCGGCATAATTGGAAAGAGGGATGACTGGAGCAACGACGGTATAAGGTGGTTCTCTGAGGTTATGACGACCGGCCAGGTTAGAATGAGAACATTCAACCAGACCGTGGGCAGTCCGGCCGGTACATTGACCGCGTTCATAGACGAATGGGCGCACATAGCTATCACATTTGACGGCAGCACATGCAGAATCTATCTCAACGCCGAGGAGGTAGCATCCGCCTCCTTTTCGCTGGGCCCCGGTCTGACAGCCGCTATGGGATTAGGCTGCAAAGGAGGTGCCAGCAACAGCAGCACGGAGATCTTCTCGGGCGATCTGGATGACGCCCGCATCTACAGCCGGGCACTGAGCGTGGCCGATGTGAAGGAACTGTTTGGATGGACTGGAGTGGCAGGAAAGGCCTATGGTCCGGAGCCTGTCGATGGTCAAACAGGCGTTCCGCGAGACGTGGTTCTCAACTGGACGGCGGGAGAGTTTGCCTCGCCACTCAATGGACACAAAGTCTACTTCAGTGAGAACTTCGACGACGTTAACGACGGCATTGGAGCAATCACTCGGAATGCCAACAGCTTTGAGCCGCTTCAGCGCCTCGATTTCGACAGGACCTACTACTGGCGTGTCGATGAAGTCAACGCACCGCCGGACTCCACCATCTTCGCAGGCAACATCTGGAGCTTTACGGTCGAGTCGTTTGCCTCTCCTGTCGAAGGCGTTTTCGCCACGGCCTCCAGCAGTATGTCTGGCAAAGGACCCGAGAACACCGTGAATGGTTCGGGGCTCGGCGCCGGCAGCTTGCTGCACGACAGAGATGGTGAGGCCATGTGGCTCAGCGATCTTACGGGCCCACAGCCGAGCTGGATCGAATTTGAGTTCGACAAGGTCCACAAGCTCCACGAGATGTGGGTTTGGAACTCTAACGACGGTCTGGAGCCGGCGATAGGTTTCGGGCTCCAGGATGTCACAATTGAGTACTCGCCCGACGGCGTCGACTATGTGACCTTAGGGACGACGCACGAGTTTACGCAGGCACCCGGCGCGGATAATTATGCTCACGATACAACGATTGATTTCGGCGGCGCGGGCGCAAAGTACGTCAGACTGACCGCCAACAGCAACTGGGGAGGCATTCTGCCCCAGTTCGGCCTCAGTGAGGTTCGCTTTTTGTCCGTTCCGGTCCAGGCGAGAGGGCCCGAGCCGGCTTCCGGCGCGGTAGAGGTCGCTCTGGATTTGGAGCTCGACTGGATAGCGGGCAGAGAGGCGGCTTTGCACGACGTGTACCTTAGCGATGATTTGCAGGCCGTAGCCGACGGCACGGCCCCTTTCGCAACAGTGGCGCAGAGCAGCCACGGTCCGCTGTCACTTAACCTGGGCAAGACCTACTTCTGGCGGGTGGATGAAGTCAATGATATCGAGAGCCCAGCTATATGGCAGGGGGACGTCTGGGAATTTACGACTATTGAGTCTCTTGTCGTGGACGATTTTGAGTCCTACAACGATATTGATCCGCCTGACCCTGATAGCAACAGGATATTCGAGTCATGGATAGACGGTTTCGGAGTCCCGACAAACGGGGCACTTGTTGGCAATGACTTTCCTCCTTATACCGAGCAGACTATTGTTCAGGGCGGCAGACAGTCGATGCCGTTCTTCTACGACAACAGCCTCGGCAACTCTGAGGCGACCCTGACACTGAGTTCTCAACGTGACTGGACTGTCAGAGGTGTTGGCGAATTGTCAATCTGGTTCAGAGGCTATCCTGGTGTCGTGGGCAGCTTCACCGAGGGGCCGGCCGGAACCTTCACGGTCGCTGCCGAGGGCGCAGATATATGGAACCAGGCCGACGAGTTCCACTATGTATACAGGCAGCTCTCAGGCGTCGGCTCGATCATCGCCAGGGTCGACAGCGTTGAGAACACCGATCCGTGGGCCAAATCCGGCGTCATGATCCGCGAGACACTGGATGCGGGCTCGAAATTCGCTGCTGTCTATATCATGCCCACCAATGCCGACGGTACACCTACGAACGGTTGCAGGTTCCAGGCCAGGACGGACACGGACGGCAACGCCACGAGCGATACCTCTGTGGCGACCACTGAGCAACGAGCGATCACAGCGCCCTACTGGGTCAAGATAGAGCGTGACGTCTCGGGCAACTTCCGAGGCTCCTACTCCAGCAATGGGACCGCCTGGACGCCGATGGTATGGCGGCCGGCCATCTCGATGGGTTCGAGCGTCTACATCGGTCTGGCACTGACCAGCCACAGCCCGGGGGTAACAGGCCAGGCCGTATTCTCAGGGATCCAGACTGCCGGGACGGTGACGGGACAATGGCAATCGCTGGACATTGGAATACTCAGCAACAGCGCCGAGCCGATGTATGTGGCGATAGCCAACAGCAACGGTACGTCCGCCTTGGTCTCCCATGATGACCCGGCTGCAACGCAAATGGACACCTGGACTGAGTGGCGCATCGACCTGTCCGCCGCTGGCGGATTTGCCGACCAGGGCGTCAACATGACCGACATCGACAGTGTCACCATGGGCGTAGGTGACAGGAGCAATTCCCAAGCTGGCGGTTCGGGTGTCATGTACTTTGACGATATCGAGCTGTATCCGTAGACGATCTTGCTCCGGACCAGCGACGTTGCCGCAGGAATCTTGAGACTCGAAGAATCTGCAATTGTCGGGGTCTATGTCGATTGATTTCGCCTAGACCCCGTTTCTTTTTGGGCCAGCGCCCGCCGGAGCAATATCGCGCTTGTTCGATCCCGAAATCGGCTTTGAATTGACCCCTTCGATGTTCGACATTCCTCTCGGAAGTATTTAATCCTTTTCAGAGAACTCCCCTTCGGTGTACAATCGCTATGTCAAGGACCTTGACTTGGAGGTTGAATCAGACAGAATCACGGATCATAGGAGTTCGACAAATGAAACGCAGGGAATTGCTCCAAAAAGGCACAATTGCCGCCGGTTCAATAACAGCAGGCGGTATACTGCACGGCACTGCTCAGATGGCCGCCGGCCGGCGCCAGCTCGATTCAGATTCCAAGAATCGAGCAAGCCTTCCAAAAAGAGAGTATGGTCAGACCGGTGTGAAGTTGTCGATCATCGGTTTTGGGGGGATTGTAGTAAGAGATGCCGAGCAGCAGCACGCCAATCGAGTGGTTTCGGAGGCCTTCGAGAGAGGGGTGAATTACTTCGATGTGGCACCGACTTACGGCGACGCGGAGTTGAAACTCGGTCCGGCACTGGAACCATATCGTAGGAAGGTATTCCTGGCATGCAAGACGACAGAGCGCCGACGAGAAGGCGCAGCAGAAGAGTTGAAAAGGTCGCTCAAGCGATTGCGCACGGATTATCTCGACCTCTATCAGCTTCATGCAATCACAGATCTCAAGAAAGATGTGGATACTGCGTTTGCCAAAGGAGGGGCGATGGAAGTATTTATCGAAGCAAAGAAACAAGGGCAAGTTCGTTATCTCGGTTTTTCCGCCCACTCCGAGCAAGCGGCACTTGCTGCAATGGCACGCTATGACTTCGATTCGATTCTATTTCCTATTAACTTTGCCACGTTCTATAAGGGCGGCTTCGGTCCAAAGGTAATTGCCGCAGCGAAATCCAAGGCAATGGCAATACTGGCGCTGAAGGCTCTGGCACGCCAGCGATGGCCACAGGGTGATCCGTCACGCAAAGAATATCCGAAATGCTGGTATCAGCCTCTTACCGAGCGGCGAGAGGCAAGGCTGGGACTTTACTTTACCCTCAGCCAGGACGTGACAGCGGCCATACCGCCAGGCGAAGAGTCTCTGTTCCGCATGGCGTTGGATCTGGCCGTGGATTTCAAACCGATTTCGAGACAGGATTTGGAGAAGACCAAAAAGATGGCGGAATCCATGAATCCCATCTTCCAATCCAGGGTATGACCTGTGACTGAGTTGAAACGACCGCCGGCGTCAATCCAGATCTGCCCGTATGGGTGAATTGAAGGAGATACACTTATGACCGTGAACCTATCCAGAAGAAGGATGATTCAGGCAGCCGGGGCAGTGGCTCTGGCTCCTTCGGTGTTGGCAGCGCAGTCGGTTGTCGGGCGGTGGCCGATTGTCGAAGGTCCGGGGACGCCAAAGCTCTGCCTGGGCCTGGGCGATGGCGGCCGGGCCCCTGAAGATGGGCAAAACGATGGTATTCGGCGGATCAAGCAGCTCGGTGTGAACTACGTCCTGAGCGGAGGACCTCGCATTCCCTGGCGCCAGGCCGACCTGAGCGCCCGTATCGAGCGCCTCAAAGCCGAGGGCCTGACCTTATACAACCTGATGATCGGCGGATTCCGGAATACCATTTACGGCAGGCCCGGCCGCGACGAAGAGATCGAGAAGGTCATTCAGTCCATACGCGCAGCCGGAAAGGCCGGCCTGCCGGTGATCGAATACAACTTCTATGCACACCGTGCCATGGAAGGTTACTATGAGCAGGTCGGAAGAGCCGGCGCCGGATACACGGCATTTGACTACGACCGTATGAAGGACTTGCCTCCTCTTGAGCATGAGGGTGCCCACAGTCTGGAGCAGATGTGGGCGAACATTACCTATTTTCTCAAGGCGGTGGTGCCGGTGGCTGAGCAATCGGGAGTCCGGCTGGCCCTGCATCCCAACGACCCTCCGGCGCCGCTGAGCTGATGGTGCAGGAAGAGGAATTTCCTGGATCGACTGACCTGCCTCGCCACGCTGTCAAGTATGCTCGAAGAGCATTCTCACACACCAACACCGTACCTGATTCGGCAATCGAAAAGATAAAGGCCGGTGTATGATCATTTCTCTCTTCTTTTTTTACCGCAGCTGCTTTTTGGCTGCGGTTTTTCTCACCATGTAGCGACATCTATAATCCTATCAAGCCGTTCGGCCGTGACCAGACCCACTTTATGAAGTCTGG
>CAZLTY010000072.1:0-19061 GCA_964562575.1 uncultured Pirellulales bacterium
CTTCAATTCCATAGACATAGGGTAGCGGCGGCTCCATCAGCAGGGGTTTGTCTCCGAGCGGCGGACGTTCGGCATCGACTTGTCGAAGGCGGGCGCCGAGCCGTTTGACAATGTCCGGATGCTGCGTGGCGATGTCGGTGGTCTCGTAGGGGTCTGTCTTTATGTTGTAAAGGAGCTTTCCCATGAGCTTGTAGTCGCCTTTTCGGATAGTGGGGATGCGGACGCTGCCGCTGACTTCGAAGACGATTTCATCGCGGGGACTGGCCTTGTCTTCGAACAGCATGCCTGTCATGTCCAGGCCGTCGACGGCCAGTTTCTGCTCGTGGCGGCCCCCGGCGAGTGTAATGAAGGTTGTGAAGAAATCGGCAATGAACATCATCCCGTCGTTGGCCGTGCCGCCCTCGGTATGGCCCGGCCAGCGGACGATGCAGGGCACGCGCACGCCGCCTTCGAACGTGGTGTTCTTCGTGCCGCGATAGGGCTTGTTCAATTCCTCGGTGAGACCTCCGTTGTCGTTGGCAAAAACGAGCAACGTATTGTCGGCAAAACCGTGATCATCGAGCGCAGCAACGATGCGCCCGACAGCATCGTCAAAACACTTCAATGCGGCCTGGCGGGCTGGGTATTTGTCGGTGTATCGCGGAACGCGATTGACGGGGCCGTGAACCGCGTTGAACGGGACATACATGAAGAACGGTTTGCCCTTACTCTGGCTGCCGATTACACTCTCGGCCTCGGCCGCGATGAGGTCAGTGGTATAGCCATCCTCCTGGATCGGCTGCTCGTTGCGGTGCCAGTCGTAGACGACAAAACGCGCCGGCGCATTGTGAGGGATCGTCTTGTCATAGTAGTCGATTCCCCAGGCGTAGTGGCCGTACTGGTGCATGAAGCCCTGCTGCATGGGTAGGTGTTCCTTGAGCCATTCACCGGCGTGCCATTTTCCTATGATTGCGGTGAAGTATCCTGCCTCCTTCAAAGCTTCGGCTATAGTTCGCTCGGTGGTGTCCAGGGCATGAATACGACGTGTGGGGACACCTTCGGCGTTATGGGCAAGAGTCAGGCCGAGCTTTTCGAGATAGCTGGGCTTGCCGAAGTCTTCGCTGCGCCAGTCCATCCAGTTTCGGAAGGCATAGCGACCGGTCAGGAAGGCTGCTCGGGTCGGCGAGCAGACCGAGTGTGTGTAGAACTGGGTTAGCCGCAAACCCTCGGCCGCAAGCCGGTCGATATTGGGAGTGAGTTCGGGATTGCCGCCGTTGAAACCGGGCTCGGCCCAGCCCATATCGTCACTGAGTATGAAGACGATATTGGGTCGCGAGCCGGCAGGGTCCCTGTCGGTTCGATTCTTACCTGTATTGGAGTTAGCCGCGCAGCCGGCAAGAAGGGCCGTTGCCGCAGCCGCTGTGGATCTCAGGAATTGTCTTCGGTTCATTTGTGTCTCCCAACAAGAAAGTACAAGTTCTACAGACTCCTGAGACTATTGTCAACGTCCGAGGCCCCAATATTCCTCGCTTTTTCTCATCTGGCGCGGTATGATCTATGCGGACACTGGATAAATGAGACTTTCGACTGGATGTGCCGTTTGCCGGCGGCCTGACAGAGGATAATGCTGCGATCGTGAGGAAAGGACGTGATTATGAACAAGCGAGGCGCCTTTACCCTGATCGAGTTGCTTGTTGTGATTGCCGTGATTGCCCTTCTAATGGGGCTGCTGATACCGGCGCTGTCGGCGGCTCGGGGCCAGGCTCGGGCCGCGGCCTGTAAGGCCAATCTGAAGCAGTGGGCAACGATCATGGCGATGTACACTATGGATAATAACAACGAGTACTGGATCGAGTATTGTCAGAGGCGGGACCCCGCCGGCACCTGGATGCGGTCATTGGAACTGTTATACGGCGATATGGGCAAATTCCGCGTCTGCCCGGCGGCGAAGGAGCCGTGCTTTCTGGCAGATCCCGTCTCCGGAGACCCCAACTGGAGGCGCTACGGCAGCGCGAAGAGAGTCTGGGGTCCGGGAATCCCGACGAAATACTTCTACGAAAACGATTACGGCAGCTACGGCGTCAATCACTGGATCAACACCCTCGAGCCCGGCGATGACGGCTGGCTCAATGCTCCCGAGCTGCATTGGAAGACCGACGTCAGCAAGAACAGCAGCAGAATACCGATTCTGGGCGATTGCACCTGGTACGGCGGCCAGCCCGCCAATGCTCCCGATCCGGCCCACCCCAGCTTTGCGAGCGAGTCGGCGCCCCCTCAGTTTCGCTACTGGTGGGAGAGTGACCCGACGGCGGCCTGGAGCAGCAGTATGTGCCGATTCGCCATCGACCGCCACAGTCGGGCCATCAACATGTGCTTTATGGACGGCTCGACGCAGAAGGTCGGATTGTACGAGCTGTGGACGCTGAGATGGCACCGTAATGCTCAGCCGAACAATGACATCGTCATCCCCTGGCTGCCGAGATGACATCTGCGCAAAATGTGAAGATCAAAACGTAGATATCAAGATTTCGGGCTCCGCCGGGGCGGATGTACTTTGAATCCCGCCAAAGGCGGGCTCCGCAATTTTACATTTTGCACGTTGATTTTTGATCTAATTCCAATTCTGAACTCGTGTTCCAGCCGATACTTATAACGTGCAGCGGCAGATTAGCCCGACAGACTGCATAGTAATTTGTCAACCGTTTGGCTGCGATAGCGTCTTAACAGATAGCTGGAGCATATAGCCTCGATGGAAAAAACAGATAAAAGTTTAATAGACGCCCATTTGCAGGGCGATAGCGAAGCTTTCGGCGAGCTTGTTCGCCGATATGGGGATAGTTTGTTGGGCTACCTGACCAAAACATGCAGGAATCGAGAGCAGGCGAAGGACCTCTTCCAGGAAACCTTCAGAAAGGTGCACGAAAAGGCCCACACGCTCCGCAGCAACCAGTTCAAGAGCTGGCTGTATACGATTGCGACCCGCGTGGCCGTGGATGCTCTTCGCAGGAACAATCGGGTGCACATGGTCTCGCTCAACCAACAAACCGATTGCGACGGCGACAACTGCCCTGAGCTGGGGGGGGCAGTCATGGTGGCCGCCGATTGTGACGATCCGGCGCAGGAGGCTTCTAAAGCCGAGAATAAGGAGCTGGTCCGACGGGCCGTCGAATCGCTGCCGGACAGGCAGAGGGTAACGCTCGTTCTGGCGTATTATCAGGGGCTGAGCTATCGGGAGGTGGCGAAGATCCTGGATTGTTCGATCGGAACGGTGAAGACACAGATGTTCAGGGCACTCAGGACACTGGCGCAGAGGTTGCCTGACATATCGGGAGTGGCGAAATGAAGCGTCATCTTACAGAAGAGGAACTCATACAGCATCAGTTCAAGCTGGCTTCGGACGAGCAGGCCGCCGGCGGCTGGGCCGAGCATCTGGCCGGCTGTGACGATTGCCGTCAGCGGCTGGAGCTTCTCGGTCAGAAGTTCACCGCGTTGGATCTGCTGGCCGAAGATATGCCGGCCTCCGAGGAGCTGATTTCTCAAACGATCGTGCAAGCCAGGAAGCCGGCGCCGCCGAAGGTCGTATCGTTCGGCAAATACCATTGGATCGCAACCGCCGCGGCGGTCCTGGTCGTGGGATTCGTGCTGATGACGGGCAATCTTAGCAAACAGGAGCACGTGCGACGGGAATCGATCGAAGGGTTAAAGTTGCAGTCCGTGAGACCGCGCGAGAAATCGGCGTCGGTGCCGCAAGTTGAAGAAGAGCCTGAGGTGATGTTGGTCGCGAAAGATCTCGCCGACGAGAGGAATGCGAAACTCCAAGAGGCTTTGGCCAGCAGACAGATGGCGAGCAAGTCAGCAGCCGCACCTCCGGGTGCGGATGCGGCCAGTCCCACAGACAGTCTTGGCGCAGTTGCACCATCCTGGCCTGATAGTCAGCCGGAGTTGGATCAATACGCGTTCGCGCCGTCGGTGCAGGAACGGGCGCCGACCACAGCAGGCAGCGGCGCGGCAGCGATACCCACGCAAGTACGGGTCTCGGATCAGCAAGTGCAAAGCTTGACGGTTGGGCCAGAGGATTCACCCACATACGCCACAGAGTTAGCGGCCGCTGACGTGAGCGGGTTGACTGCCCGGCAGATACCTGAGAAACCGCCTTTCGCGCCGGCCAGCGCGATTGAACTGGTGACGCTGCCCCGGCGGGACAACGTTCAACTGACGATATATAACTCGGCGGACCTGACATTGGTGCGGGAGAGACGGAATTTGACGCTGAAGCAGGGCTGGAACTGGCTTCAGCTCATGTGGGCCAATACCCTGATCGATCCGACGTCGCTGAGCCTGGAGCCGGCGGCGCAGGTAAGGCAGGTCGACGTCCAGCAATTAGTGTTTCCAGCGAGGCTGCGGGAGCTTGGCCGCTGGCTCATTCGTTCCGAGATCAGCGGCCAGGTACCGTTCGAGATCACGTACTTCACGAGCGGTCTCACCTGGCGGGCGTTCTACACCGGTACACTCTCACAAGATGAAAAGACGATGCGACTGGCCGGCTACGTGAGGATCGCCAACAACAGCGGCGAAGATTACGAGAATGCTCAGACCCGGCTGCTGGTGGGCAAAGTCAATGTGCTCGATGAGATAGCGGATCTGGCGAAACGACAATATGCATACGGCAAGCCGGGGTTAGAACTGGGACTTGATGAATGTGACCTTGACGTAAGCGAGGATGGGGCCGGCGTCGTCGTCACAGAAGAGTTGGGCAAAGCGTATGCGACGCTCAAGTACGATGGATTGGAACGCAAAGAAATCAAGAAGGAGGGTCTCAGCGAATATTTTCTTTATACGATCGAGGGAACCGAGACGATTGCCGACAAATGGGGCAAGCGGCTGCCTTCTTTTGACGTTGAGGACATTGATGTAGAGAGTCTATACAAATATGACGAAGAGCGATGGGGAAACCAGGCGATGAGATTCGTTTCGTTCGCAAATGACGACGAGCACAATCTCGGAGAGACGCCGATTCCCGATGGGGCCGTCAAGATATACGGCCGCGCCGGCGAGCAGGGCCATCTGTCATACGTCGGCGGCACAGATATAAAGTACATTCCGGTGGATGAAGAAGTCGAGTTGAATCTCGGTTCGGCGAGATTGGTTGAGGTCGAGCCGAAACTGATGGCATTCGAGACGGAGAATTACGTGTTCGACAATAAAGGCAACGTCGCTGGCTGGGATGAGATACGAAGCTGGCAAATCGAGATAACCAATTCCCGGGCGCTTCCGATTGAAATCGAAATCACCCGCGATTTGGGCACAGCGTACTGGACGCTGCAGACGGAAATGCCCTACGAGAAACACGACGCCACACATGCTCGCTTCGAGACGCCGCTGGAGCCGCAGAGCAAACAATTGCTTTCATATACGCTGGCGACGTATCACGGCAGGCGGCAAGAGCAAGTCAGTCAATAAAACCTTCAAGCACATAAGGAGACAAAGAATGAACACTAAAACAAAATCGACAATCGCATTACTTGTGATCCTGGGCATCGGTCCGGCGGCTTTCGCCCGGATCAAGCTGGTGGCGCTGCCTGAGCGGGCGGCGACGGTGATCCGCCTGGACAATCCGCAGGCAACGCTGATCGAAGAAGAGCGCGTGCTGACCTTGCAGAAAGGGCTCAACAAAGTGGACTTTTCATGGAAGTCCGTCTTGATCGACGCCGACTCGATCAGACTCAGAGCGCTCGACCATCCGGACAATGTGACACTTCTCAGTGTGAGCTATCCGCCCAACGAGGCTGCCCTCGTCTGGGACATAGGCAGCGACAGTGACTATGCCGAGACGGTGCGCATCAGCTATCTATTGAGCAACATCGACAGGCTGATCACGTACAAAGCCGTCGCCGACAAGGCCGAGACCTTCGTCGATCTAAAGAGCTACCTGGTGCTGCGAAACTTCTCGGGCGAGGATTTTGAAAGTGCCCGCGTACTACTGGATTACGGCGAGGCCTTCGAGCAGGGCATCGATCATGAGGAGACCAAGCAGATGCTGTTTCTGAAGACTCCCAAGGTGCCGATCACGAAGATCTGGAAGTTCGATTCGGCAAAGCAGCCGTGGGATCCGGAGAAACTGAACAATCAAAATGTGGGGATTCCCGTGAGCTATCGCATTGTAAACAATGCCGGCAGCAGTCTGGGCAAATTCTCCCTCTGGGGCGGCAAGGCCAGGCTTTTCCAGGACGACGGGCACGAGAGCACGATCTTTCTGGGCGAGGACAATACGGGCCTGGTGCCGGTCGGCGAGAAGATGGAGCTGTATATCGGCGATAGCCGTGACATCGTCGTCACCCAGCGAAAGATGCAGGACCGCCGCGTCGTCAAGGCCAAGAACAACAGAGGCGATACGGTTCTCTACGATACTGATGAGCAGATCACTGCGAAGATCGAGAATTTCAAAGACAGCGAGGCCGTGCTGACGATGATACAGCATATTCCGGGCCAGTGGGATATGGAGAGCTGTACACTCGGCGGGCAAGCGCTGAGGCTGGGCACCGACTACAAGAAGAAAGACGCCAATACGCTTGAGTTCGAGATCAAACTGCCCGCCCGCACCGAGGACGGCCCGGCGACGAGAGAGTTGAAAATGACCTACCATCGCCGAAATCTGAGACCTGGAGCCGAACCGAGGCAGCCGGTGACAAGATAGTATACCCTTGTAGGGTAGTAAATTCCCGCGGGCAAAACCATGAGCTGTTATTGTGAAGCCACTTGCCCACGCAAAAACGGGAATTTTCAACCAAGAACACTATAAGCTTGGAACCCAGCAGAGGTAAAGGAGCAGCAAAATGAAACGTATATTAACATTGATCACGGCGTTAATGTTGGCGTCTGCCGCACAAGCCAAAGTGGATTTGGTGACTCTACCGTCTCGGGACACCGTGCAATTAACGATTTACAACTCTGCGGATATGACGTTGGTGCGCGAGAGCAGGGCGCTGACTCTGAAAGACGGCAAGAACAAGCTGCAGTTCTCCTGGGAAAACACACTCATCGATCCTACGAGTCTGGAGATGTTGCCCAAGGCCAATGCCGACAGAATTGATGTTGCTGAGTTGGTCTATCCTCCGAGGGTGAGGAATCTGGGCCTATGGAATATCGACAGCGGCATCAGCGGAAAAACGCCCGTGGAGATTACATATCTGACCAGCGGATTGTCCTGGCGAGCGTTCTACATGGGGACACTGACCGAAGACGAGAAGACGATGCGCCTTCAGGGCTACGTTCGCGTGACCAACAACGGCGGTGAAGACTACGAGAACGCGCAAACGCGGCTGATCGTAGGCAAGGTCCATCTGCTCGATGAGATCGCCCAGCTTGCCCGAAGACAGTACCCGTATGGGCGACCGAGTGACGAGAGGCTAATGGAAAAAGAGGAACGTGCGCTCGGAAAGGCCAAGCGTATGTTAAGTCTTGCAAGAGCCGCCGGGTTGCCCCAACCAGCGCTCGCCGCGCCGAGCGCGCCAAAGGAGATCAGGAAAGAGGGACTCAGTGAGTACTTTCTTTATACAATTGAAGGCACCGAGACTATTGCCAACGGATGGTCGAAGAGACTGATGAGCTTCGACATAGACGACGTGCCCGTGGTGAATCTATACAAATACGAGCAACAGCGGTACGGCGATTCCGTAGTCCGGTTCCTGAGCTTCAAGAACGACGAGGAACATGAACTCGGCGATACACCCATCCCCGGCGGGATGCTGAAGGTCTACAGGGGCGTCGGCGACGCCGGACACCTGTCCTACACGGGACAGTCTTCGTTCAAGTACATCCCGGTCGATGAGGACGTCGAGCTTAACCTCGGGGCTGTAGCGAACGTCGTCGTCGAGCCGAAGCTGATGAATTTCGAAACCGAAAACTACAGGTTCGACCGCAGGGGCAACGTCTCGGGCTGGGACGAGATTCGCACGTTCAACATCGAGGTAAAGAACACGCGTGATATCGCCGTCAAGGTCGAGATCAAACGCAGCTTCAACACTCAATACTGGAACCTGACCGAAAGCGGCGACTCTGGCCAGTTCGACAAAGAGGACCTGGACACTGTCAAGTTCACGCTCGTCCTGGAGCCAAGATCGGCAAAGCAATTCCAGTACATCGTCAGGACGTATCACGGCGAAAGGCAACAGGGCTGGAGAGCTAAATGAGATTGCACGAATACAATGCCGGAGCCACCCTCAAATTGTCACCCCCGCGAAAGCGGGGGTCCATGATCTTGCGCGAATCTGTGGATTCCCGCTCCCCGCGTTCGCGGGGACCAGTTTACACCTGCGAACGCAGGTGCGGGAATGATAGTCTAGAATGCAATAAGGACTCTAAGATGAAACGCACATTTACACTTCTAGTCAGCGTAGCGATGATTTCTGCCGCACAGGCCAAAGTGGACCTTGTAACTCTGCCCTCTCGGGACACGGTTCAGCTTACGATCTACAGCTCTGCGGATATGACCCTGGTGCGCGAGAGCAGGGCGCTGACACTCAGGGACGGCCTTAACAAGCTGCAATTCTCCTGGGCCAACACGCTCATTGACCCGACAAGTCTTGAGATGTTGCCGAAGACCAATGCCGACAAGATCGACATTGTCGAACTTCTCTATCCTCCGAGAGTGAGGAACCTGGGCATGTGGAATATCGACAGCGGTGTCAGCGGGAAGGTTCCGGTTCAGATCACCTATCTGACCAGCGGCCTCACCTGGCGGGCGTTCTACATGGGAACCCTCACCGAAGACGAAAAGGCGATGCGCCTCCAGGGCTATGTACGGGTCACCAACAACAGCGGTGAGGATTATGAAAACGCCCAGACTCGCCTGATCGTCGGCAAGGTCCACATACTCGATGAGATCGCAGAGCTTGCCCGGCGAGAATATCCCTACGGCCGACCGGGGCTGGTCCCGTTACCTGATGTGCAGTTCGACATGTCGCCAAGAGGGGGTCGTGCATTCAAAGTGGCAATGGAGTCAGTCGCATTTTCCATGGCCGCACCAAGCGAGCCAAAGAAGATCGCCAAGGAAGGCTTGAGCGAGTATTTTCTATACACGATTGAGGGCACGGAAACGATCCCGCCCGGCTGGTCAAAGAGATTGATGAGTTTTGACGTCGAGGACGTGCCGGTGGTGAATTTGTACAAGTATGAACAGCAGCGGTACGGCAACTCCGTAGTCCGGTTCCTGAGCTTCAAGAACGACACCGAGCATGAACTGGGCGAGACCCCCATCCCGGGCGGGATGCTCAAGGTCTATCGCAGCGTCGGCGATGCCGGACATCTCTCCTATACGGGCCAATCTTCGTTCAAGTACATCCCCGTGGATGAGGATGTCGAGCTTAACCTCGGGGCCGTGGCGAACGTCGTCGTCGAGCCGAAGCTCATGAATTTCGAGAGCGAAAACTACCGGTTTGACCGTCGCGGCAATGTCTCCGGCTGGGACGAGATTCGCACGTTCAGCATCGAGGTGAGAAACACGCGTGATATTCCTGCAAAAGTCGAGATTCAACGCAACTTCAATACCCAATACTGGAATATTACAAGGGCGGGCGACTCCGGCAGCTTCGAGAAGGTAGATCTCGATACGGTGAAATTCACGCTAACGCTCGATCCCGGGTCGATCCGGAAATTCGAATATACCCTCCGGACATACCAGGGCGTCCGACAGGAGAATTGGAGAGGAAACTAAGACACCCACAGGTGACCGAACACAGAAACCGGGGTGTCGGCGAGGTTGGATGCCCTGGCAATAAGCCGGATGGGGTCTTTTTGCGCTGAATGAGGACAATACTGCGTGTCAACTCTTGATTTGCTCCATTTTCGAGGTTATAATGGATTGTTTGTACGGTGGCCCACGCGGTGAGCCGCCATTTCCATTGAGAGACGGGCAGAACCAATGAGCGCAAAACCGCCTAAAACAAAAACAGGTAGGAATACCGCCGCGTGGCTCAAACGCAACACCTTGAAGGCTGTGATTGCAGCCGTCGCGATAGCAGGCGTGCTGTTGGTCGGACGACTTCCTAAGCGAGACCGCGAGGCACCAGCGGCGCCGGCGCCGCCGGTAAATGTTACAGTCATGACGGTCACAGCCGAAGAGCAGTTTGCCGACACGTTCGAGCTGCCGGCGGTGGTCGAGCCCAACCGGGTCGTTACGGTCTCGGCCGAGTTCGAGGGGCGCATCGAGCAAATTCCCCGTAAAGAGGGTCGCAAGGTGCGCGCCGGGGACCTGCTGATCCGGCTCAATGCCGACCTTATCCGGCCCGCGTGTGAAATGGCCAAAGTACAGGTCGAGCGGGACCAGATCGAGTATGATCGCATGAAGAGGTTGGTCGATGACGACGCTACTTCTCGGCGCGACCTGGACGACGCCACGACCGAGCTGGCCATCAGCAAAGCTCAATTGGAGGAGGTCACAGCCCGCGAGGAGCGTACACGTATTCTTGCCCCACTGGATGGAGTGCTGAACGATCTTCCGGTCGAAGAGGGAGAATACGTATTGGTGGGCGCACCGGTAGCCGAGATCGTAGAGACCAAAGTCGTTAAGGTCGCAGTGGAAGTGCCCGAGCGGGACATCGTATTCTTCGAGGTCGGCCGCCAAGCCGAGGTCCTTGTCCACACGAGAGACGCAGACAAGTGGCTCAAAGGGAATATCACCTTCATAAGCGAACTGGCCGATCAGCAGACGCGCTCGACACGCATGGAAGTTACCCTCGCGAACGAGGAGGGATTAGTCCGGAGCGGGCAGATTGTCTCGGTCAAACTGACGCGCAGAGTCTTGAAGGATGCGTTGCTCATCCCGCTGCTGGCTGTGATCCCGATGGAGGAAGGCAACGCCGTGTACGTGGTCAACTCGACCGAGGCCAAACGCCAGATGGTTGAACTCGGGATCATCAAGGGTGATCGTGTCCAGATCAAGAGCGGCCTGAAAAGCGGGGACAAGCTGATCATTGCCGGCCACCGTTTTGTTGCTCCGGGTCAAGAAGTAAATATATCAGACAATAAGTAGCCCACGATGCTGATCACCGACGCCGCCATCCGAAACCGGACCACTGTTGCCGTTCTGGGTTTGATCATAATCCTGATGGGCGGCTACAGTTACATGTCACTGCCTCGCGAGGCCGCCCCGGACATCCCGATTCCCTTTGTCATGGTCACGACGACCTACGAAGGTGTCTCGCCGGAGGACATGGAGACATCCGTGACGATGAAGATCGAGACGGAACTCAACGGCATCCGAGGCGTCGAGGAAATCACATCCAGCAGCGCCGAGGGCATGTCGTTGATAAGCGTGGAATTCACGCCTGACGTGCCTAGCGAGGTGGCGCTTCAGCGCGTCCGCGACCGCGTGGATTTGGCCAAGGCAGAGCTGCCGTTTGATGCCGAGGAACCGGTAATCACGGAGATCAACTTCGCCGAGATGCCCATAATGCTGATCAGCATAGCAGGCGACGTCTCCCCCATCCAGCTCAAGGAAATCGCCGACGATCTTCAGGACGCGCTCGAGTCGGTGCCCGGCGTACTCAGGGTGAATATGGCTGGCGCTCTGGAACCCGAAATCAGGCTGGAATTCTATCCCGACCGTATAGCCGAGTACAATCTCACAATCCCGGAAATACTGGCCCTTATCCCGTCAGAGAACGTCAATATTTCCGCCGGCGGCATGGAGACCGAGGGAATGAAATTCAACGTTCGCATTCCCGCCGAGTTCGTCGCGCCCGAAGAGGTGGATCGTCTGCTACTGACTGTGCGAAACGGCAAGCCCATCTACCTGTCGGATGTCGCGTCGGTCCGATACACCTTCAAGGACCGACTCAGCTACTCACGCCTCGATGGTTACGACAACATCACGCTGAGCGTAAGCAAGCGCATCGGATCCAACGCCGTCCACGTTTCCGATTATGTCAAAGCGGTGCTCGCCAAGGCGCGGGAGCAGGCTGGAGAGACGGTGAAGTTCGACATAACGTTTGACATGTCCACTATGGTGCGCAACATGGTCGCCGACTTGGAGAACAATATCGGTTCGGCACTGGTCCTGGTCACGCTCGTCCTGCTGCTTTTCCTCGGCTGGCGTCCGAGCACGATCGTCGCGATGATTATTCCGCTGAGCATGCTGATCACATTCTTCCTCGTGCAGATGCTGGGCTTCACGCTGAACATGGTGGTGCTCTTTAGCCTCGTGCTGGTGCTGGGTATGCTGGTGGATAACGCCATTGTGATCGTGGAGAACATCTTTCGCCATCTTCAGCTTGGGCACAGTCGCGTCGAAGCGGCGATCCTCGGTGCTCGGCAGGTCGCCTGGCCGGTTACGACGTCGACGTTTACGACCGTTTGTGCGTTCTTGCCGCTGATGTTCTGGCCCGGGATGATGGGTGACTGGATGAAGTATCTTCCCTTCACCCTGACGCTTGGACTGTTGGCCTCGCTGTTCGTTGGGCTCATATTCAACCCGGTGATCTGCTCGGTCTGGACAGGTCGCTCATCGGCGCCAAGGCAGAAAGATCGTTTGTTCATCCGCGGCTATCGCTGCCTCCTGAACGTGGGGCTGAGCAATCCGGGCCTGACTCTGTTCCTGGCTTTTTGCCTGCTCGTCGGCATAATGACCCTGTATGGCAAGATCGGTCAGGGCACGGAGTTCTTTCCAGAGGGTGACCCGGAGCGGGCGGTCGTCGACATTCGGACCCCACAGGGAACAAACATTCGCGAGACAGATCAGATCGCTCGTGAGATCGAGCGGCGCGTCGAGCCTTACACCCAGTGGCTCAAGCACGTCGTCACTAATGTCGGATCCGGCGGTTCCAATGCAGGCCTGGTGGCCAGTACGGGCGGGCCGCACCTGGCTAACGTCACACTTGTCTTCTACGAGTTTGGCGCGCGGCAGCGGCCCTCCAAGGAAATCATCGCCGAAGTACGTCAGGCGGTATCCGACATCTCCGGAGCCGAAATCCAGGTCGAGAGCTCGGACATGGGCCCGCCCACAGGTGCGGCCATTTCGGTGCGGCTGGTAGGCGATGACTTCAAGACGCTTGAGCAGCTCAGCGAGCAGGCTAGGCGAATGATCGCCGGAGTGCCCAATATCGTCAACCTGCGCAGCAACCTGGAAGCCACACGTCCCGAGCTGGCCTTCACTGTTGATCGCCGGGTCGCCATGCTTCTGGGTGTCAATACCGCCATCGTGGGCAACTTCCTCAAAATGGCTATCTTCGGAACCAAGGTCGGGACATACCGTCAGTTCAACGACGAGTACGATATCACCGTGCGGCTGCCTCTGGCCGAGCGGGTCAACATCGACGATCTTTACCGGCTCCGAATTCCCAACGCCGCCGGCGAAGCCGTGCCGCTAAGCTCGTTGGGAACCTTCAACTACCAGGGCGGATTCGGCACCATCAACCGCGTGGATCAAAAACGTGTCGTCACGCTCACAGCCGACACCGAAGGACGGCTCAGCTCCGAGGTGCTGGCGGACGTGCAGAGGAGCTTGCTGCCCCTTGGAGACACGCGCCTGGATGAAGGCGACGTGCGCGATTGGCCGGTCTTGCGAAGCCTGCTTCTGGAAGCAAAGTCAGTATCTGCGCCGAGCCCGGCGGGATGTATATGGGATGTGTTGGCTAAAGAATCACGGGATAGTCTCGCGGCGGCTCTTTCAGAGCAGGCATCGAACAAAAAAATTAAGGAGCAAATCCTTGCATCCCTCAACGAGGCGCTCGGCAAGCCTGGTCTGTATCGCAAGGAGGCCTTTGCAGAGGTGGACCTTTCGGACAAGGCCGCCGAGCTGCTTGCACTCACACCCGAGACATTGACCGCCGAAGAAGTCCAGTTTCTCAACCGCGAGCTGCTCGTCTCGGCCTGGCCGAATCTTATCGCTGCGAGCGTGCGGCTGGAGCTGCCGCCGGGCTACGAGATTCGCTACGCCGGCGAAAAGGAAGAGCAGGACGAATCCCAGGCGTTTCTGTCCAAAGCCTTCGGCATCGCCCTGCTGCTGGTCACCCTGGTGCTGGTGATCCAGTTCAACTCTCTAATGGTGCCGCTGATCATCATGACAACTGTGGTCCTTTCGCTGATCGGCGCGCTTGCAGGTCTGCTGATATGCGATTTGCCGTTCGGAATCATCATGACCGGCCTGGGCGTAATCAGCCTTGCAGGAGTGGTGGTCAACAACGCCATCGTACTGCTGGCATACACGCGCCAGTTGCAGAGCCAGGGTATGGAGCTTCTCGCCGCCGCGGCCGAAGCCGGAGTTACGCGCTTTCGCCCCGTCTTGCTTACCGCAGCAACCACTATCATCGGCCTGATCCCGATGGCTGTCGGCATCTCCTATGACTTCCACACATTTAGCTGGGCTACCAAGAGCGAGTCGAGCCAGTGGTGGCGCACCATGGCGGTCGTCGTCATCTTCGGCCTGGGCTTCGCCACAATCCTGACGCTGGTGGTTGTCCCCTCGCTCTACGTAATGCTCAGTCGTCTGTCACTGAGGCTGGGTTTCAAAGGCCCTACCGGCGACCAGCCGGCAGAATAACGCTGCCGGGGTGATATTGAATCCAGGTGATGTGCTGTAGTATCCGTCAATTGATCAGCTACATAGCACCAGCAGCTCCTGCGACGCGCAGGCCGGCTACGGGGCATGAGTCCTTTCTGCGTCCCGAGATCGGCTTTACTCCGAAGTGGTATCATGATGCTATCGGAGTGGACTTCGGCCGGCCCTGGCACGACGACCCGGCATACAGGAGGCAGGCTCTTGTCGCAATGCGCGGGGAGTTGGCCAAACGCTTTGCAGGCACTGGCATCGGCGGCACAGACCGGCCGCTCGATCTTCTGACAGGCGCCTACGGCGTCTGTAGCGTAGCGGCCATTTACGGCGTGCCCGTTCGGTACGCTCAGGACAGGTGGCCTGTATGTGAGAGGCGTTATCTCAGTGCAGATCAGGTCGAAAGGCTCGAACCGCCCGATCTCGACGCCAATGGCTTCTTTCAGAATCTGCTGGCCCAGGTCGATCGGATTGCAGAGCAGCAGGGGCGTGTCGAAGGCTACATCAATTGGCAGGGGGTGCTCAACAACGCATGGCGCCTGCGCGGCGAGGCGCTTCTGACCGATCTGCTGGACGCGCCGCAGCGTTGCCGGCGTCTGTTCGACTGTGTCTGCACAACGATGATCGAAGCGGCACGGCGACTCCATGAACGGCAGCGAAGAAGCGGCGTTGAAATCGGATTTATCACCGTCAGTAATTGCCTGGTCAACATGGTTTCACCCCAGCAGTATAGGGAGTTAATGCTCGGTTTCGATCGGCGAATGGCAGAGGCTTTCGGTTGTATCGGCATTCACAACTGCGCCTGGAACGCCGATCCTTATCTCGATGACTACGCGCGAATCCCCACGCGGGATATATTGACATGGGGCTTGACTCCGACCTCGCTGCCGCCAGGCAGATGTTCGGCCGGGCGCGGCGAGCACTAATGTACAAGCCCACGGACCTTGCCGACAAATCCTCCGAGAATATTCGACAGGACATGGAAATGATCGCGCGCGAGTACGGACCTTGTGATATAGTGGTGGCGGACATCGAAGCCGGCACACCGGATGGGCGCGTACTTGAGTTGCTGGAGATATGCCGCGAAATTGAACGTCACTTTGATTAGGGAGACATATTATGCACCGTCGGTTGCTTTTGTCGCTGGCCGTATTTGCGAGTCCGTTCTTTGCTGATACCGCAGCTTGCGTGCCTGCTTTTCCTGGGGCCGAGGGCTTTGGCGCTCAATCGCTCGGCGGTCGGGGCGGCAAGGTTCTTTTCGTTACAAATCTCAATGATAGCGGGCCCGGCAGCTTGCGGGCGGCCGTGGAGGCCGACGGTCCCAGGACGGTGATCTTTCGCGTCTCCGGGACTATTGCCTTGAAATCTACGCTGGCTGTCAAAGAGTCGCATATCACCGTCGCTGGCCAGACCGCACCCGGCGACGGGATATGCTTGAAGAATTACGGGCTCGTCATAGCAGCCGACCATGTGATCGTTCGCTATCTTCGGTGCCGGCCTGCGGATAATGCCGGCTCCGAGAGCGACGCGCTGTCGATATCGAAAGGTCGTGACATTATAGTAGATCACTGCTCGGCGAGCTGGTCCGTAGACGAGACGCTTTCGGCCTCGACGGGCGGCCAACTCGGCAATGTGACCGTCCAATGGTGCATCATTTCCGAGAGCCTGAACAAATCGGCTCATCACAAGGGCGCTCACGGCTATGGCGCGCTGATCCGCGGAGGCTGGGGCAACGGGTACACCTATCATCATAATCTTTTCGCCCATCACAAAGCCAGGCTCCCGCGCCCGGGCAATTACAACGACCGCAGCAAGGACCCGGACGGCTTCATTTTAGATTTCAGGAACAACGTTATCTACAACTGGGGGGGGAGTTCGGCGGGCTACAACGCCGACGGCTCGAACGGCACAGACAGCATTACGAAGATGAACTTTGTCGGCAACTATTACAAGCGAGGCGTTAACTCCGGCGGCGAATTCGCCTTCTCCGAGAGCACCCGCTCGGCGAGAGCCTGGTTCAGCGGCAACGCCATGAACGGCCGCATTGCCGAGAATCCGTGGTCTCTTGTGACTTTCAGCAAATTCTCTCCCAGAGACATTGGGGCCTATATACAGTCAGAGCCGATACCGGTTCCGCCGGTCAGGACCGACGATGCCGTGACAGCTTACGAGCGAGTCCTCGCCGAGGCCGGCGCTGTTCTTCCTAAACGAGATTCCGTAGATGCCCGCGTTGTCGCCGAGGTGGGAAATGCCTCAGGCCGAATCATAGACGACGAGCAGGACGTGGGGGGCTGGCCCTTGCTGAGATCCGCCGAAGCGCCCCGAGACAGCGACCGCGACGGCATGCCCGATGAGTGGGAGAAACGGCTTGGACTCGACGCCCAGAATCCCGCCGACCGCAATGATGACGCCGATGCCGACGGTTTTACAAACCTGGAAGAGTACCTGAACAGCGTTTGATCTCAAAGCAGCAGCTTAGTTTCGCAGGGCCTTGTAGACGAGGCCCTTGAATCGGCTGTTCAATGTGGCGCCGCCTTCGGGGTGTAACTGCCCCATGCATACGCCGATCATTCGCTTCTTCGGGTCAACGAAGAAAGTCGTGTACCAGAAGCCTCCCCATCCGTACGAGCCGATACAGTCCATTTTGCCGGATTCGTCTTCGGTCCTCACCACGCTGAAGCCGAGTCCGAAACCCTGGTTCCTGCTCAGTTCGCCCACGTGATCTCTTGTCATCAGTCGAACGGTGCGGCGTTTGAGCACTCGCTTGCCGTCAAGTTCTCCGAGGTTCAGCAGCATCTGCGAGAAACGCAGGTAGTCGCCGACCGTAGAGCACAGGCCGCCTCCACCGGAGAAATATCTTCTCTGCCCCACATAGGGATGATCGGCGCGATATACCAGAGATCCTTCCTCAACCGGCTCGCTGCCCAACCGTCTCAACCCGCCTCCGGATTTCGGCGCGTACACCGCCGCAAGCCTGGGCATCTTGTCATCGGCAATGAAGAAGTGCGTATCCTTCATGGCTAGCGGTTCGAAGATGCGTTCCTGGAAGAATTCCTCCAAGGTCTTTCCCGATGCAACCTCGACCACTCGTCCGAGTACGTCGACGCCGAGCCCGTATGTCCACTTCTCGCCCGGGTGATGGAGCAGAGGGACGCGGGCGAGCTTTTTCATTTTCTCTGCGAGCACGCTGTCGTCCTGGATGAGGCCGTGCGTGATACCCGCATCTTTATAAAACGGGCCAAGCTGCGTGTCCCAGTGATATGTCAGGCCCGAGGTATGCGTGAGCAGGTGCTTGATCGTGATCTTTCGCTTTGCAGGAATGTTGTTTCTTCTTTGTCCCGACGCGAGCACCGTGGGCCTGTCGAATTCGCCGATGTACTTGGAGACCGGATCAGTCAGCCGAATCAGCCCGTCATCGTACAGGATCAGCACTGCAACGCTGGTGATCGGCTTGGTCATCGAAGCGATGCGAAAGATCGTATCGGCGCTCATATCAACATTGTTCTCGATGTCCCGCTTGCCGACACTCTCCAGGTAAGCGACCTTGCCGCGACGTGCAACGGCCGCCACTGCCCCGGCGAGTTTTTCTTCATCGACGTGCTTTTGCATCAGCGCGGTAATCTCGGCCAGACGCTCCGGCAACAGCCCCACCGATCTCGGGGCAGTCTCGGCAAGCCCATGACTCAGTGCACATGGCGCAATCAGCGTAAGGACAATAAGATAATAGACAAGTGTGCGGGCGATTGTCTTCATTTTGCGAATTCCTCAATTCCAGATTAATAGTCCTCAATTCGTTTGATGAGTATTGCACCACAAGCAGTATCGATTTCCAAGTGAAATCTCAAAGAATGAAGCATCTAACCGCGGACTACGCGGAGAACACGGATTTTTATTCGCCACGAAGCCTGCCCCATTCGACCAGCTCAGGGCAGGCTTTGCCCAGAACGCCTTTAAAGATTTGTGTAGATTCGTGTGGATTCGTGGTTAACAATATCTCTGTAAACCGTGTAATCCCATTCGGCTTCGCTGAGGGCAGGCTCTGTCCAAAGACTATTCCTTGTTCGATATTCGATATTCTACTGCTGTTTGCCTCCTGATTCCCTGTTGTCCTGGTCACCGGCACCCTGTTCTCCTGTCTTATCCTGTCTCCTGTATTCTGTTTTTGTCATTTCTTCACTTCTTCTTCAACTCATCTTAACCTGGTGTCATTATTTGGTGTCTCCGGAATTCAGCAATGAAAGGGAGAAATAAGTAAGATGTCTCCGGGTTCACACATATCAATTTGGCCGCCAGCGGCCAAATCTCATTGGCAAGGTAAAACTGTCGCATTTTGCGGACATTTCGCACACAGACATGGGTTGGAATTAAGTGTGGTCCGCCGATATCCATTAGCAGAAATTGTACCGGACACCTCCCCATAGACATAGTCTAACAGTAAGGAATAAGGAAAGGTCCCAATGGTCCCCGACCCCATAATTATTGTTTGATTCTGCTGATAAACCCCCGTTTTTGAAGGTTCTCTCTTAGGGACTTGTGT
>CAZLTY010000073.1:0-18911 GCA_964562575.1 uncultured Pirellulales bacterium
GATGGTTTTCCGTTTTTCCGCATACACTTGGGGCCGCATTTCAGATATGGCGCCTCGCAACATATCAATTTCTGCACGGCGATATCATCCACATTCTGTTCAATATGCTGGGCCTTTACTTCCTCGGGCCTACACTCGAACGGCACTGGCACGGCAAGAAATTCCTCATTTTCTATCTTACTTGCGGCGCCGCCGGCGGCCTGTTCTACACATTGCTCACCGCCTGCAACTTCCTGCTACCGGTACCTATGGTCGGCGCTTCCGGCGCCATACTCGGGATGTTGGCCGCATGTGCGATCCTCTTCCCGCACTTTGTCGTATTCATATTCCTCTTCCCCGTCCCGATAAGGGTCGCAGCAATCGGGCTGACCATCATGTACTTCTACTTTGTAATAACGGGGGCAGATAACGCCGGCGGCCACGCAGCGCATCTGGCGGGCATGGCCGCGGGAGCTGCCTACGTGTTCTCGCGATCCTGGCGCGACCAATTCACGACAAAGATTCAGGCCGGTCGATGGAAAAAGAAGATGACCTCGCAGCAAGACCTCCAGGTCGAACTTGACCGCATTCTCGAAAAGGTGCACAACCGTGGCTTGCAGAGCCTGACGCCCAAGGAGAAGAAGATCCTCAAGGAAGCCACCAGAGCCGAGCAAATGCGCGGCAGATTCTAGCAAGAGAAACCCGGCCTCAGGCCGAGGGTTCTCTCTTGCCGTGTATGCTGGATCTTCAGAGTTTCACTCACTGCGAATCACGTTTGTCCTGTGCCGACTCGGGCGTCCCGGCCTCGTAGATATCGGGCTGGCCGGTTTCGGGATACTTCAACTCGATGTTGCTCTCGCACCGAACGGCCCCGTTCGATCGGTAGTGGTCGTGCGTAGCTGGGATAGTTCTCGCAGACGACAAGTCGCGCGCCGCCTGAAGCTCGTCATTTCGGCGAGGCAATGAGGGTCATTTCCGACGCAATTCCTGTAAGAAAAAGATGTGTCGAGTGTGAAATAGCTGTTGTGTGGTTGGCGGGAACATTTATAATGCGGTGTCAATCGACGTGAAGGAAATGCTGGAGAACGACCGATAACCAAGTTATCTCTGAGACGATTAGGCGGTGAGACTATGGCAGAGGCGAACAAAAAGAATAGCATGGACATGATCGTAGACGAGGCGTTGTATCCCGATCCACTGAATACCTTCATCTTGAACGCCATTTACGAACAGGCTACGGATATTCACCTCAACGTTGCCGATGGAGGGATGCTGATCCTGTTCAGGGTCGATGGCTTCGTGCATGAGAAGCAGCGTCTGTCACAAGGTGAGGGCCGCAAGCTGCTCAATCAGATAAAGGCTGCCGCCGATCTGAACATATCGAGGTCATTTACGCCCCAGGAAGGGCAGATGAGATGGCGTGATGATGACCAGCAGGAGAAGAACATCCGCGTTACGATTGTGCCGCTGGGTAGCGAAGAATGCGCCCATCTGCGAATTCTCAGCATGCCGGAGAAAGAGCTGGAAATCGCGAATCTGGGGTTTTCCGACGAGCATATGAAGAGCGTTACCGAGTTACTCGATTCGCTCAGCGGCTTGATCCTGGTGACAGGTATCACCGGCTCGGGAAAAACAACGACTATGTATTCTATGACTTCATCGCAAGACCTCAACTCCCTCGTGGCCTTTTCGATAGAGGATCCGGTGGAATTCAAGCTGCCGAGAGGCCAGCAGCTCGAGGTCGATGAGGACCACGGCCTGACCATGTATCAGGGCCTCAGAACCATTCTTCGCATGGACCCTGACCTGATCATGGTGGGGGAAATCAGGGACAGGGATTCGGCGATAGTCACCGCCCGGGCTGCAATGTCGGGCCGCCTCGTGCTGGCCACCATTCACGGACAGGACGCCGCCGCGGCGGTGGACGCGCTGCACTATCTGGGCGTCCCGTACTATATTATCAGCAGTTCACTGCGACTGATCGTAGCCCAGAAACTGATCAGGAGGCTTTGCCCGGCCTGCGCACGGGCTCGCGAGCCTTATGCCGAAGAAAACGAGGTATTCGAAAGAGCAGGGATTGAAATTCCGAAGCAGATATTCGATCCGGTCGGTTGTGAGCAGTGCAATGGGTACGGCTACAAAGGCCGAATCGGAATGTTCGAAACCGCCGTGATCACACCGGATGCCGCTCATAAAATAGCATCAGGAGCGCACAACGAACAACTCCGGCAGCATTTCAGGGATAGCGGAGTCGCCCCGCTGGCGATCGACGGCATTGCAAAAGTCGCCGATGGAATTACCTCCACGAGCGAACTTTTCCAGAGATGCAACTTCCCCGGCCTGCTCGCCGAAACCCAGTCCGGCATTAGCGAAGAGGCAATAATCTGACCCAACGCGTCGACGGACCGAAGCTGCGTGTCACTGTATGGGCCGCTCAATACGCAGGTGTTGCCATTTCGCATTTCAGCACGGACATTAGCCAGAGTGCGAATGCCAGCAGAGCCGCCACCCATATCGCGTGCAAATATCCGGCCTTTAGTACCTTCTTTCCGCCCATCATTCAAATCTCCCATTCAGTACTCTATTATACACGAAAGAATCGACAGGCAAGGGGAAAATTCTCAATGTCGAGCGAGTAATCTCCAATAGTCATGGGTGTTGGCCTTGAATCCCGGCCCGGGACCTGATATCCTTTCACACATTGTGCTCGGCGGCGTGACTGGGCGCGTGTGAATCTGAATCTTTCGGTGAATAAGGAGTCCAACAATGTGTAAGCTCTTTCGTCTGTTCGTATTGCTGACTTTGATCACAGGTCCGGTCGTGCTTTATGCCGACTCGGAGGAAAGTACACGTATCCTCGATGCAGCCCAGCACGCCTTGGCCGGCAGCGGCCGCAATCAGTACCGCGAAAGAAGCGAGTACGTTCTCAAAGAGCTGGATCTAAAAGGGGGCGATGTGGTGGTTGATATCGGAGCGGGCGATGGCTGGTGGGCGCGGCAGATGGCCAGGTTTGTGGGTACCGAGGGCGTCATTCACGCTGGTGAGATTGAGCAAAAGAAAGTCGACGACATGAAGAAAAAGTGTGCCGATTCACCGCAGATCAAGCCTTACCATATCCCATTGGACTCAACTGCGCTACCGGAGAATTCCTGCGACCTGGTGTTTCTCTCGAAGACCTACCACCACTTCAACAAAGGGGGCCACGTCGATTACCTGCGTCACCTGCACAAGGTGGTCAAGCCCACGGGTCGGCTTTGCATAATCGAGAGGCATTCTGGAATTCCCGGCGGGGCGAGAGCCAAAGAGCATGGCTGGTCGCCTGGCTTGTTGATGCAGCAGGCCGAGGAGGCGGGCTGGATTACCGTGCGTTGTGAGCTGATTACGGGAACCTATCATTTCATGGCGGTATTCGTCCAGCAGGAGTTGTTCCCGCCAGAACCTGAGCGGAGACGGTCGGAAGGCAGAAACAATCAGAATTGAACGTTTTACCGCCCGGGAGGCACTATGTACAAACCGAGAAGTGTCGCAATGGTTATTGCGAGTATTCTGCTAACCGTTTCGCTCGGCTGCAAGAACACCTCCAGCACGACCGAGCATGACGGTGGCGGCGAAGGAGAAGAGCTCGGCACCCGTTTTGCAGTTGACGAGACCTACGACGTGGTCCGCAAGGGCGTGCGGTTAATCCTGGCATACGACAGCGAATCTGCGGCTTTCGCAGGCACCGTAAGAAACGTCACCGACCAGACCGTTCGCGCCGTGCGGGTGGAGGTTCACCTTTCCAACGGAACAGAATTGGGACCGACGCCGCGCAGCGACCTCAAAGCCGGCGCGAAACTGGCCGTCGAACTTTCAGCAGAAGGCCAGAGGTTCGATTGGTGGAAAGCCCACGCCGAAACCGGTGCGGCCGAACACGGCGCCGAACGCGGGCATGAACGCGGCGGCGAACATTCAGGTGAGCACAGCGGCGAGCACAATTGATGTGCCCCTGACTCGCGTTTGACAAGTTGGCTGATCCGGAATCACCCTTTCTTGAGGGTTAAACTGACCTCGGTCCGAACGATTGTCTCCAGATTCGGATTGGTCGTGATTGCCTCCATATACTTGGGATCGGCCATCCGGGGATTGATATTGTGGCCGATTATCAGGCCGCCCGGGCGGACTAACGGCAGAAGCTTGTTGAGATAATCAACATAGCCTTCTTTGTCGGCGTCGAGAAAGAGAATATCGATCGGGTCTTTCAGTTTCTTTACTTCGTCGTGCGCATCGCCTTCGACAAGGGTGATGATATCGGCCATGCCGGCACGTTTGAAGTTCGCACGCGCGGTAGCGGCTCGTTGGGCGTCGATCTCAAAGGTCGTGAGCTTTCCGCCGGTCTTCTGGAGCGCCATGCCGAACCAGATTCCGGAGTAGCCCGTGGACGTCCCTATCTCGATGATATTTTTCGCGTTCATCGACTGGGCCAGAAGGCGGAGCAGACGCCCGTCCTGCGCCGGCACATTTCTATATCGCTGACGTGCGAGGATATCATCGAGAATGCCGAGAATCTTCTTCTCATTATCATCCTTTGGAACGGGAGGTTTCTGAAGCTGCGAGTCACCTTGCCCGGCTCCCATCCCCCTGGACGGACGCTGAGCGAGCGCGTTCGAGAGCATGATAGCTGCAATTGCAGCGACGACTGTGATTACGACGATGGTTGGACGAGCGGCATTCTTCATTCTTTGTTTCTCCTTAATCTCAAATACTATTTCCAATCTGGCAATTCATCCCGTGTGATGACAAAGAAACCTGACAATAAGAGAACAAGCAAAGACATGACGCTCATAGCAGAAATCCTTTGGCATGCATTCAAACAGCGGGAGCTTGCTGAACGCATCGTTGGCCGCATCCTCCGGCAAATCCGTTGTTTCAATCCCAGTTAAATCCTTTTGTTCCTTCGAGCAATGTCTCCATTCGCTCCTTGATGTTCTCGGCCCGGACGTCTTTCTTCTTGGCCCTGATGATCTCGGCCTTGCTCTTCTCGATTCGTTTTTTCAGCTCTTCGAGCCAGTGCAGGAACCGTTCGTATGCCATTTGCTTTCGCCGTACGATCAGGTCATATCTGTCACTGAGCACTCTTTCCAGTTGTGCGGTCAGTCTCTTCTTATCCCGCTCGCTCTTGGCGGCTTTGATTCTTACGACTAGATCGTCGGAGCGTTCTCTCAGTTTCAAGTCTTCCAGGAGAACTTCTGCCATATCGGGATTCCTTTTGCTCTCTTCGAAAGCTCGCTCATATTTACGCCGAGCCAAGTCGTACTTTCTCGTGTAGAGGTCAGGATTCTTCTCCTTTAGTCTGGCCAGTTCCTCCGCCACCTTGGGAACACTCTTGTCGAGAAATGCGAGAAATTCGGCTTGCCTCTCCTGTCTCCATCTCTCCATGCGCCCCCTGATTACTTTGCTGTATTCCTCACGGGCGTGCCTCCTCAACTCCTCCCTGAATTTGTCCGGGTCCTTCTCGCGCAGCCCCGCCACTTCCCGTGCCTTCTCAGGATTGCGTTCCCTCAGGGCCTCCAGAATGCGGTCTTTCTCCTCATCGGTCAGTTCAAACCTTCCTCGTCCAGTCCTTGGCCCCCTCCGCTCATTCTCGGCAAAGATGCTCTTGTCCTCTTGCTTCTTCTCATCGGCCGGACAGGGCAAGGCGGTAATGGTTACTGCTGCCGCCACAGCTAAAAGCAAAATAATGCCACGACATTTCTCCATTAGTATTATTCCTTCCAGAAATCGCTGCTAACAAGTATCAGCTCCATCTCTAATTCTGCGATCGTGCTGTCGCTTTCGCTGGTGTCCTCGTCGGACTCCAGGGCCATAACCTCGTTCTCAATCTGCTCGATTTCCGTGGCGAAGAACGCCAAATTCTCATCATCGGCGGTAACATCGTCGCTCTCCCAGACTGCCGTGGGCATCAGTGAAGCCGCCGCCAGTCTTGCGGGGCCATGCTGGGGACCATTGAAGAGCATCGTGCTAATCCCGGCGATAAGAAAAACCGCAGCGGCGGCGACGGCCCTCCGGTAGATCCTGTGTCTGGCCAATTCCGCCTTCCTGGCCGGCAGGCGCATGGCGATTTCCGCCTTGATGTTGGCTATGAGCATATCATCGGGCTCAGGCGCAGGATTGTCGGCAAAGATCCGCTCGGCCTCTCGAAAGTCTTTGAGGCAACTCTCAACCTGCTCGGCGTCGAAAAATTTGCCGAACAATTCGCCCAAGTTTTCCTGATTTCGACTTTCCATACCATTATCCCTCCATCAAAACTCGGAGTTTCTTCAGCCCCCTATGCATCTTCGCCAATGTGGTCCCAATCGGCTCGGATCGCATCTGCGCTATTTCCTTGAAGCTCAACTGTGAATAGAAACGCAGCATTATCAACTCCTTCGTATCTCTATCCAGTCTGCCAAGTTGTTTCTGCAATCTTTCAATCTGATCACCGTCGGATTGTTTATACTCTATTACCTCCGATTCGAGTTGCATTTTCTGGGTGTCGAGCAGTTTCTTCCGACGCTGTTTGCTCCTTAAGTAGTCGTGAAAGATGTTGGAGGCTATTTTGAAGAGCCAGCCTTCGAAAGAGCCTCCTTTGTACGAGCCGATCTTTTCCACCAACTTGACAAATAGCTCACTTAGCAACTCATCACTGATGTCGTTGTTGCCCGTCAAGCGATAAAAATAGCCATAACACCGGCCTGAATACATATCGACGACCTGCGAGAAGCACTGAGTGTCGCCTTGCTTGCAGCCAGTTATTATCCGAGCTAAGTCATCGCTCATTGCCATATTCAAGCGTTTTCTTCACCAATACAGACGCAAACCGCCGATGGTTTATTGCATGAATCCCCAAAAACGATCACTTGAACCATCCCTGGTCCTCAAATGCGTGTCATCGATTGTATGCCGAATCACCAGAACAATTGGCTGGCACGCCGTTCTCGTTATATTTATCGGCGTTTGTGGCAGCCGCAGCGCCGCCAAATAATGGCCGCTCTCGCCGTCATTCTGGGCCGCTAGGCGTCTCAAAAACCTTCTTCCTGCAGCTCATCCTCGTCCTCTTCGGTAGCGTCGTCAAGCTTCCAACTCTCGGTCTCGTCAAGCTCGTTGATCTCTCTCTGCATATATTTGATGATCTTGTCCTGCAGCGGTGCGAGCTTACCCTGCCAGTTAAGCATGCCTTGGTGGCTTGCCAGCAGCATATCCAGGCGTATCAACTGCCATTTGGTGATGCACTCGGGCTCCTTGATGTTGACGAACGGATCGCACGTGAAGTTCCTTCTGCCATTAGTATCGATCTGACAAAACTCGCAATCTTTGCACTGAATCATGTTTTGACCCCTGTGTGAGTCGCCAGCAGGCCCACGGATCTGCAGCGGACTACCCCGGCATTTGTCGCCTGCTGAGTCCCGCACTCTTGCCGCGGACATGGCGAATTTTTATTTTTTCCTTTACAACCGATTTATGGTAGCATATATTATCAGTACTTGAAAGTTCTTTGCGATAAAGATTTTTTGATTGTTTGTGGAGAAATGTATGGCAAAACCCAGACGCAGACGAAAAGTGGGCAGCAAGAAAAGGCGCGCCCGCTGGAAAATTCGCCATAAAATAAGCTGATTGTTAGCGATGCGTCGTGCGTATTGAGTGTCGCGCCAAAAGTGCGCGATGCGCAACGCGATATACGCAACACGACCAATGAAGCACTTCAATGTCATCCTCAAGCCCGACGGCAGGCAAATTTCCATTCACGAAGGGGCCACTCTTCTCGATGCTGCAGGTCAGGCCGGCATTATCCTGAACACGGTCTGCGGTGGCCGGGGAACATGCAAGAAGTGCCTTGCATACCTTGAGCCGGACGGCGAGGAGGTCCTTGCCTGTCAGTGCCGTATCCTAAGCGACATGGCAGCAACAATTCCGCCCGAGTCCAGATTCTTCGAGCAGCGGATCCTGGCCGATGGTCTCGACACCCAGCAGAAAATCCAGCCCGATATCTACAGAGAATACTCACAGGCCGAGGCCATATTCGGCCTGGCTGTCGATCTCGGCACTACCACCGTTGTCGCCAAACTGATCGACATGAGGACAGGTCAATGCCTGGCCACAGAAGCTGCTCTCAACCCGCAGACTCGATTTGGGGATGATGTCGTCAGCAGAATCGCATACGCCGAGACTAGCGGGAAAGCCGCCGAGCTGCACAAGACTGCAATAGACTGTATTAACGATCTTACCGGAAAACTCTCCGAGAAAGCTGCCGTCAGCACCGACCACATATACGAGGCGTGCATCGTGGGCAACACGACCATGAGTCATATTTTCCTCGAACTACCCGTGACTCAACTGGGCCGGGCGCCATATGAGGCTTTCTCGCTCGATGCCCGCGATTTGCCCGCAGGCGATTCGGCTCTGCAGATCAACTCGGCGGGCAACATCCACACCGTCGAGAACATCGCGGGATTTGTGGGCTCGGACACGACCGCCGTGGCGCTCGCGGTCGACATGGATTGCGCCGAAAAGATAACGCTCATTGTCGACGTCGGCACGAATGGCGAAATCGTTCTCGGCGCCAAAGACAGACTTTACGCCGCAAGCTGTGCGGCAGGCCCGGCCTTCGAAGGGGCGCGAATAACTTGCGGCAGCAGGGCGGCGGGCGGTGCGATAGAGGCGGTCGTAATAAACGACGATGACATAGATTTGGACGTAATTGGAAACACCGCGCCTCGTTCGATATGCGGCTCCGGTCTGATTGATGCCGTAGCGGTCCTGCTCGACCTCGGTATTATCGACCGAACAGGGCGTTTCGCTGACCGGCTCGAACTCAAGGGCAAGCTGCCGTCCCAGATCTTCTCGCGAATCATCGAATATCAAGGCCAACCGGCGTTTTCCCTGGCCGCAGCCGCCAACGCACGTGAGCGGCCGGTCTTCCTCTCACAAAGGGACATCCGTGAAAGCCAGCTTGCAAAAGCCGCCATCCGCGCGGGGATAAAACTCTTGCAGCAGAAGATGGGCATCGAGGATCGCGATATCGAGCGAATACTCTTGGCCGGCGCGTTCGGCAATTACATCAATCCTCGCAGCGCCTTGCGGATAGGTCTTCTGCCCGAAGTTGGCGCCGAGAGAATCCATTTCGTGGGCAACGCCGCTTCGGCCGGCGCGCAGATGATGCTCGTGTCCCGCCGCAGCCGGAACCAGGCACGCGAATTGGCACGCAAAATCGAATATGTCGAAATTGCCCACCAGAGCAGCTTCCAGGACGTCTTCGCAGATTCCCTGCTCTTTTAATAGTGCTCTCGATTGAGAATTCCCGTTCTTGTGCAGGTAGGCAGCTTTACAACAACAGTTTATGATCTTACTCGCGGGAATTTACTACCCTTCAAGGGGCTATCACGGCGTGATCGAGAAGATCAAGTCTGTTTGTCCTTTGTTCCTGCATAGAGTTCGTACTTGAGCAGCCGGCACTCGATATTGGCATTATAGAACACGAACCGTCTGCTGGTGCGCAGTGCGACCACCTTGGAAAGTGCCGGATTGCCCGTGAAGATGTAGCCAGTATAGCCGGCACATTTCTGCTTGAAGAAATCACCGATGCCTTTGTAGGTCTTCTTGAGTTTCCGCATTTGTCCCATCCTGAGGCCGTATTCGGGATTCATCACTATGGTCCCCGTCCCCGGCGGAACAACCGTCGCGGCGAAATCACAGACATCGAAATCGATCAGGTGTGAGACGCCCGCGGTCATCGCGTTCTTGCGTGCCGCCTCGATGGCCCGAGCATCAATATCGGTGGCGATGATCCTGGCCGGCTTGAATCCCGCTTTGCCGCCCCGTGTCTTGCTCTTCTTGAGTGCTTCCTTGCGCATCTGTTGCCATGCGGGCTCATCGAAGTACTTCATGTGCATAAATCCGTAGTTGCTTCGCAACAAACCGGCGGCTCGCCCGCTTGCAATCAGTGCCGCTTCTATCGCCAACGTCCCGCTGCCACACATCGGGCAAACCAGCGGCTCGCTGCCGTCGTAGTCCGTCGCCATGATGATTGCCGCGGCCAGTGACTCGCGCAGCGGGGCTGTATGAGGCATTTTGCGGTAGCTCCGATCCGAGAGCTTGAGCCCGGAAGTGTTCAGGTAGAGCCGGCAGAGATCGTCTTTCCAATACAACTGGACGACGACCTTGTCCCTGTCTTTGCCCGAATCGGGACGCGAGCCCGTCTGCCTCACGATGCGATCGACGATGGCGTCCTTGACCTTCAAGCTGGCAAACATGGAATTATTCACATGGGCGGTATTGACCCTGCCGACCACACTGACGTATTCGTCGGAAGAAATCATGTCCTCCCAGGGCAACTGCATAACATTGCGGTAAAGCTCATCAGGCGAGACGCACTCGAACTGCTTGAGCAGGAACAGGACATTGTACGCCGTGCGCAAATGTAGATTGAGCCGCATCGCGTCGTACTGATCAGCCTGTAGCTCGAGCCCAGTCTTGTGAGATTCGCCGCACTCATAGCCCAGATCTTCGACTTCGCGCCGGACGTAATCGACCAGCCCCGCCGAGCAGGTGATAAGGACTGTGCTTATCTGTCTCGGGTCCATTTGTTTAGTTGTTCGCCTTCGAGATTTGCCACTACTGCGGCTCCGCAGGCGTCTCCCCATACGTTTACGGCGGTTCGGAGCATGTCGAGTATTCTATCTACGGCCACAAGCATCCCGATGCCTTCAAGAGGCAGCTTCACCGCCCTCAGGACAATGACCATCGTGACAAGCCCCGCGTTGGGGATTGCCGCGGCTCCTACCGATGCGAGCGTCGCCGTGAGCACGATAACCAATTGGAGTCCGATTCCAAGGTCGCGTCCATAGGCCTGAGCGATAAACATGGCGGCGACCGCTTCGTACAGTGCCGTACCGTCCATGTTCACCGTAGCGCCCAAAGGCAGCACGAAACTTGTCACTTTGTTGGAGACGCCCGTGTTTTCCTGAAGGCAATCGATCGTGATCGGCAGGGTCGCGGCGCTGCTGGCCGTGCTAAAGGCGGTTGCCACTGCGCTGAAAACGTCTTTGATGAATTTCACAGGTGAGTATTTGCCGAAAACGATCAACAGAATGGGCAGTGTCACGCAGGCATGAACGGCCAGGCCCGTCGCTACCGTCGCCATGTATGTCAGCAGGGGTCTTATGACGGACAGTCCCATTGTGCCTATCGTGTGAGCCATCAGGGCAAATACACCGTACGGCGCCAGGCGCATGATCCAGTCGGTTATCTTCATCATAACCGCGTTGAAGGCTTCGAATAGACCCACCAGTGGCCTGCCGATTTCTCCCACGCTGCTGATGGCGACACCAAGCAACAGAGAGAAGAAGATGACCGACAGCACCTTATCGTGCGCCATCGCAGCGAAAAGATTCGCCGGAACGATGTCCATGATAATCGTCACCACCGAAGGCACTTCGCTGTCGGACAAATCATCAGGCGTTTCCTGCCCCGCGTCTGCCGCCGAGGGCACTTCTCCGCCGTCAGGATCAGCCGCTTGTTCCGCGATCTCCATACCAACGCCGGGCTTCATGATGTTGACCAGGACAAGTCCGACAACCACCGCCAGGGTTGTCGTCGCTGCATAATAGAGAAACGTTCTCAAGCCGATCCTGCCCAACTTGCGAATGTCGCCGATGCTCACGATGCCCGCTACCATCGAGGCCATGATCAGAGGTATTATGATCGCCTTGAGAAGCCGAATGAACAAGTCGCCCACGATCTTAATGTGGACGGTCTTTTCCCCCAGCAGAAGTCCGACCACGACTCCCAGGACGATGGCGATAAGAATCTGCGTGTGAACCTTTAGCTTCAAAAGTCTCAAGTACAACTCCTCTTACTGCAACTGTTCTTTCGCTTGCTGAGCGTTTTGGATCAGCTCATCCCGGCTGATTTGTCGTTTGGGCGCCAGTTCGAACGTCCATTCGTACGAATCGACGATTCTGTTGGGGTTGATTATCTGAGCGAAGAAATCGAAAGGAAACTCGTCATACCAGGGGCTGTTCAATTGGCGGTGGGTGTTCAGCGTTTCGTAGTCCTCCTTGCTGATCCTGACATTGTAATCGCCATACCATTGGAAGTTGACCGTGGCGGGAGAGACACCGATCTCCTCATCGTTGAGTGTGACTAATGCCCCCTGCGGCTCGGTGTTGATTGTTAGCTTGCGTTCGACACACCCGGCCAGATTCAAGCTCGCAACCAGGCAAAGGGCCAACCGGGTAAACAAATAACGCTGTGCCATAAATATCATCCTTAATATCGAGTGAGTCCAATCGGTGGCCTATTATAAGGCAAGGGCAAAAAGATGAAAGCCCAAAGCCCAGCGGGCGCGTTTTTCAGTCAGCCGGTACGCATCTGCCCCCAGCCCAGGTCCTCAGAGACTGGACACTCTCGGCCAGCGTCGCCGAAAGCGGCGGCGAGGTCCTCAGTGCCTTAAGAATCCGCTCGGTATTGAGGCCTTTCTTTTCCGCATACGCCTCGTGTAGAGCGGATATGACGGCCTGTTCTATTTCAGAGCCACTGTAGCCTTCCGATGCCCCGGCTAACGCATCCAGGTCGAACTTCTCGGGGAGCCTCATGCGTTTCTTCAGGTGAATGGCGAATATTTCCCCCCTCACGTCCGGAGCGGGCAAGTCAACGAAGAATATCTCGTCGAATCGCCCTTTGCGCAGAAGTTCGGGAGGCAGGGCCCCGATATCATTGGCGGTGGCTGCGACAAATACCGGCGTTTGTCGCTCCTGCAGCCAGGTCAGCAGCGTGCCGAACAATCTCTTGGACAAGCCCCCGTCCGTGCTCTGGCTGGCCGCCGATGCAAAGCCTTTTTCGATCTCGTCAATCCACAATACAACCGGCGACATCATCTCGCATTGCTTGAGTGCCTGGCGAAGGTTGCGCTCGGATTCGCCGATGAAACTGTTGTACAGAGTCCCGGTATCCATCCTCAGCAGCGGCTGTTGCCACGCGGCGGCGATCGCCTTGGCGCAGAGACTCTTGCCGGCACCTTGCACGCCGAGCATGAGCACGCCTCTGGGTGATTCGAGCCCGAACTCTGCGGCTTTTCGGGTGAACGAGTCCTGGCGTTGACTGAGCCATTTCTTGAGCCGTCTCATGCCGCCGATCTCACTCATATCGAGCGGTGTCTCGATGTACTCCAGCAGACTGTCCTGCTGAATCATCCGCCGTTTGCCCGCGATGACTTTGTTTATGTCGTTGTCGTCGAAACGCTTGTCGTCGGCGACGGTGTCGATAATGATGCGTTCGGCCTGCCGGCGGCTCAGCCCGCGAAGGTTGCGGACAATTGCATCCAGACCCCTCGAAGAGATGCCGACCTCAATGGGGTTATAGCGGTGGAATCGTTGCAGGGTCCTGCGGGTAATGTTCTTCAATTCCTTCTCATCGGGAAAAGATATCTCGAAGCGCCTCGTATAGGATTTCACGACCTCGGGCAGCGTGTCCTCGTTGTCGATCATCACCAGCGTGCTGCGATTCTTCTCAAAACTGTCGGTCAGGTCGCGCCAGGCTCGCAGTGTCAGACCGCTCTTGAGATGCTCGGCAAGATCGAGAGTCACACAGATCGAACCGGCCTTCGCATCGGCGAGATGATAGAGCCCCGTGGCGGGGGTCTCGGTGTTCTCCGTGAAAAGGCTGTCGGGCAGAATGCCGTTCCTGATACCGCCCGCGACAGACCATATCAGCATTTCTCGGTCCAGATCAATTGCCACCTCACGCAGCAGTTGCAGGGCGTACTGCTCTTCATGTGTGACTATGGATATGCAGCTATAGCCGCCTTCTATGAGTTGCTCAATTTGCTTAGTGTCATCCATTATTTCTGCTATTATAATGAAACGCTGAAAAAAACAAAAGCTCAAAAACTCCTTGTCCACAAGGTCTTGTGCTCATTGTGGTTAAGGACTCCGGACGATAAAGTAGGTGGGGCCGATCCTTGTATCAGCCTTGAAATGTGTGGTTGCCCGGGCCGCTGGCAGGGTGACTTTGGTGTACTGCAATAAAGGAATTGTACGTGCGGCAGCATCTATCATGCCGCGGAGTCGCGAATGCGAAATGGATTTCGACGTGTAAACTGCATATTCCATTTTGTCGGGGGCCTGCTTGAGATATTGAGCCTGGTTCTGTTATTCCCGTTGATACCGGTTCTGATCTACTGGGGACAAAGGGGTGACGGCTGGCGTTCGGCGACGGCCTTTGCTCTGTCGGCAGCGATTTCATTTTCCTTCGGATTTCTCCTGCGTCGCAAATTCGAGCCGCAGACAATTGACACAACCGGCTCGATGCTTATATGCGCTCTCGGCTGGCTGTTTGCCTCAGCGATGGGAGCTTTACCCTTTGTAATTGTGCTCGGCTCGAACTGCCTCGACGCTTACTTCGAGGCCATGAGCGGTTTTACCACTACGGGTATCACCGTACTTTCGGGGCTTGATGAAATGCCGCCGAGCATACTCTTCTGGCGTGCGCTCACCGAATGGCTGGGAGGCATCGGGATACTTTCGTTCTTCCTGTTGATAATCTCACAGGGCGGCGGGGCCCATCACATGTTCGGAGCCGAGAGCCACAAGATATCTTCCGGCAGGCCCGCACCGGGGTTGTTCAACACCCTCAGGATACTCTGGGTCATATACGCAGCGTTCACAGCTCTGGCTGCGCTGATTCTTGTCATCGAGAAGATGCCGGTCTTCGACGCCGTCTGTCACGCACTGACAACTATAGCGACGGGTGGTTTCTCGCCGCATGACAGCAGCATCGCTTTCTACCGTCTGACAAACCACCCCAACTATCGCCTGATAGAATACACGCTTGTTTTCTTTATGATGCTGGGCGGAATCAACTTTCTCATCCATTACCGTGTCCTGACCAGGGACTTTAGCGCCCTCTGGGACAACATTGAGATCAGATACTGGTGGCGTTTGCTCGCAGCCTTCACGACTCTGGTCGTATTTGAACAGCTCCACAAGAGCGGTGCCTTCAGTGCCCTGTTTACTCGCGGTGTCGCGGTAAGACTCAGTGACTTCGAGCAAGCGTTTCGCCACAGCGTATTCCAGGTCGTTTCCATTCTCACAACGACCGGCTTTGCAACAAGGGACATTAGCACCGATTTCTTCGGCGCGATGTCGAAGCAACTGTTTCTGGTCATGATGGTTGTCGGCGGCTGCGTCGGCTCGACCTCCGGAGGCTTCAAGGTCCTGAGGGTCGCCATACTCAACAGGCTTATGTTCAGGGAGCTTTTCAAGCTCAGGACTTCCGATAGGGCATCGGCCGCTCTTATAATCGACAAGAGAACCGTTGCCCGGGATGAAATACACCGTGTCGCCGCGTTGTTCTTCACCTGGATGGTTTTGGTGCTTCTCGGCGGGGCGATAACAGCGATCTTTTCCAGTCAGGGCCCTCTTCAGTCAATCTCAGGGATGTTCTCCGCCGTGGGCAATATCGGACCTTGCTATATATCCACCACCGACATGATAAACATTCATCCTGTCGTGAAGATCACGTATATTTTCGGCATGTTGGCCGGCAGGCTGGAAATATTACCCGTGTTGCTGTTGTTTTCCGCAAAGGCCTGGCGGTAGATGACCGATTCAATAGCCAGTGAGTTAATCGTTCGTAGTTGGAGGTAGCAAATAGATGTACGTTCTGGTCGCCGGTGGCGGAATGGTTGGTGGCGGTCTCGTTCGCAGGCTGTTGGATAACAAGCACGATGTCGTGCTGATCGAGCAGTGCAAGGAGCGTTGCGACAAGCTGTACGCAGAGACCGGAGTAGTCGCCATCAACGCAAGCGCCACTAGCATCGAAGCCTTGAGTGAAGCGGGCATTAGAAAGGCCGACGTCGTGGTCGCCGCTACGGGCGCCGACGCCGACAATCTCGCCTGCGCCATACTGGCCAAGAGTTTCAAAGTCCCCACCACAATAGTCCGGATGAGGGACCCCGCCTACAAGAACGCCTACATAGTCGCCGGCGTGACCTCAATCGTTCGCGTAACCGACCTTATGGTCAGCCAGATGATGATGGACATCGAGAACCCAGAGGTGCGCAGAATTACCACCATAGGCGGCGGAAAGGCGGATGTCTTCGTAGTCAATGTCCCCGATGGGGCAAAGGTCGCCGGCAAGAGCGTTAAGGACATTGTCGGCAGCCGCCGCTTCCCGCACCAGTGCACCTTCATCGCCGTCTACAATCAGCAGAGCGAGGAATTCTCAATCCCCCGAGGCGATCAAATCATCAACGAAGGCGACGAGTTGTTCCTGATCTCGACAGCCGAGAACATCAAAAAAGCCGTCGATTTCCTCATTGCCAAAAAGAGACACTGAGGCTTCAGGCAGCCAAATCCGAAGCACCCCTGCTTTTGCCGGGGTAAACTTGTCCCCGTGAAAACGCGTATCCCAAATCCGAAACAAGCACAAAAGTAGTCTCGAAAGGGAACCTCGTCCACATTCTTATCCGAAACCGCTGTTGCTGGAGACCATGGAGTTGCGAGGCCTGGCTGTGCGAACCACTATTGACTCCGACGGTCTATCAGGCTTCTATCTTGTCGATTACAACCTGCAGATACTTCTGGCGGTGGCCCATGCGTCTTCTGCTGTTCTTGCGTCTGCGAAAGTGTGTCGGATAGAGCTTCTTGCCCTTAACGATGGCATCCTCTGATGTGGTCTTGAATGAGGCAATTACCTTGGCGCCTTCCAGATAGGGGGCGCCGATCTTCGCGTCTTCGCCGTCGCTGATCAGCAGAACCTTGTCCAATTCGATCGTCTTGGCATCCGGTGCGACGTCAGTCAGATCGATATTCACACAATCGCCTTCGGCGACCTTATATTGCTTCGAACCCTGTTCAAATACTGCGTACATTTGCGATAAACTCCAGGTCTGTATATGGTCAAGAATTAATTCAGAAAGCGAGATTCTACATATTCAGCGCTTTTTGTAAAGCAAATTATCGGATATTTTTGTATTCTATTGGCGAATATGAGGTTAGAGAGCTAGCTTTTGGTACTCTTGAAGGGGTAATTTCATGCAGATAGCGATGATCCAAGACAAAATCGTGCCGGCGGCAGAGGTCGATCCGATCCATTACGATCGCGGTGTTTTCTTCGGCGACGGCGTTTATGAGGTGATGCGAAGCTATGATGGCAAGCTTTTCGCGTTTGCCGAACACTTGCGGAGATTCGCCAATAGTCTCTCGGCGATTGGAATAACCGGGATCAACATCGAGCAGATCCGCGCCCGTGTCCTCAAGGCCTTTGACGCCGCCGGCATTGCCAACGCCAAGATATATTTTCACGTTACGCGAGGTTCTGCGCCGAGAGACCGCGGCTGGGACGATAACCTGGAGCCGAATTTCTTTCTTAACCTCTCGGAAGTGTCCGACAATAGCGCCGACAGAACAAACGGAATCGCTGTTTCCACTCACCCCGATTGGCGGTGGAAAAGATGCGACATAAAATCGCTTAATCTGCTGGCCAACGTTCTGGCTACCGCCGATGCCGCGAGAAAGGGCTGCGGCGAGGCGATACTTGTCGACGAGGCCGGGCTCATAACCGAAGGGGCCGGCTCGGCATTTTTCGCCATTGACGGCCAGAGCCTGCAAACTGCGCCACTTACTGCCAATATCCTGCCTTCCATCACCCGCGAATTCACGCTCAAAGCGGCCGGCAACGCCGGACTGGAGGTCGTCGAAGAATCGTTGACGGTCGAACAGGCGGCCGGGGCCGATGAGCTTCTTATCGCCTCGACGACCCAGGACATTGTCCCGGTGGTCAAATTCGACGACAAGCCCGTCGGAGACGGAAAACCAGGCAAATACGCCGAACTGCTAAACCGCGAATTCCGCTCATTCACAACATAGCGTTGCTCCTGTGCCCGCCAGACGCTAACGGCAAGCTCAGGGGACCTCAGCTTGCGGTAGACCCTCAAGAGCGGCTGGTTGGTTGGGATCGGTTGGCGGCACGTCATATTCCCGGATCAGAGATTCCCACGTTGGCATTCTCTCAGGGCGGTCAATAATGAAAAACGGTTTGCCCCAGCCGCCACTGCTCATGGCGCCGGGATGTCTGCGCTCGAATTCCCGGAACATCGCCTGAGTCTGCGGTGACGTAGCGGTAAGGAATTCCACTTGAAAACTCCGCTTTTCAAGGTATCCAAGACGTATCAGGGCTTCCTTGTGATGCTGCGCTCGATCCCCATGATCACTGATCCTTTTACGTTGCCGCTCAGACGTCGGAGTACGTCGCATCGCCTTGACCGCCGACCGCCAGCTCAGTCTGTGATACGTAATGAACAGGGGTTTGCGGTAAAGGTATCCAAGACTCCCCAGGGCCACCAGGACAAGTACGATGATGAACTGTACTGAGAGTATGCCAACCAGATCGTGCAAGAGCTTTCTCATTATCCTTTTCCCTCGGCCGACTATTGACTGCACACATTCACATTCTTCCAGTAGCACGGCAGTGACAAATCGCTCGATGTTACATAAAGTATAACCGGACCCCAATCTCACGGTCAATATTTGTTTTCACCTCGGAGTGTATTACGGCTTGCGTATCACAGGAGCTTGGCGGCAATAGGACCTTGCATTCTGTACAAGAAGTGCCTAACATGTCCGCGTTGGTCAATCATCGCAGAAGTCCGAAACGAAAGGAGCAGTGACCGTTATGAGCAGACACGTCATCAGAATCGCCGCAGTTTTGGCCGTCCTCAATTTATCCGCTGTCGGTTGCGCGAGGCTCGATAGCAGCAGACCGATTTGTGCCGAGTGCTATAGCGATACCATCCGCGTTGCATGCGTCGGCGACAGCATCACCTACGGCTCGGGCATCAGGTTCCGTTCCAGAGATAGCTACCCGACTCAACTGGGCCGGATGTTGGGCGATAAGTGGCAAGTCCGCAATTTCGGCGT
>CAZLTY010000074.1:0-18380 GCA_964562575.1 uncultured Pirellulales bacterium
TGAAATGGAGCTGTCAGCGGTTATGGTTGCCAACGAAGCAGATGCGATCCTGACTTCGCTTGCTCAGCAGCTTGCCTTCCAGGAGGCCGAACTCTCAGGCAAGCTCTCGAAGTTTGGCGACGATCACAGGGATGTTCGCCGGATACGAGATTCGATAGAAAAGGCCAGGACCGAAAGAGAGCTTAGGAAAGCTGAAATCGCCGAGCTGACCAGGCGGGCGAATCTCCAGAATGCGCAGGACAGTTTGATCGTACTGCAGGAGAGATTCGAAAAGCTGGAAGAAAGCCGGCAGGAGGCCGAGGCAAAGAAGAAGCAGCTTGACCTCGCCCGGGTCCAATACGACAAGGGCCTGAAGATCAGAGACGAACGACTCGCCAGGCTCGACTCGATCAAAGAGCAGATCGAAAAACTGAAGATAATGCACGATGACCCGAAGACACCCAAAGTGCTCTCTGTCGGGCAGGCTCGGCAGCCGTTGGAGATGGTGTTCTCCAGGCAATGGTGGCTGTGGTTCCCCAGCGGCACGGTGTTGGGTATGCTTCTCGGCATAGGCCTGGCCTTTCTCATCGAACTGGCCAACGACCTGGTGCGAACGCCGAGCGAGGTCGCGAAATTTGTGCCGGTTCCGCTTCTTGGTGTTATCCCCAAGGCCTCTGAGGACCGCCAGGTGCGACGAGTCGACCTTGGGCATGTTGTTCGCCAGGCGCCCTATTCTGTTGTGAGCGAATCCTACAGGCGGTGTCGGACGAACCTGAAGCTCTCCGGCCCTGCGGGCCCTTCCATGACTTTGCTCGTTACCAGCGGTATGAGCGGCGACGGCAAGACTTCTGTCGCGTCCAATCTTGCAGCGACCTTCGTCGCCTCAGACAAGAAGGTCCTGCTCATAGATGCAAACTTCAGGAGGCCGAATCTACACACGCTGTTTCCACAAGAGCAGGTCGGCGACTCGGCCGAGCAATTCGATTTTGGATTGAGCAGCGTGCTGACACACCAGTGCTCTTCCGGAGAAGCCGTCAGGTCCAGCGGCATTGAGGGTCTCGGTATAATCGATTGTGGACCGGCGCCGGCGAATCCGGCCGAGCTGCTCGGAAGCGCCCGCATGGAATCGCTGCTCGCCGAGCAGCGCAAGAACTACGATTACATCATAATTGACGGTCCGCCCTCGCTGCTGGTAAGTGACGCCAAAGTGCTGGCCGGACTTGTCGATGCAACGGTTCTGGTGTTCAACGCCATGGCGACAAAGAGGGGTGCTGCCCAGAGGACCGTCCGCGAATTGGAGCAAGTCGATGCTACGATCATAGGCTGTGTGCTCTTTGCGGCAAGGTCTATGAAGGGCGGCTACTTCCAGGAGCAATTCAAGTCATACAGAAGATATCACAAGAAAGCGCGACTTGCCGGTAGTGCTGCCTGAGCGCTCCAGGTATACTGCTCCTGGTTGAAAATTCGCGTTCTTGCGCGGGTAAGTGGCTTTAAAATAGCAGGTTATGGTTTTGCTCGCGGGAATCTACTACCCTCAAGGGTATATAATGGTCAGCGCTCTTGAACGTCATTGGTTTTGAACTGTTGAATTTCTTTGTGAGAGGCTAATTTTATGGACAAGTTCCTGGTGACCGGTGGAGCGGGCTTTATCGGTTCGAGTATCTGCAGAAAACTCGTCTCGCAAGGCTGCTTTGTGAGAGTCGTCGACAATCTGCTTACGGGTAAGAAAAGCAATCTTGCCGAAGTTATCGACAAAATCGAATTCATTGAGGCCGATATGGGCGATTCGGAGGTCGCCCAATCGGCTGTTAAAGATATCGACGTTGTTCTGCATCAGGGCGCGTTGCCCTCGGTGCCGCTGAGCGTCGAGGACCCCGCCTCCACACACAAACATTGTGTAGACGCGACCTTTACGCTTCTATTGGCTGCCCGTGATGCGGGTGTAAAACGCTTCGTATATGCGGCAAGTTCGTCGGCGTACGGCGATGCGCCAACCTCGCCGAAGACCGAGACAATGCCCGCCCGCCCGCTCTCGCCTTATGCGGTCGGCAAGCTAGTGGGCGAATACTATTGTTCGGTCTTCTCCGGCGTCTTTGGCCTTGAGACGATTGCGCTGCGGTACTTCAACGTTTTTGGCCCTCGCCAGGACCCGAAAAGCCAGTACGCCGCCGCCGTCCCGGCTTTTGTAACCGCCATATTGAAGGACAAACCGCCGACCATTTACGGTGACGGCGAGCAAAGCCGCGATTTCACGTATATCGACAATGTTGTCGGCGCCAATTTGCTGGCCGCCGGCGCCGAGAAGACCAACGGCGAGGTGATAAACGTTGCGTGCGGCCAGGCTGTAACCGTCAATGAAATCATCGCCATGATCAACAAGCTGCTGGGCAAGAGCGTCAAGCCGATTTATGCCGACGCGCGGGCCGGAGATGTGAAACACTCCCTCGCCGACATAACTGCGGCACAAAATCTGATCGGCTTCAAACCGATAGTATCATTCTCCGAAGGCCTGCAACTGGCGATAGACTGGTACCGCAACAACCTTGCATGATTCCACACGGCCGGGTCTCTGCGACAAGGGCGTAGCACGGCTGGTCATTTCTGCGATTGCTTTGGCATCCTTCCGGCCAAAGGCCGGTAAAAGAGCCGCCGAAGAAGCCGCAGGGGCCAAACGACGGCAAAACCAGACAATAGCCTGGATTTTTTGGTTTTGAGCAGTCACTTTTTTGCCGATACATATCATGGTAGTATATTGTAAACCCTTCTTAAGGATTAAAGATTATGAACTGCCCTGCTTGCGGAAATGTGTTAGAGGAAATGAAAGTTGGCGATGTTATGGTTGATGTTTGCCAGGGTGGCTGTGGCGGCATCTGGTTTGACAACTATGAGCTTGAGAAATTCGACGAGCCGCATGAGTCTGCCGGCGAAGAACTGTTGGACATCGAACGAGACGAAAGCATCGTGGTCGACCACGCCAAGAGACTGAATTGTCCGAAATGTAGTGACACTGTCATGATGCGGCATTTCTTCAGTGTCAAAAAGGAGGTTGAGCTCGATGAATGTCCGGGCTGTGGAGGTTTCTGGCTGGATGCCGGCGAGTTGGGCGCAATTCGCTGTCTTTTCGATACGGAAGAAGAAAGACACCGGGCGGCTCATGAATATTTCTCGGAAGTTTTCGGCGGAGAATTGGCCGCGATGCAAAATGAAGACCAGGCCAAACTCAACAAAGTGCGGAAGATAGCAAATATGTTCCGCTTTGTCTGCCCGAGCTATTACATCCCGGGAAAACAGGATTGGGGAGCCTTTTAGCTCTCCAGGGTTTACATAAAAGACATTGCATCCGGCTCTCACGGGACTGCCGTATCGCAGATATGCGAACAGTGCCGGAGCAGAAAGAGTGCTTCGATCTCTTCACGAATTGACAGTCTCGGGTGCTCTGTCACGGCCGGCACACTGCATTCTACTGTGAGGTTGCCTGAGATTCCTTGTTGAAGAGCCTTTCCGCCGGGCAGCCAAGCTCTCGCTGTTTGCAGTGCTTGCACGCGAACGAACCTCTGATTACGGCATTTCCCGCGAACGACAAAACGAACAAAAGGACGAGCATTCCGAGGACAGGCCAGGTGAAATCCCTGATCAGGAGAATGACCGCTGCGATCGCGGGTAATATCGCGACCATGAAATCCGGCACCAGATCGGCCCAGGATACCTCTTTGTCAATGAATCTCTGAGGGTCGCCTTTGCCGAACACAAGCGAGCACAGTTTGCCTCGACCCAGGCCGCATAGCTTGCCGTAGTAGTAACAGTCAACGCAACTGTGTTTGAGAATCCGCAACTCAATCCAAACACAGTAGAAGACGTAAAGTACACAGAGCCAGACTGCCAAGGTCGCTAGAATGCAGGCTCCCACGACATAGACAGATATTGAAACAACAACGGCCGGCAAGACCATCGACAGCGGAAAGTTCTCATATCTTTCGGTATTCTCCATGGTTCTCCCTTTCTGTCTCGCCATACAATACTCCGATGTTCTGTCGAGAACAATTGAAAACTCGGGCGTGGTCTTAGGATTGACTTTTCTGCCCAAAGACGGTCAAATAAACTGTCTTTGGGAGACAAAATGCACGCTGAGGCGATGACATGGTCAAAGCAAGAACAACTCTATTAGTGACGCTCGTCGCGTCTTTGTACCTCTGCAACTACGTCTTCAGCGCCGAAGAGGTTGTTTCACACGAATCGGCGCCAGCAATATCCGTAACGTTTCTGGATGTCGAGGCGGGCAAAGCTGCGATCATGGATGAGTCGCTCGATTCCTACTTCGGTCAATTGCAGCCGATGGAAATGTCGGCCAAGACCGGCTCGCCAATCGACAAACAGACACTCGGCGAGCAGCGGGCGCAATGCCGAAAACGCTACCAGGCTCAGGTGCGACAATTTACCGATGATGAAAAGCAAGTGCTTCGCGGCTGCATAGAGAAGCTATACCCAGTTCTGAAAGAGAAGTTTCCACGCTTCGCTGAGATGCCTTGGAGCTTTCTCAAGGTATCGAACAAGATCGAGGGTGGGCTCGGCCACACCCAGGGCAAGCACATTGTGCTTTGTGAGCGCGTATGCGGGCGTTTTGCCTCGCGGTACAAGACGGCGCCGGAGAGGGCCGTCATGTCACCTACCGGCTTGTTGATACACGAGCAGATGCACGTCTTTCAGCGCGCGAATCCCGCCATGTTCGATTCGCTGTATACCAAGATCTGGGGATTCATCAAGGCCGAGGAAATCTCAAGCACCCCATGGCTCGAAAAGCATCACCTGGTCAACCCGGACGGGCCCGATTGCCGTTGGGTCTTTCCAATCGGGACGACTGTGGACCGGCGCTACATCTTGCCGCTACTGGTCTTCGCTGAGGGCGAGGGTCTCAAGCGGATGCCGCAGGACTTTCGCCTGATAGCAGTCGAGCTTGTCGGAAGCGACGGGCGTTTCGCCCCCAAGCTCGACACCGACGGCAGGCCCGCCTACCGGAATCTGCACGAGGTATCCGAATACCGTAAGATTTTCCCGACGACAGGCAATATCTACCATCCCAACGAGGCATGCGCGTCAATTTTCACGACGCTTGCGATGGCTGAGGTGCGATCCCGCCAGAACGGTAGCCGCACAGCGCGGAAGGACCGGGTACCCGAGCCGTTGCGAAAGTGGTTCTCCGAGAACCTCGGTTCTACGGCGAGCCTGCCCAGTCGATGACAAGTGCGGTAATGTTGTCGTGGCCACCGGCGCGGTTGGCTGCGGCGACGAGTGACTTGCAGGCAGTCTGAGGATCGGCTTGAGTCTTAAGAACACCGGCGATGTCCCGGTCGCCGACCATGTCGGTCAGGCCGTCGGTGCAGAGCAGGATGCGATCGCCCTTCTTGACAGCGAACGAACGGACATGGGAGCGGACTTTTTCTTCCATTCCGATATATCGAGTCAACTGTCCACTGGCGGCGTGGTCGGGCGCTTCGTCAGGTGTGATGTGGCCACGTTCGATCAACTCCGAGACCACCGAGTGGTCGCGGGTCAGTTGCGTGAAGCGGCCTGACCGCAGCCTGTACGCGCGGCTGTCGCCTACGTTTGCGACGAAGCAGCGTTTCCTTCTGAGCAGGACAATCACCAGCGTTGCCCCCATGTCCTCGTAGCCGGTCTCGCTGGTCCCTTCGAGCTGCAACTGTCGGCTCTGCTCGGCGATCGCCTTTTCAAGCAAAGATCTGACCGTTCGCGTGGTGCCGACCTTGAGCCTGTCGAGAGCATTTTCGATCATCACGGGCAGATCTTCACTGATAATGCAGGAGGCAATAGCCCCGCCGCGATGGCCGCCCATGCCGTCGGATACGACGAACAGGCCGGTCTCAGGATCGGCTAGAAACGCGTCCTCGTTCTCCGGACGACTCTTGCCGGGATCTGTCACAGCGGCCCAGCTAAAGGGGCCGGACGGGGGCACGGCAATCGACGGCGGTTCTGTTACTCGGCTTTGGTTTTGCTGTTTCTCAGACAAGACTGTGTTTACACCAGGGACAATGATTCCAGAAGGTTGAATCCACCGACCAGCCGCAGCTTGTACAGATTTCCGGGAACGGCCGGACCTGCCACGGCCGGCGGACCTTGCGGCGACACCAGGGGCAATAACGCATGAAACGCATGAGCTTTCCGTCGCAATGTTTGGATTGGCTTTGATAGCGCACGCCCGCGGTGCGAGCGGCAGCCGGCGAGGCGAAGCCCGGCCCGAAACACCACGGGCAGAACCGCCACTCAGGCAGAACACCCTTGTGACAGCGCGTGCAAAAATGGCTGAACGGCGTATTATTATCGAAACGATTGCGGTCGCTGCCGCACCATGGGCAGCCCGACATGCTCTCGGCAATCGGCTCGCCGCAATCGGCGCAGCGGAAGATGATCGGCACGACCGCACGGTATCGCTTGATGAAAGCGCCGCGGCGCAACTTGAGCCAGTCAAGCTTCTTGGTGCCGGTGGGCCTGACAACCGCGTCAAGCTTTAGATTCATAGGAACTGCCGCGAGCAAGGCCGAGCGCATCTTCTCGGCATTGGCAAACCGCCTGGCCGGATCGATCATAAGGGCCTGCTTGATAAAGGCCACGAACGCCAGGCTGGTTCTTTCGCGCAGGCGCCTGTGGCCCCGGGGAGGCCACCGGAAAGGCCACCTCGGCAGAACGCCGGTGATGTATTCGTAGAGGATCAGACCGAGGGCGAAACAATCGCTGCGATATGTCGGCCTGCCGTAGGCCTGCTCGGGAGCAACGTACCCGGGCGTGCCGAAATCGTCGACGGTCCTCATCCGGCCTTTGACTTGCAGTCCGATGCCAAAATCGCCGAGCGCGGCGCGGCCATTGGGGAAAAGAAAGATATTGCCCGGTGTAACGTCGCAATGAACCATGCGTTTGCGGTGGGCGTAGGCCAGGCCGTCGAGGACCTGGGCTGCAATCGAGAGGATCCTTCGCACGGACATGGGCCTCGAACAGTCATCGAGCGTGCCGACCGACAGTTCGGTCGCGAGCACTGCGTGCTCGCCGATGATGTCTGCATTCTTGACCGGCATGATGTGGGGGTGCCGCAGTTGCGCGACTAGCCTGACTTCGCGGAGCAGGGCCTGGTTGTCGCGCTTGCCGTGCGCGTCGGCCAGCGGAATCTTGAGTGCGACCCAGATCCCCTCGACGCTGTCGCGGGCCTTCCACACTTCGCAACTGCCGCCTTCGCCCAGATATTTGGCCAGCCGGTATTTGCCCAGCCTGCGCCCGCGCTTGAGCGCCAGGCTCGACGAGCCGGTTGTCTTGGGCTTTGTTCTGTCGGTTGACCGGGCCATAAGTTCTCTTGCCGAGTTAATCCAGGCAAACACCATCCTCTGCACACAGCAACGAGGATTTCTCGAATAGATTCCGCAAAAATCGACATTAAGTCAACAAAATTCTCTTGAGACTGTAAGTCTGGTGGCGCCAGAGTTTCGACGCACGAGGTTAACTCGAGCGTGCGCTTTGCTAGTCTGCTCGCAACACAGATCATACACGCAAAGCCAGGACAGGAATCTGCTCTTGCCGGCCTTTGTGTCGGCGTCCAATGCAAACCGTTGGGTCAATGATTCTGAGTCATTTTTGAGGAAAACTGCGGCTGTCCGTGGTATGATTGCCTCTCACAGTTCCAGACTGAAAGGAACAACATACATGCAGATTCTTGTTGTAGAAGATGGTTGAAATTATGGATACACTCCTTCGAACTCTCGCGCCCATACTGATCATTGCACTGTTCAGCGTTTCAGCTCATGCAAAAAAGGACGATCTCCTGATTGTAAAAGAAAGAGTCATTGCAGAGTTGATGAAAACACCTATCGATGATGGTCAGATAGAAACCATCATGCACAAGATGAATGAAGATGGAAGTTTTGCGGATGTCAATTATGTTGATCTGAGCAGAACGGCTGGTTTTCCTCAGCGAAAACATACTTACAATCTAGTGTATCTGGCAAAAGCCTACAAGAACAGGGCGTCATCGTACTACGAGAATAAGACGCTGAAGGAGGCTATACACCGAGCATTCTGTTACTGGGTGGATCATGATTTCTTCGGTGACAACTGGCATAACAATCAAATCACGACGCCTGCCAATTTGGCAAATCTCATGCTGATCATGGGCGACGATCTGCCGCAAGAGAAGGTCGAGCAGGCCCAGCCCATTATAGGCAGAGCGCACATGAATGCATCCGGGGCCAGGCCAAGCGGCGATAGAATTGTGATTGCAGGGATATTAGCCAAGAATCTGCTCTTCAAAGGCGACAGGCGTCAATTTGATGAAATCATAAAGCTAATAGAAGGAGAGGTGAAATTCAGCACTGGCCGTCGCGGTATGCAGCATGATTACAGCTTTCATCACAGGAAGGATCGAGTGAACAATACGACTTCCTATGGGTATGGCAAATATGCCAACGCATTTGGAGAATGGTCCTACTATGTAGCCAACACAAAATATGCCTTCTCCGTAGAGAGAATAAATCGCCTGGTCGATTATTACCTCGACGGTATTTACAGGCAATTGGTATATGGCGTTTACGCAGATATCAGTGTAAAGAACAGAAGCATTACACACAAAGCTACCTTCGAGCCGCGCGGAGTCACTGAAATAGAACGGCTGCTTTATAGCACTGACTATCGCAAGGAAGAATTGGAAGAGATCATTCGGCTAAGAAAGGGAGAGGCCAAGCCCTCATTGTCCTTCTGCAAATTCTTCTGGCAGACCGAGCATTTTGTCGTTCAAAGGCCCAATTACTATACCACAGTGAGAATGTTCTCGGCCAGGAATAGAAATATGGAACAACCATATAATGGACCTGGTAAGCCCACGCACCACAGAGCAGATGGAACAAATTATCTGATGCTCAAAGGGAATGAATACCATAATGTCTGGCCGGTTTACGATTGGCAGAAAATATCCGGCACCACCATACTTCAGAAACCCAGACTTTACGGTCCTGATGAAATCCAGAAGGACGGGCTTACTGATTTTGTTGGAGCGGTTACGGATGGCAGCTATGGCGCAGTCGCATTTGACTTCAAGAGTCCACACGATATGACCGTGGCCAGAAAATCATGGTTCTTTTTTGACGAAGAATATGTATGTCTGGGCACAGGAATAGAATCTGATCGAAACTTACCTGTAGTCACTACCGTCAATCAGGTCCTTATGAGAAGCGCTGTGACTTTGATGCAAGACCATAAGATACAAGAGCTTCCGCAGGGAAGCCGGCAACTGGATGACGTTAAATGGGTCTACCAGGATAGAATCGGATATATTTTCCCCCAACCCGCCACCGTCAATATATCCAACCAAACTGAGCACGGGCGCTGGTCAGATATAACGGATCAAAAACATATTTCTACAAGGATGGTCAAGGAAGTGTTCATGCTATGGTTTGATCATGGACATCGCCCAAAGCACGCTTCATATCAATACATTGTCGTGCCCGATGTAAGTGTGCAGCAATTGCAGGAGACAGCCGACGATAATCGCCATATTGAAATTCTATCCAACAGCGCTGAAATTCAGGCCGCAATACACCATAGACTTGGATTGTGTCAGATTGCGTTCTATAAGGCCGGAGAAATAGGAATCTCTGAGGGCATCAGGGTCAGATCGGACAGCCAGGGCATGGTCATGCTCAAATTGCAGGCAGAGCGGATAGACAAAATGACCGTTTCTGATCCTTCGAGGAAACTAAGTAGAATGAGGATTACTGTTTCGAATATCTACGGTGCGAAAGGTGATGATTTTGTGACGTTTCCAGATAGCGAACAGGACGATACTTTGATTCTAGTTGACTTGCCCCAGGATGTGTATGCGGGTAAAAGTACAACAGTTGAATTGTAGATCTGCGCGTCGATGGTCTTGCCGTTGCTCAACCGCGGCCTGATGTCGTCGCTCTTTATGATCTTATGGGATTTGTTTTGACGACGAAAGAATGCAGGCCGTTGTTCATCTGTTAATCCGCCTTTGGACACCGGACCGCTCTTGATGTATTGGCTCGCTATTGCTATCCTCGTGCGTCATGTATGAGCACTGGGATCGCACGAGGCTATGAATACAAGGCAGCGCAAAGGGATCTTTTCTTTGTTCGGCAAGATGGGGCCGGGGCTGCTCCTGGCTGCGACTGCCATCGGCGCAAGCCATCTCGTCATGAGTCCCAAGGCAGGCTCGCTGTTCGGATTTCAACTGCTCTGGCTCGTGGCACTGACTCATCTGTTCAAGTATCACGCCTTCGAGTTCGGCCCGCGCTACGCAGCGGCGACCGGTGAGTCTCTCATCGCCGGGTACATGAGAATTCCCGGCCCCAGGGGATGGGCCCTGTGGATTCTCCTGTTCGGAACCGTAGCCCAGGGTATCGGGGTCCTGGCCGGTGTCGTCAGCATAGCTGCCGCCGTACTCTACGCATTCGTGGGCCGAATGCCTTTCGAGTTCTACAGTGCTTTGATCATTGCAACAGTACTTGCCTTCTTGATTCTCGGTGGGTACGGCTGGCTGGATTTTCTCAACAAGACCATGATGGTCGTTCTTTTTCTGGCGACGATGGCGGTGTTCATTCCGGTCGTTCCCCGCCCCGGCGTGTTCGTACATTTCGTTGTTCCGTCGATTCCGCAAGGATCCATCCCTCTCATTGCCGCGATTCTAGGCTGGATGCCTACGGGGATTGACGTCTCCATCTGGCACTCTCTCTGGACGCTGGAAAAACACCCCGAACTGGCTTCGTCCGGCAGGTCCATAGCCGGGGCTTCGGCGGGCCGGCTACGGATACTGGGCTTGGCGCTGACAGACATGAGAATAGGATACGTGTTGTCTTTCGTCGTGGCTTCGGTCTTTCTTCTATTGGGGGCGATGTTTCTTCACGGAACGAGCCGTCAAATCGACGGGGTGGAATTTGCCGAGTCCCTGGCGGCCATCTACGTCGAACAGATCGGGTCCTGGATGTATCTTGTTTTCATGATCGCGGCATTCTCGGCCATGTATTCGACGACATACACCGTGATGGACGGCTTCTCCCGGTCCTTTGCCGAGACCGTCTCGACTCTCCGGCCGGCCATGAGAGCGAAATGGTGGGCAAGGCTCTATTGGGCATTCGTTTCAGTGGCGGCGACGTTCGCCTTCGTGATGGTGGTAACAGTCAGGAACCCGGTCACCCTGGTCATGCTGGTTGCGCTGCTGAGCCTCTGCGTTGCGCCGCTCTACTACTTGCTCAACTACTACTGCGTGACACGGTTCATAAAGGAGCAGAAGTTCAGGCTCGGGACCCCGGCCCGAGTGCTCGCCATTGCGGGCATTGTTGTGATGTTCCTGGCCACATTGGTCTACGCAGGATCCAGGCTGAACGTCCTTAAATGACCGCATATTCGACGTCCAGAGCCGATAATTCACCTCCGTAACATGCACAAGCTGCCGCTACACAGAATTCTACCAGGCAGACTCGAGCAAATTAGGCAGCATCTTCGACCTCTTCACGAATTGACGGTCTTGGGTGTTCTGACCCAAGTGAGCACCTATGGGCAGGTTTCCTGCCCACGCAGTATGGGTCACGTTACGTTGACAGCATGGGCAAACGAGTTACCCATCCTGCGTCCACCCTGGCACCGATACCGTTGCCTGGTAGTTTGAGTAGTTGTAGAGCCCGTTGCGCTGCGGCGCATACAGCCGGCCCTGCTTGGGGTTGTCATCCTGCGTATAGACCCACAACTCGTAGGGGTCCCACACGACCACCTCGTCGCGACAGTCGCCCGTAACGTCCAGCACGGCGTTGCACTGGTAGGGGTGACCATCAGCCGGAAATTGCACGACCCGGCGTCCGAGGCCGTCGTACATGCCGCCCTCGGTCACATCGGGCGAGAGCACGAAGAATTCCTCGCTCTTTCCGGTCCAGTTGATGACAAGACACATGCTGCCGTGCTGGACCGGTTCAAAATCGTAATACGGTTCGCCTTTCGAATCGAAATAGTTGATGATGCCCTGGTTACCCCAGAAATTGATGCTCACGATCTCAAGACCCGGTAGATCGTCCCGGAGATTGGCCACCGCCGGGTTCTGTACGTGGCCGAAAAAGTGACGCTTGAGCACGTTGCCTTTGAGGTCCGTGTAGAAGGCGCCGGCGTCGCTGGCCGCGTAGAAGATTATTGGCTCGGCGTCCTTGTTGAATCTTGCGATTGCAACGCCGTCCGCATGGTCCTTGATCTTGCCGTCCAGTGACCACAGTTTGGTCCCGTCGTCATCGAACATCGAATAACCGACGGCGACCTCGTCTTTTCCGTCATTGTCGATGTCATACGCGAAGGGGTAGTGCCCCGTGTTGCATTTTCCGGTCCACATCACCTCGAACTTATCGTTCATCGCCCAAATGTGGCGGTAGCGATCCTTGAAGATGATGTCGCGGTCCTGCCCGAGCCCACGCAGATCGCAGAAGAAGAGCGAGTCACCCAGGATGCGCGGGAAGATGTTGTGTGCTCCGTGATCGCCCGGCGGCTTCAACGGCGTGGCTCGGCGGTACTTTACCTTGCCCGTTGCGCCGTCGGCCGCAATGATTTCCTGGTTCATGCAGTAGACCGCTTCGTTCCTGCCGTCGCCGTCGATGTCGTGGATCTGAAAGCCCACGTCGTTGGTCAGGTGGTTCTTCCAGCCGTCCGGTTTGCCCTTTTGCCAGAGCCGCTTGCCGTCCAGGTTGACCGCCGTCAGACAGCTCAGCTCGCTGTTACGATCCTTGGGGCCGTGATGGAGCACCTGCCCGAAGAGAACGTCGATTTCGCCGTCGGCGTCCAGATCGCCGAACCGCAGGTTGCGCCCAACGCCGTAATCGGAAATGGAGAACTTCTTGAACACGACCGGTCTTGGGTTCGCCGCCTGGAGTTTCGCTTCTTCCCTTCTCTTGGTCCTGATGCATTTTCTCACTCGTTTAACCTCTTCGTCGCCGGCCGTCACCTTCACGAAACTGTATTTGGTCGGAACGTCGGCAGTCAGGGCGACCTTGCCTTCGGCAAAGGTTAAATCCATAGCTTCCAGAACGAGTCCGCCGCCAAGTTCGGCGCGGATACGGTTGCCTTCGATGCGAATCGTTGCCATGAGGAATTCACCCGGCTTCGGCGCGAATTGCCGCTCGGCCAGAATCTTCTCGTCGGGTTTGTGAAAAGCTGTGGCATGGTTGACGACCTTCAGAATTGCTTTGGGGCCTTTGACACCGAAGAAATAGTAACAGCGGTCGTTGCGATAGCGAAACGCTACACCGCTCTGGCCCTTGTTCGATTCGGGAGCGAAGCGTGCCGAAAGCGTGTAGTCCTTCCAGTACTCGCTGCCCTTTGTCGCTGTGCACACGAATGGGTGCGAGTGCGTGCGTCTGTAATAGATCGTCTGCGAAAGCATCGCGTCACCGTCCTCGGCGGTTACCCACCAGGCTCGCTGCTCGGCGGTACCCGAGGTGAAGCATGAAACGACCCAGTTGCCCTGCGGCGCGGTTTCATGCACGTAGTGGTATTCGGCGTGGGCGCCGATGACGCCCGCCGAGAACATGCCGGGTGTGAGTTGATCGAAATCATCGTCGAACAGCACGGCGGATTGGCAAAACGTTGAGCCGCAAAGAACGGCGACGATCCCCGCTGAAATGACACTTCTGATCTTATTCATAATTCGTCAGATGACCTCCACTTTGTTGTTGGTTTTCTTCTGCCAGGAGCGAGTCTTCTCCGCCAACCTCGCAATCACAGCTTCGTTTTTTCCGGAATCATACAGATTCGTGGTTTCATAAGGGTCGTCGCTCAGGTTGAACAACTGGCACTTGTCCTCTTGAATTCAACGCGAGAATGTTAACAATAGATCACCAGCCGGTGAGTCACACTTGAAACTCCATTTGCGAGTGTCCGTCCCCTGCGCAAACCGCAGGTTGGTCCCGTTGATCGATGCCGCGTCAATGACTTTGTATGTCCCGGCGCCAACGCGCAGGCCGTTGACGTCAAGCACCACAGCGTCAACAAAGTCGACCTTGCGGGCATGTATCGTGCTGACACCGTCGCCGGTTAGTTTCAACACGGCCAGCCCCGCTCCAACTCCGGCCTCAGCTTTCGTGTTGACCGCATCCTTGAATTTGTTACCCCAAAACTCGATGTCCCCAACGTTGATCTTGGCCTTACCTCCCTCGATTTCCCAGACGCCGCACCAGATGTCGATGCCGTACTTCGAGTCCGGTTCGCTTCTCAAAGTCGCCTTGCCTCGCAGGGCAAGCCTGCCCGGACGTTTGGCGTCGCAGGTGGACATGCGCAACCCCTGGCGGGCGATGAGTTTTCCGTCGGCCAGGATAATCTCAGAGCCTGTCGAGCGAGCCCAGAACCGCGGTCCCCATGGAGTCGACGGTGCGGACTCGGCCCTTAGATCGGTGTTGATTCCTACATGCCACGCATCCACGACCCCGGTCGGTCCGACCATGAGGTGACACCGGGCGGGCTCGTTTATGTCGGGCCGTCCCCAGGGACCGCCGACGCGAAGACTTTTGTTTTCCTTGGGGCAATGCAGCTTTCCGTCCAAGTAGAACCAGCTTTCCCGATCTTTTGACAAAACTGCCAGGTTAAGAACGGTCAAACTTGCGTTCTCGGCAAGCCGAAGCGTCGTACCCTGGGTCCGCCCGTGTTCGGCCAGTTCCAGATTCTGACAGACTGCATCATGGCCCTTGGGTATGACGCAGTGGAGTGCCTGGCCGGAATGATCGTCGCCAATCTCCACCGATAGCTCCGGGTGTGGAAGGCCCTTGGTCCAGTTTTCGCTTGCCGTCCACAGATAGCCTCCCCGGACATCCCTGTGGTTCATTTCGAACTGGGTCCATTCCTGAGCGCCGGCCATTTCAGGTGCGGCCCAGATAACGCAAGCCAAGAGCCAAGCCAGAGGTCGGACTGTACGCAACACTTTATTGATCATCCGAAACTCCTTGATCTTCTTCCTCTTCTCACATCCAGTTTTTGTTCTCGACCCACAGCCAATGATCTTTCGAGCGGCGCTCGTCTCGGGAGCATCCTGTATCCATGGCATTGTAAAGCCTTCTGGTTCTCCAATCAAGCCACAGATTACTCTGCAATTGTTCGGGCAACTCACGCACGGGCAAGGTCTAATATAGAGTGCTCACGATTGAAAATTCCCGTTTTTGCGCGGGTAGGTAGCTTTACAGTAACAGTCTATGATCTTACTCGCGGGAATTTCAGTACCCTTCAAGGGTATAGTCTCCCCTTCTACTCGCCAGTGATCGCGAAGCCCCAATCGTCCCATAACTGCGAATCACTGAGGACAATCTTCTTCAACGACTTCGCACACTTGTTCAGTGCCGATATTATCGTCAAAATTGCACTAACTCCGGTTCATGATTTGCCGAAATATATACGTTGGAATTATAATGCTTGCTTTGCAGGGCAATCGGGTGTAGCATAGTGCTCCCGATTGAGATTTTCCGTTCTTGCGCGGGTAAGTAGCTTTGCGACAACAGTTTATGATCTCACTCTCGCAAATTTACTACCCTTCAAGGGTATAGTTGTTTTCGCAAAATTCGTTGAACGGTCGTTTATGGTCTACAATCTGGAGAATCTGACGGATGCCGATCTTCTGACCCGATACGGCACCGGTGACGAGGCCGCGTTTCGTGAGATTGTAAATCGTTACAAGAACAGCCTGCATGGGTTCTTGAGGCAATTCCTGAACCGGCAGGATCTCGTTGAGGACGTCTTCCAAGAGACTTTCCTACAGCTCTTTACGAGCCGGGACAGCTTCGATAAGAGCCGGCCCTTGCGACCCTGGTTGTTCACTATCGCCGCGAATAAAGCTAAGGACGCTTTGCGCAAATGGCAGCGAACGTCGGCTGTTCCGATCGGCACTATGGGTGATTCTCAGGAATTGTCGTTCGACGACATGCTCAACACTGTAACGTCAGACGATACGCTACCGTACGAGGAACTGCAAAAGCGTGAAACTGCCATCCGTGTGAGGCAGATTATAGGAGATATGCCGGACAATCTGCGAGAAATCCTGACTTTGGCATATTTCCAAAGATTTTCTTACAAACAAATGGCCGAGATTCTCAGTATACCCATTGGAACGGTCAAGAGCAGACTTCATACGGCCGTTGGGCGTTTTGCCAAAGAATGGAAGGCCTCAGTTGGGAGTAAAGAAGGCAAATGACTCCGCTTAGCAGCAAGCAAAAAGAGTTGTTGTTTGACCACTGTATGGGCTTAGCATCCCCGGAACAAACCGTCGAAGCTCAAGCGTTGATTTCCTCTAACGAACAAGCCGCTAAACTTCACTCCAATTTCCAAGCAACACTGGCACCGCTCGATAGCGTACAGCCCGAAGTATGCCCGGATGATCTGGTCGAGCGGACCATATTGCACCTCAACAATGCTGCAAATTCGAGCACGAATCGGCTGGGACAATTGCTCGCTGGAGAACAGAGACGACCGGTCAGACCCAAGATTTGGCACGGGGTAGGGTTGTTCAGAAGACTGGCTACTGCTGCTGTGTTTGTGATGGCCGGCGGTGTTCTGTTTACTGCGCTTAATTACCTTCGTTTTGATTCGCAACGGCAGCAATGTCAGATGCAACAGAGCGGCTTCTTCCAGAGTCTGGGCAAATACGTTGCCGACCACGATGGTAAGCAACCTGCTATAGAAACACAGGCCGGCGCACCGTGGTACAAACTCGGCTACCAGGGTAGCGAGAATCATTCGAATACCAGGCGCCTGTATCGTCTCGTTAAGGACGGTTACGTCGAGCCCGACAGTTTCGTTTGTCCGTCCTGCAGCAAGAGTCGCGGAAGGCCCAAGCTGACCTCGTCGGAACTAAAGAGCAACAGGGATTTCCGCGACCGAAGATATATAACTTACAGCTTCCAGATACGTTGCCGTCAAGGCAACGACGGTCAGTTGCACTGTCGGAAAGTTCTTATGGCGGATTTGAGTCCGCTGTTTGAGAATTTGCGGGATGACTTCGGCAAACCGTTCAGGCTGCGCCTCGACAGAAGATTAGTGACGATAAACACTGTCAATCACAAGCGCAAAGGGCAGAACGTGTTATTTGGGGACGGCCACGTGAAGTTCTTAAAGACACGATTTATCGGCGTCTCAAATGACGATGTTTTCACATTGCAGAGCACAGACGTATATCACGGCTACGAAGTGCCCGCTTGTGAGACAGATGTCTTCCTCGCCCCGTAGAAGCCGCGCAGTTCTCTGCCCAACCGGCCTTTGCTTAGGCACTAGTCAACTGAGCAGGCCATATTCTTCCAATGTTTGTTTGAGCGCCGCCCTCCTGCCCTGCTCCAAAGGCGTCATGGGCAGCCGCAATTCTTCCGGCGCCATGTTCAGCATTGCCATTGCCGCCTTGATCGGTATGGGATTACTCGCAAGCGTCAGCATGCTCTTGCACAGTGCGAACAACTTCCTGTGCCATTGCCTGGCCGAGGTCAAGTCGCCCTCAAGGATCAGGTCGGTCATCGCCTTGACGTCAGCCGGGACAATGTTGGCTACGACACTGATAACGCCCTTTCCGCCAATCGAAGCCAACGGCAGTGTAAGCGAATCGTCGCCTGAAATGATCGTTATATCGCATCGCGATGCGACTTCGCTGGCTTGATCCAGACTGCCGCTCGCCTCTTTGACCGCGACGATGTTCTCGACTTCGGCCAACCGCGCTATAGTCTCGGGCGTCATGCCGGCACCACACCGGCCCGGGATGTTGTAGAGCACCATCGGCAGATCGACCGCCTCGGCTACTGCCTTGAAATGCTCGTAGAAACCTCCCTGCGTGGGCTTGTTATAGTACGGCGTCACCTGCAAAGTCGCGTCGGCTCCCACCTTTTTCGCAAAAACCGTCAGCTCAATTGCCTCGGCCGTACTGTTTGAGCCGGCTCCGGCAATCACCGGCGCGTGTCCGCCGACGACATTGACCACTCTCTCTATGACCTTCTTCTGCTCGTCATGACTCAACGTGGGCGATTCGCCCGTTGTGCCCACGGGCACTATCGCGTCGATGCTGTTTTCCAACTGGAATTCGATCAGCTCGTCGAGAGTTTCAAAATCAATCTCACCATCCTGAAAAGGCGTAATCAACGCCACCATCGCACCTGTAAACATTGTCAATCTCCTTATCTGCTGGACAGTCAATAGTTCTCCGCCGGCGGCCTGCCAAGTACAGACTCACCACTCACCCGCTGAATTTCTCGATCAGCCTTATCATCTCGGCGGTTGCCTGCCCTATTCCGACGAAGACCGCCCTGGCAATGATGCTGTGGCCTATATTAAACTCGCACAAGCCTTCGATGCGCGCCGCGGCGCCGATGTTGCGATATGTTAAGCCGTGACCGGCGTGAACC
>CAZLTY010000075.1:0-18325 GCA_964562575.1 uncultured Pirellulales bacterium
CGAGAAGACCAAGAGCCGCTGGACTGAATTGGCCAAGCTGGTGGGGGCCGATCCCCGGCTGGAGGAGGTGGCTGCGGATCTGGTGCAGCACTTCGAGACCCGTAATCAGGCCCTATACGGCAAGGCCATGATCGTGTGTATGAGCCGGGACATCTGCGTGGCCCTGTTCGATAAGATCATTGCCTTGCGCCCAGAGTGGGTAGGATCGCGACGCGAGCGCAAGGGTCATGACATTGGCTATGATCCGGAGGACGGAGCCATCCGTATTGTCATGACCGGCAATGCCGCGGACCGCAAGGAATTGCAGGATCACGTGTATACCAAGCAGGAGAAGAAACGCCTGGAGCGGCGATTCAAGGATCCAGCCGATCCGTTGAAGCTGGTGATTGTGCGGGATATGTGGCTCACAGGTTTTGACGCACCTTGCTGTCACACCATGTATGTGGACAAGCCTATGCACGGTCATAACCTGGCCCAGGCCATTGCCCGTGTGAACCGTGTATTCAAGGACAAGCCCGGTGGGCTGGTGGTGGACTATATCGGGATTGCCGCGGAATTGAAGCAGGCCATGAAGACCTATACCGAAGCAAAGGGTAAAGGCCAGCCTACAGTTAAAGCCGAAGATGCACTCGTCATCTTACTGGAGAAAATGGACGTAGTCCGTAGTATGTACCAATCGGACGGCGGTGTCGACTATTCGACCTATAAAACACGACCCCTGGACGTACTCGTACCAGCAGCCAATCATATCCTAAGCCTTAAGGATGGTAAGAAACGTTATGCTGATGTGATGGCCAGTGTTAACAAGTCCTACTCACTCTGTAGCACCCTGGATGGAGCAGCAGTACTTCGTGAAGAGATTGCCTTCTTCAATGCGGTTAGGGCTGTCATCATCAAAGATACAACCACAAAGACAAGGACTACACGGAAGACCAAGGATTCCGTGCTTAAGCAAATCCTCCATAATGCCGTGCTGTCGGAGGGCGTGATTGACGTGTTTGGCCTGGCCGGGATCGAAAAACCGAACATCGGCCTATTGTCGCAGGAGTTCCTGGACGATGTCCGCAAGATGCCTGCCAAGAACCTGGCTGTGGAACTGCTGGAACGTCTGCTCAAAGACAAGATCCGTTCCCAGGCCCGCACCAATGTGGTCCAGGAAAGAAAGTACAGCGACCGTCTTTTGGAGACGCTCCGTAAGTATCACAATCGTGCCATCGAGACGGCCCGGGTCATCGAAGAGCTGATCGCCATGGCCAAGGATATCCAGCAGGCCCTGACTCGAGAAGAGGACCTTGGTCTCTCCTCTGATGAAATCGCTTTCTATGATGCCCTCGCTGAACGGCCTCAAGTCCTCGAAGCTATGGGCGATGAGACCCTCAAGGCCTTGGCTATGGAACTCACTCAAAAACTCCGTTCCAGTACCTCCGTGGACTGGCAGGTACGCGAGAGTGTTAGGGCGAAGATGCGTCTCTTGATCAAACGTCTGCTCCGCAAATACAAGTATCCGCCTGAAGGGCAGGAAGAAGCCGTAGGGCGCGTCATTGAACAAGCCGAGGCCCTGGCGAATGCGTGGTCGTCATGAAGTGCAGACCAATGGAGTTAATGTATTGGACCTTGAGGTGCTTTGTTCAAACGACAATTATGCAATACTAAGAACACGACCTCTCTGCAATAGGGACGCAGAATTGGCGGTCCAGTGTCTATCGTGTATTATGTCGGACTTAAACTACACACGCGAAAACTAGAGACAACGGTATCGGAAAAACCATGAACAGGTGTAGATGAAGACCATCAAGGACATGCCTGAGCACAATCGCCCGCGTGAGAAGTTGCGCGAGAAAGGGGCTTCTGCCCTTACCGACGAAGAACTTGTCGCGGCGATTCTTGGCATGGGGACAGCGAGGGTCGATGTGCGAACGATTTCCAAGCACGTTGCCGGCCTTCTTCGGAAGCACAGGGAATCATTGTCGCTTGACCACCTGGTCGAAGTGCCAGGCATGGGCTTGGCGAAGGCTTCACAGATACTCTCAGCCTTCGAGCTTGCGCGCCGTCACCTGCTCAAGGAAACCGTGAAGATCACGGCTGCTCAGGACGTTTTGCCTCTACTTGCCGACATCCGCAAGAAGCAGCAGGAGTACTTCATCTGTATTTCCTTGAATGGAGCAAATGAGGTTATCGAGAAACGCGTCGTCACGATTGGCCTGCTCGACAAGAGCCCCGTACATCCACGTGAGGTCTTCGCCGATGTTATCTCCGACCGCGCTGCCAGTGTTATCTTCGCCCACAACCACCCGTCCGGGGACGAGCAGCCAAGCGAGTCGGACCGCCGTATTCAAGAGCAACTCACACAGGCCGGAGACATCCTCGGCCTGCATATACTTGACCACGTCATTGTGACACGAAGGAGCTATTTCAGTTTTCAAGAGGCTGGTTTCATTCGATAGACACAATAAGGGAGAAGAAACAGCCCAACAATGCCATTGGGGGACCATTGAGCGCCCAGCAGCCTCCGCCCTTAAGAAATAAGTTTACTTTCTTTTCCCTTTGCCACAACAGCGTTTCAACTTAAATGTTGAATGTTTGACAGGACCTAGCAATTGTCCCCGCTTCCGCGGGGATGACAATATTATTGACTATGGCTGAGCCATAAATTGACTCCCGATGAATCGGGATCTTCGATATTGATTGTTGTCTTTCTTCGCGTTAATTCGTGTTAATTCGTGGTTAATTGTCCTTTTCGCCTTCTCAGTGTCCCTCAGTGTCCTCTGTGGTAGAATATCGTTATTCGTTATCCACTGTTCGTTTTTCATTTAACGTCTTTGGGTTGCTGGAAACTTCAGGAATCAGGCCATGAAAAAGAGCCTTCAGAAAAACACCTACCACAAACTGGTCAAGGACATTACAAAGGAGTGTATTGTCTGAAAATATATTCGATAATAAAGTTGTTTTCATAAGAATTCGATATATACTATAGTATATATCCATTAGCTCAAGGGAAACCACTATGGAAACTGCAAAGATATTTATGAATGGGCGTAGCGAGGCCGTACGTCTGCCCAAGGATTGTCGTTTTGAGGCAAAGGAAGTCTTTATCAAAAAAATAGGTGATATGGTAATGCTTGTGCCCAAGAAGAAGGTATGGGATGTTTTCTTGACAGGTTTGCAGGGCTTCTCTGATGACTTCATGGATGAGCGGCCTGATGATAAACCTCAAGAACGGGCAGGCTTATGATACGATATATGCTTGATACCAACATATGTATCTATCTTATTAAGGGTAAGCATGCCGGTATCATTGGCCGCTTAAGAAAAGCTGCAAAGCATGGAGTTGCCATTTCCTCGATCACTCTCTCTGAACTAGAATTTGGCGTTCACAATAGCCAACACATCCAACAAAACACCATGAATCTAATGAGATTTCTGGTTCCATTCGATATCCTTGCCTTTGATGAATCTGCAGCCAGAGAATATGGTAAAATCAGAGCAGATCTGCAAAGGCAGGGAAAACTAATCGGGAACATGGATATGCTCATTGGAGCCCACGCAAAATCTCTTAGCATAAAATTGGTTACAAATAACGAAAGAGAATTCAAACGTATTGAAGGCCTAAGCATAGAAAACTGGGCCAGGCATGCTTTATGAAATTAGTGTTCATTCGTGGTTAACTGTCCTTTTCACTTTCTCAGTGTCCCTCAGTGCCCTCTGTGGTTGTTTCTCTGTTTTCGCGACATTCAGCGTCTTTCGTAGTCTGACAAAATCCACCTCTATCCTGTAATCCCCTCTGATCTTGTCGACTCTTGTCTTTCTTCGTGTTAATTCGTGTTAATTCGTGGTGAACAAAAATCCGCGTAACTTGTGCCATAGGTATCGGCGTAATCCGCGGTTCCAGTTTGGTGTTAATTCGTGGTTCCTTCTGCCTTTTTACTTTTCACTTTCTCACAGTAGTCCCAATCGCAGGCTCGGCCACGTGGCATACCATGGAAGGCATCCATGAGTCTTGGCTCAGCGCATGTGAGTCTGCCTGTCAGAAATCTCTTCTGCTGCCGCAAACAGTACATTTACAACCGATTTTGACTACTTATGTTGGACTTTACAGCCGATATGTAAACTATTATAGTGCTCCTGATTGAGAATTACCGTTCTTGTGCGGGTAAGCGGCTTTACAATATGGCGTTCCCGACTTGAAATTCCCGTTATTGCGCGGCTAAGTGGTCTCACAATAAAAGGTTATGGTTTTGCTCGCGAGAATTTACTACCCTGAAGGGTATACTATTATAGCCTTTAGTTTAGGAAGCAGAATATGGCCAAACGCAAACCCGAGATCTCGGTTGTTGTGCCGCTGTTGAATGAGCAGGATAATATCGGTCCTCTGTACGAGCAGATCACCCAGACGCTGGCCGGCGAGCACAGCTACGAGGTGCTGTTCGTAGACGACGGCAGTGTTGATAACGGCGTTGCGGTGCTCAATGGGCTGCTGGAAAACGACGATAAGGTCCGGATCATTTGCTTTCGCAGAAACTTCGGGCAGACGGCGGCGCTCAGTGCGGGGTTCGCCCACGCAAAGGGCAAGATCATCGTTGCGATGGACGGTGACCTGCAGAATGACCCTGCGGATATCCCGAAGATGATCGCCAAGCTCGACGAGGGATTCGACGTTGTGAGCGGCTGGAGAAAGAAGAGACATGACCGCGCCCTGACAAGGCTGCTGCCCTCCAAAGTCGCCAACTGGCTGATCTCCAGGATCACCGGCGTCAAACTCCACGACTACGGCTGTACGCTCAAGGCGTATCGCACCGAGACGCTGGCCCAGACGGAACTGTACGGCGAAATGCACAGATTCATCCCGGCGATAGCGAGCTGGAGCGGAGCCAGGATCGCCGAGATGGTCGTCAATCACAGACCGAGAACCGCCGGCGTCGCCAAGTACGGCCTGGCGCGGACCTGGAAGGTCGTGCTCGATCTTATCACGGTCAATTTCCTCGGTTCGTATTCCACCAAGCCGATCTATGTCTTTGGCGGTCTGGGCTTGATCAGCGCGGTCGGCTCGATCCTCCTGGGTCTGACCGTGATCTTTCAAAAGGTGAATTTCCAGACCGACATGAGCGGCAACCCGCTGCTTGTTCTCACCGGCGTGCTGATTATCGCCACGATCCAGTTTGTCCTGATGGGCCTGCTGGCCGAGCTTCTGGTCCGGACATATCACGAATCGCAGGGCCGCCCGACTTACGTCATCAAGGAAATCCTCGAACGATCCCCGAGTAAGGAAAAGAAGAAATGAGCAAAGATGCTCGACGAAGAAAGCCGGTGAGAAAGCATGCGCCGCCGTCCAAGGCCGAGGGGCTCTCGCCCGAAAGCCGAGACAAGCTGATGCGCATCATTTCGCTGGTTGCCATAGCTATTCTCGCGGCGATTCCGTTTGCTCTGGGCAAACATTTCGAGTTCAACTCGCCGGACGCCTTCGACGGCGGGGGGTATGTCTATTCGGCCAAGCACATACTCGACGGCGCGAAGATCGGCGTCGAGGAAAAGACCAGCGCCCAACTTGGCACGCTGCTGGTCAATCTTCTGGGCGTTCGGTTGTTCGGATTCAACGACACTGGGCCCGAGCTGTTGCAGGCGATTTTCCAAGCCGGGGCATTGTTGCTGATGTTTGTCGCGATGCGCAAGCTCTTCGGCACGCTGCCGGCGGCGGTGGGGGTGATCGTCGCCTCGATATACCTGTCGGCGCCGGTGATTGCCAAGTACGGCAACGTAAAAGAGCAGTACATGATCGCCTTTATGGTTATTGGGATAAGCTGCCTTGTGCTGCATCAGCTCGGAAGCGGGTGGTGGTGTGCGGTGCTGGCCGGTGCGTTCTTGATTTGGGCGCCTTTGTTCAAACCTACGGGCCTCTCGGCGGTTGGGGCGACGGGTCTGTTCATCGTGGCCCAACCGCTGCTCAAGAACAGAACCTGGTCACAGATGCGCACGGATATTTTGCTGTTGCTCGGCGGTGCCGCTATAGCAATCGCGCCGGCGTATATCTGGATGATCGGCTGGGACGTGCAGATGAGCGTGCCTTACGGGTTCGTCTTCGACGTTCTTGGCAAATTCGTGCCGGGCGGTGGCGAAGCGGAGCAGGCGGCTGCCGCTTCGGATTATGTCTCGGCCAGCCGAAAGCATATCGAATTCTCGGTATTGTTCGCGAGAGTGATGCGCTGGTACGGCGTCTTGATATTGCCCGTCGTGCTGGCGTTGGGGGCCGTTGTTGCCAGAATCGTGCGGCTGGTTCTGTCACGTCGCGGCGGCGGGAAAACCGAGCTCGCAGCCTATGACCGTTTTGTAGTGCTTTTTGCGATCTGGTGGGTCCTCGATATGGCGTTTGTCTGGATCAGCCCGCGTTCCTATGAGCAGTATTATCTGCCCTTGAATGCTTCTGCTGCGATGCTGAGTGGGTACCTGATAGCCATATACCGTGACAGAGCGAAGAACGCAGCGTTTGCACCGAAGTGGATTGTGATAGGGGCGGTCAGCCTGGTTGCGATGACGATCATGTCACTGCACATATTCCGCGGCGTGGCGAAGAGCGCTCACTCCGGCAGAATATACACTGATCCTCGAACGAAGCTTCCTGAAAGACGAAATGGTTATACGCAGAAGTGGGCGGAAGTACGAAATCGTCGAAACCCGCTTACTCTAGCGCAGTCCCCCTGGGAGGCTGTGGGAGAGCATATCCGTGATAATTCGACGCCGAACGACGGGATCTATGTCTGGGGGTGGTTCCCCGGAATATATGTCCAGGCTCAGAGGATGAGTCCGGCCCCCAAGGCCTTCGAGGGGACGATGCACACGCTCGCGCCGGCGGTACTTTCGGAAAGGGTGGCAGAGATATTGGGCGCGTTCGAGAAGCAGCCTCCGAAGTTCCTGGTCGATACGTACAAGAGTCACTTTCCCTGGGACAGACCTCCTCTGGAATTATGGCTTGGAGCACGCAAAGGATTCAGGCCTGCGAACGAGCAGGTGTTGAGCCAGGTCGAGGCACAGTACGTCAAGACGCTCGCCGAAATAGTAGACGATCCCGACGAGATAAAGCGTTTCGAGGCGATGAAGCCGTTCAGGGATTATGTTATGAACAACTACCGAATTGTCCGGCCGTTCGGAGATCATGTCCTTTTCCAGCGTAAATAGAGATGCACGCCGCAAGCCCGATGGGGACAAGAGCGACAATGCTCATGGATGAGAATCTCAAGAAACAGCAGAAACTCTACGACGAAGGCTGGCGCAAGGAGCTGAAGATCGGCAAAGAGGAACGCGGCAACCTTCAGACCAATCTGGAATTCCTTGACCTTACCCGTGTGCTCAAGGCAAACGATAAGGTTTTGGAGATTGGCTGCGGTATCGGCAGCGTGGTGTTTGAGCTAGGCAAACAGGGATATGAAGTCACCGGGACCGACATTTCCTCTGAAGCAATTGCCTACGGCCAAAAGAAATACGGTGACATTCACCTGGAAGTACAGGCGGCGGAGACTCTTGGTTACGATGATGACTCTTTCGATGTTGTGCTGAGCTTTGACCTGTTCGAGCATGTCGCGGCAACCGACCAGCACCTGAGCGAAGTTGGGCGGGTTTTACACCCCGGGGGGCACTATCTTTTCGAGACGCCGAACAAGTACAGCAATGTGATTTACGAAACACTCTGGACGAAGTCGCTGCAATGGCGTCGATATCACCCATCGCTTCATTCGCCGGGCCAGTTGGAGAGGCGCCTGGCCAAACACGGTTTTGAGACGCGATTTGTCAAAATGAACCCGATCAACGAGTTCACGCTCAAGAAATTGCAGAAGCTTGGGCCGATAGGTTATGTGTTCAAGAAGGTGAATTTTCAAAGGTTGCCTCTTGTGTTACAGACAAACCTCTATGTCATAGCTCACAAAATAAGGAACTGAGAAATTTCTGAAGCGACCGCGTTGTTCTCGCAGGAACGGCAATGAAGATTTTGATGCTCAATTATGAATTTCCGCCAATCGGGGGCGGAGCGGCCAACGCTCATCTGCGTCTCTTGACGCAATATGCCGACAACAGCGACCTGCGAGCCGATGTGCTGACGTCGGCGCCGAAACCGGGTGTTGTGATCGAGCAGTTCGCCGAGAACATCACAATCTATAAGGTCGGCATTCACAAGAAGCATCTCCACTTCTGGCGAAAGATTGAGGTCATCGAATGGCTCCTCAGAGCCAAATCTCATTACCGCAGGTTGTTGCGCGAGAACCAGTACGATTTGGCTCACGCATTCTTCGGCTTTCCCACCGGCTGGCTTTGCTACCGGACCGCGAACAAGTTACCCTACATTATTTCGCTGCGCGGTTCCGACGTGCCGGGCGAGCATGCGCGGTTGCAGCTTGAGTACAGGATTCTTGCCGGAGTGTTTCGAGGAATTTGGAGAAATGCCGCTGCTTTGGTAGCGTGCAGCGAAGGATTGAAAGACCGCGCGCTGCGTTTTCTGCCTTCCGTTTCGATTGACGTGATACCGAACGGCGTAGAGATCGACAGATTTCATCCCGCTCAATCGGGCGCAGCAGCGGACAGGCTCAGGCTTCTGACGGTGGGCAGGTTATCAGCCACCAAGCGAATCGAGATGCTGATAGACGCCGTCGAGATCCTGCAGGCCGATGGCGTCGATCTCCATTTGACCGTTGCCGGCGGTGGACAATTGGAGCCGCAGTTGAAAGAGACTGTTTCGAGGCGGAACCTCGGTGAGATCATCCGGATAGCCGGCCGGATCGATCCGGAAAATATGCCTGAGCTTTACCGCGAAAGTGATATTTTCATCAGCGCCACCCTGCAGGAGGGAATGAGCAATGCGATGCTCGAAGCGATGGCGTCGGGACTTGCGATAATTACCACTCGCTGTGAAGGCGTCGAAGAACTGATATCCGATAACGGGGCGATTGTCGAACGCGCAAATGCCGAAGAAATTGCCAGGGCAATAAGGAATCTCACCGACAATCCACAGGCACGAAGGGAAATGGCTATAGCGGCCAGGAGCCGAGCGGAGCAGTTCACGTGGAGCCGGAGCGCCCAAGAGTATCTGGCCGTCTATGAAAGACTGAAATGAGTATCAGGGTTTTGCATGTGATAGATCACCTGGGATACGGGGGCGCGCCGATCGCCGTCAAGAATATCGTGGAGAATCTTGACCGCAATCGCGTCGAGGCCATTGTCTGCACGTTGCGGACCAACCCCAGAGCCTTACCCATCGCGGCAAGGCTAATCAATCTGGCGCACAACAAGTACAATCCGTTTGTTCCGGTAGCGATTGCGAGACTCTGCAAAGAGTACAAGATCGACATCATCCACGCCCATTTGCAGAAGTCGGTGGTGAGCTGCCTGCTTGTGAGTCTCTTCTGTGATGCGAAAACGATTATTCATGAGCACGGTCCGATCTTTCGTGGCGGCACGGGTTTCATCTATCGGTTGCTTCTGAAAGCATTGGGTTCCAGAGCGGCAGCAGCGATTGCGAATTCGAAGGCAACAGAGGCCGCGTTGACCCGAACAGCAGGCCTCGACAAAACATCCGTTTACACAGTTGGCAATTTCATTGACTTCGCCCGATTCGACTGCACACTTTACGATCGTGACAAGACGAGGGAAACGCTCGGGATGGACCTCGATCGAATACTAATTGGATTCGTGGGCAGGCTCGACAGTTGCAAAGGCGTGGACTTGTTGATCGATGCAGCGGCGATTCTATGCCGGGAAGATCAACGATATCATTTTGTTATCGTCGGCGAAGGAGCACAAAGACAACAGCTCGAGGCGATGGTCAATCGGTTGGGGCTTGATGAAAAAATCACCTTCACCGGGTTGTGTGAAAATCCGGCCAAAATCATGAGAGCATTCGACCTCGCCGTTGTTCCGAGCAGACGCGAGGCATTCGGCATCGCCGCCGTGGAATTTATGCGAATGAAAGTACCGCTCATTGCCTCGGCAGTAGGGGGGCTGACCGAGGTTGTCCGGCACGAGAAGACAGGAATCTTGTTGGACGAGTTGAGCGCCGAGCATATCGCCGAAGCTGTCCGCCGACTCCTGCGGGAAAGTCCTTTACGTGAGAGGTTGATCGATGATGCCGAAGTATTTTCTCGGAAGTTTGACGGACGAGAACAACTAACGCAGATAGCCGATATATACGAAAAGTTGTGCTCGTAAAACCTAAGCAGAATACGGGTGTTGTGGGCTTGAGAATATTTATGCAAGACGAAGACCAAATACAATTCAACAAGATAGTCAACGATGGCCTGAGCCGGAAATATGAGCGTCTGCACGGCGACATATTCAACGATATCGAGCAGCAACGGCTGGGCGAAGCTTTGAAGAAAGCGGCCGAAGCCGTGAGGACTGGCGCCGAGACTATCTATGCACTCGATTATGGATGTGGCTCGGGCAATCTGACCGGGCACTTGATTGAGCTGGGAATTAAGACGGTTTCGGCGGATATTTCCGAGGGTTTCCTGGATTTAATCAAACGCAATTTCTCCCAGACGGGTTTGTCCGACGGCTTGGCAATCAATGGAAAGGACCTGTCCGGCGTCGAAGATGGCCGCTTCGACTTGGTGGCGACTTATTCGGTGCTGCACCACGTGCCTGACTATCTGGCAATAGTCGGCGAGATGTGCAGAGTGCTCAAGCTCGGCGGGGTGATCTACATTGATCACGAAGCTCATGAGTCGTATTTCGACAGAACGAACGAGTATGTGGAGTTCTTGAGAAAAGCCAGGCCGACGGTCGATCTCAGGCGCTGTCTCAGACTGCTCCTGGATGTCAGAGGCTACAAACACGTAATCAGGCGGCTGATAAACTCCCGATATAAGCGAGAGGGTGACATTCACGTCTGGCCGGATGACCACATAGAATGGGACAAGATCGAGCAACTCTTGGTTTCGGAAGGTCTTGAAATTGTCTTGAAGGAGGATTATCTATTGTACAAGAGCATCTATGACGTCGATGTATACAACGAATACGAGAATAGATGTGTCGATGAAAGATTACTTGTAGCACGCAAGCACCGATAGAGGAATTGTGGCATGGCAGAAGAAACCAAAGAATCCGATGCTTTTTTTGACCATTTCAGCCGCCAGGACAAGCCTACGGGCGTGGGCATGCGGCTGGCCAAGGCTCTGGCGCAGAGAATTTTCAATTATATACAAGCCGGCCCCGGCAGCACGGTTCTGGAGATAGGTCCTGGTCGAGGTGACTTTGCCGATATCTGCCTCAAAGAGGGCATGGATTATTCTGCAATTGAAGCCAATCGGCAGATGGCCGAGTCACTCAAAGAAAGAGGAGCGAGCGTTGTCTCGGCGATGGTCCCGCCGCTGCCGGCTCTTGAGAGAGAATTCGACGTGGTTGTCATGATCAACGTGATGGAACACATGAACAGCATGGCCGATGCATTACAGATCACCCAGCAGATACGAAATGTGCTCAAGCCGGGAGGCAAGTTCGTAATATGTTCGCCCGATTATCTAAACTGGCGTCGTAATTTCTTCAACTGCGATTTCTCACACAACTACGTGACCACCAGACGCAGGCTAAAGCAGCTCTTGATCAATGGCGGTTTTGGCCATCTCAGGAGTTGCCATCTTTGCGGCCCCATGACGGGATTCATGTCTCTGCTCTTGACGGCAATTGTCTCGCGTTTGCCTTTCGGTCTGCTCAATGCGATTTTCCCCGATAGCAAGATCCTCTACAAGCTTTACAAGGTGCAACTGACTTTCATGAGGAAGGTGCTGATTCTAGGAGAAAAGCCCAGTTGATCCGAAGCAAAATATGAGCACTCGCGCCGGACAAATCGCCAAGCTGCTTGTCAGAATCGTAGTCACTGCGGGGCTGCTCGTCTGGGTATTCAGCCAGGTTGATCTGGGGCAGTTCGAGCAGGCGGTGAAGATGGCTCGATGGCAGTACCTTCTGGCGGTGTGGATTGTGACGGCGATACTCTTCTGGATACGCTCGATCAAGATGCGCATTATCCTGGCCCGGCAGGGATGTGAAGTGCCCGTTAGAACGCTCTTCGGCGCCACTACAGTGACCGCGCTCTACAGCCTGATCCTGCCCGGCGTGCTTAGCACCGGCGTCAAATGGTATATCCTCAGAAGAAGCACGGGAAGGGGCAGCAATGTCCTCAGCAGCATGTTATACAATCAGTTTTCAACCATGGCCCTGATGACGGCGTTCGGCCTCGCTGCCCTGATTCTCAGCAATCCGACGTCACTGCTTATCGCCAATGCCGAGAATCAATGGCTCTTGCCTGTTGTTTGCGGGGTGTTGCTGGTGACCGTGCTGCTCATCAATGTGCTGCTGCTCAGCGAAAAGGCGGGCGGTAGAATCATTGAGTTGCTCAAACTCCTGTCCGGACGCCTGCCCCCAAAAATGCGTCAGAAAAGCCATGAAGTGCTCGATCAAATCGCGGTCTTTCAGACTGTTGGGTGGTGGTTTCACCTGCTGGTGGCTTTCATTACCTTCACAGGTACGCTTCTCGGCGGCGTCGTTGTCTATGTGCTCTCCGCCAAAAGCGCGAACGTAACCGTGCCGGTGGCTGTGTGCGTGTGGCTCTGCGTAGGCATATACGTCCTGGGCCGACTGCCGATATCGGTGGCCAATCTCGGTATAAGAGAGGTGACATTGATCGGGTTTCTGGCCGTTTACGGTGTGGAGAAACCGGCGGCGCTGCTGATGTCGATGATATTGTTTTCCGCCCTTATTTTCATGGCTATCATCGGTTCTATGTTTCAATTGTACTGGAGTGTGACCTTGCGGAAAGAGGATTCGGTTGTCGCCCGAACCGAGCAGATGCGCGAGACTTAGCGCACGTGCATCTCACATTCATTGCAGAGGAAACTTTTCGCACAAGCGGCTTACCTTATCTCGGATTCTATCACAGAGGGATTCATCCATTCTGCATTCTGTTGGACCTGCAATCCTGACGTGCCGTAATACCGAGTCAATTAATTCCGATACGATGTCCATTTGCTCTGCGCCCATTCCGTTTCTGGTGACGATCGGCGTGCCCAATCTGATCCCACTGGCAACGGCGGCGCTCCTGGTGTCGTAGGGCAGCCTGTTCTTATTGACGATTATGCCGCAATCCTCGAGGCATTCCTGCGCTGTGATGCCCGTCAGGCCTTGCCTCAGGTTTGCAACGTTCACCAGGACCATGTGAGTGTCCGTGCCGCCGGTTACTACGTCGTGTCCCAGGGCAAGCAGATTGTTTGCGAGCATCGTGGCATTGTCCACGATTTTGAACTGCCTTCTCCGATACTCATCGGAAAGTGTTTCCTTGAAGAAGATCGCTTTGGCCGCAACGTTGTTCAGGTATGGTGTTCCCTGCATTCCGGGAAATGTTGTCTTCTGGATAAGTTCGGACAAGGGTATTGTCTTGTCTGAGACTGTTATCGGCTTGTCATAGTCTCTGCCCATCAGTATCAGCCCGCCTCGAGGGCCGCCGGGTTTGTACGTGCTTGTTGTGGTAAAATGCGCGTAGTCTATCGGCGATGGATGTGCGCCGGCAATCACCAGTCCAGCTATGTGCGAGATGTCGGCCATAAGATACGCCCCCACCTCATCGGCGATACGCCGGAACTCTGCAAAGTCGATCACGCGGCAGTAGGCGCTCGCCCCGCATATGATCAGCTTGGGTCTGAACGCAAGCGCTTTATCCCGGATGGCGTCGTAGTCCAGGAGGAAGGTCTCTTTGTCGAGATAATAATTCTCTATGTCGAAGAATTTCCCACTGAAGGAGGCCTGTGCCCCGTGTGAGAGATGCCCTCCCTGGTCCAGCCCGAGGCTCAGAACCTTGTCCGCTCTTTCCAGAAGGGCGGTAAGGACAATCTGATTTGCGCTGGTGCCCGAATGCGGTTGGACGTTTGCGTATTGAGCGCCGAACGCCTCCTTGGCCCTGCTGGCGGCCAGCTTCTCGGCGTCGTCGACGACTGCGCAGCCGCCGTGATATCTTTCGCCGGGGAAACCTTCGGTAGTCTTGTTTTGGAAGATTGAGCCGAGAGCTGCCAGAACCGCTCTCGAGCATTGATTCTCAGCGGCGATAAGCTGAAGGCTGTTGTGCAGTCTCTCGTACTCTCTGATTACCAGCTCATAAACTTGCCCGTCCTGCTCCAGCAGGGCGTTGAAAATACCTTCGTGGTACTCCTGTGAAGCCATTTTCTCCGGCAAGTCCAACACCTTCGAGTCCTTCCTATCCTGTGCCGTCGGTCAATCCACAGGTCACGACCTATGGTCCATAACCGAAAAACGTCCTGAGAATGTCATTAAATGTCACGTAGAGGAAAAGCGTCAGTATCAGTATCCAACCAGTATAGGCTATTACCGTCTGCACGCGCTCGCTGAACGCCGCGCCTCTGACTTTCTCGACAAGCAGCAGTACCACCAATCCTCCGTCGAGGGGCGGCAAAGGCAGGAAATTGAAGACCGCTATTACCGCGCTGATGAGGCCGAGGAAATAGACATAGTAAACAAAAGGCTGGTGAGCTACGATCTTGTAGCTCATGGAAATAATACCGAGAGGCCCCATGAGGTTCTTGGGGCTGACGAGCCCGCCGACCAGACGCTTCAACGTCACGTAGGTCTGAGCAATGAACATGACCGTCTTTCTGTATCCCATTAACACGGCGTCGACGGGGCCACCGGCTTTGAATTTTCTTTCCAGCCTGTCTAATGGAATCGTATGCACGAAATCAGATTCGATCGTGATAGAATCTCCGTCCGCAGCGACGTTCAACGCGACGTTCCCGGCTCTCTCGCCGTCGAGGCGCCAATCGATCGTGATGCGCTCGCCCGGATATCGCTTGATTTCCCGAACTACGTCGTAGAAGCTAGCGACCGGTGTTCCGTCAACGGCTGTTATCGCAGCGCCACGCGGTATATCGAGCTTTGGCGGGCCACCTTCGGCGGAGATAGTCGCCGCAACGACCGGATGCTCGACGTCAAGTGCCGGTATAAAGCCAATCATGACTCTGTCGGTGCCCTCCGGCTGCTTGGGCGTGACGGAAACCGTAAGTATCTGTTCGCCGGCGTTGGGATCGTCTCGCAAAACTCTCACGAGCAATTCTCTGTCCTTGTGCTCGGTCGTAACCGTGCGCACGTCTTTGTAGGTGGGGTTCTCAACGTCGCCAACTGCGAGAATGACATCGCCATTCTGCAGCCTGCGTGCGGGCTCCTCAACGTCGCCGATTGCGACAATGACATCGTCACCTGCGAGATCCTCCTCTTTCGAATTATCTAGATCCTGAACCTCAGTTATCCGTACTCGTGGAACCATGGAGTAAATGTGGCTCAACTCGCCATCGGGGTTCATAAGATAATTGGGCGTGGGATGGCAAACTAGAGACTGTTGTCGCTCGACGGGCTCGGATTCGCTTGTGTCCGCCGTTCGCTCAATCGAGAGTGTCACTTCCGGGGCAAGTGTGTCCTTGAGTATCTCGGTCAGCTGCCAATATGCTGCGACGGGCTTGCCGTCAACCGATTCGATTCGGTCGCCGGCAAGTAGGCCGGTCGTCAGACGCAAACGTTCGACATCGCTTTCTTCTGAGAGTCGCGCAACTTCCAGACTGGTGGGCGCTAATATCCCGAAACTCCTCATAGGCTCGTCTGGTATTTTCTCAGCCACAAGCTCAATATCTTCCTCAGAGCCGTCCGGGTGCCGTACCCTCATCGGAACTTTTTCATCTTTGCCGGACAGCGCCGCCGCGATGGCGATGTTGCCGAAATCAAGGTCGGCGTTTTTGCCTGCAATCGCAACTAGCTCGTCGCCCGGTTTGAGACCGGCATGTGCCGCCGGCGAATCAGGTATCACCTCGCCGACTACGGCGGGGGGCAGGTTTATTCCGATAAGAAAGACTATCATGAAGATAATGACTGCGCTGATAACATTGCAGGTGACTCCCGCGGCTAGCACGGCCGCTCGCGTATGAAGCGGCTTGTTCATGAACGAACGCGGATCGTCGACGTTCTTTGCCGGGCCGGTGTCGTCCTGACCGAGCATCTTTACAAAGCCGCCGAACGGAATAAGGCCGATGCGGTATTCCGTTTCGCTGGGGGCCCCTTCGCGGCCGACGGTGAAGCTCAACATGCCGTCACCGGACTGGTCGTCTTCTTTCGGAAGGATCTCCGGCAGTATTCGAAAGCGAATGCCTGTTTCTGTTCTTTGTATGCCGAAGAGAATTGGCGGCATGAAGATTGAAAATGCTTCGACTTTGATACCGCCTATCTTGGCAGCGATGAAATGTCCGAACTCGTGGACCATGACCACTGACCCAAATCCGAGCAGGACCAGCAGCACGTTGCCAAAAGCCCCAAGGTTCGTGACGATCAAACCAAGTACGGTGATGAGAATAAGGGCCAGCACGATAGCCCGGGAATACTTATTGACAAAGTCTTTTATTTCAGACATTCAAATGTCTCCAAAATCGGCTGATAGATCAAGAGCCTACACGCGAGGCGCCAGTTCCGTGACCTCTCTTCTGGCCCAGGCGTCCGCCTCGAGCAACTCTTCGAGGGATACTTTCGTTTTGACATTGTGCTTGTCCAGACAGTGTTCGATAGACTCGACTATACTAACAAACTTGATTCTTCCTGCCAAGAACTCTTCGACAGCGGCTTCGTTTGCGGCGTTGAAAACCACTGGGGCCGTGCCGCCTGTCTGCGCGACCTTGTAAGCCAATGACAGCGCGCGAAACGTCCGGAAATCGGGCTTTGCGAACGTCAGTTTGCCTATTTCCTCGAGCCGAAGCTCCTTGGCGATTCCCGCAATACGCGCCGGGTATGTCAAGGCATACTGAATCGGAAGGCACATGTCCGGCTCGCCAAGCTGGGCTATGGTCGAACCGTCCACGAATTCCACAAGCGAGTGGACAATCGACTCGGGATGGATCAGGACCTCCACCCTATCGAGAGGCATGTCGAAAAGCCATCGGGCTTCGATAATCTCGAAGGCTTTGTTCATCATGGTGGCCGAGTCAATGGTAATTTTTGGCCCCATATTCCAGACCGGATGCGAGAGAGCCTGCTCGGCCGTTACATCTTGAAGCTCCTCGGCGGTAGCCTGCCTGAAAGGTCCTCCGGACGCCGTCAGGATGATTCGCTTAACCTCCTCACGCGTGCCCGACTGCATGGCCTGAAAGACCGCTGAATGCTCGCTGTCCACGGGCAAGATGACGCCACCGTGCTTTTGCGTTTCTTCTCTGAGCAGCTCTCCGGCAATAACAAGCGGCTCTTTGTTGGCGATGGCGAGTCTCTTGCCCCGGCGCCCGGCGGCAAGCAGCGCCGGCAGCCCCGCTGCGCCGACGACCGCGGCGAGGACAACGTCTACTTGCTCGATTTCGGCGATCTGCACCAGCCCTTGCGGTCCGACCAGTATCTCGACATCGAGACCGACGACCAACTCGCCGAGCTGTTGTGCATAATCGGCGTCTGTAACGGCAATGAATCTGGGTTGATACCGCCTTGCTTGATCAGCCAGGAGCCGGACACTGGTGTGAGCGCTTAACGCAACGACTCGGTACCCCGGCCCGAGCGCGTCTATTACCTCAAGTGCGTTCCTGCCAACCGATCCGGTCGAACCCAAAATAGCAATTTGCTTCACCACAAATAATAGTCCCACTGACTTAACAGGACAGTACCCCTATCACGGGGCCTGTTGTGTGCAAGTATACCGAATTTGACTCGCATGGCAAGAGAACTGCACGTTGTGCCGCATCGATCAATTAGTGAATGACCTTATTGAGAGGGTATGTGATTACGCCCGAGGCGCCTGCGCGTTTGAGAACCGGGACCAGAGAGCGTTCGATTTTGTCGTCGATGATTACCTCTATCGCCACGAAGTCAGGGTCGGCGAGCGCCGAAACCGTCGGGCTCTTTTCGGCCGGCAGTATCTTCAGGATCGCATCGAGGCAGTCCTTCCTTATATTCATCTTCAAGCCGACCTTGCTTCGAGCCTCGATTGCTGCGTTGAGCAGTATGGAAACGTTCTCCATCTTCTCGCGTTTGAACTTGTCTTGCCAAGCCTTGTGATTTGCAAAGAATCTTGTTGTGGACGTTATGATGGTATCGATTATTCGCAGATTATTGGCCCGCAGTGACGTGCCGGTTTCCGTAAGCTCGACGATTCCATTGACCAGTCGAGCCTTGACCTCGGTGGCGCCCCAGCTGAATTCGACCTTAATGTCGAGACCCTTGTCGGCAAAGTACTTTCTCGTCACCTTTACAAGCTCGGTTGCGATAATACCGCCTGCCAAATCTTCGGGTTTGTTGACCGGGGCCTCATTGGGTACGGCCAACACCC
>CAZLTY010000076.1:0-18195 GCA_964562575.1 uncultured Pirellulales bacterium
ATAGGCTACCAAGTACCTGCTCTACAACAAAGCCCTCCCAGCTTGCTCCCACCCAAGGCTGATTCAAGAGTTCCGATTCATCTGAAACATCTAGTAGAGCATGCAATAATCCCGTATCTCGCCAATAGACCTTTGGCCCCTTGACCAATCGTTTCTTGAGATTGGCGTGGTATGGCTGCAAAAGACGAATTAGAAATGCTCCCTGCAAGTAATCAAGATAGCTGCTAACAGTTTTATACGATAAGCCAAGGCTCCGCCCAATCTGAGAAGCATTTAAGGTCTGGCCATGAAGTATAGCCAGCATCTTCAATAATCTTTGTGTCATCTGTGGTTTTGCGGGCAGACCCCAGTTAGGCAAGTCTCTTTGAGTTAACAATTGAAAATAATCATGTTGCCATTGTGGATAGCTCTCAGGCTTCAATATTCCGCCATCTGGGAAGCCCCCGCAATACCAAAGGCGTTTTTGCCTTTGGGCGGATAATTCGCCCCACAAAAAAGGTGTTAGTTCCACTAAAGCCATGCGGCCTGCCAGTGATTCGGAGACATGTTTCATCAAATAGGGCGACACGGAACCTAATAGCAGGAAACGGCCATTTCTTTTTCTGTTACTATCTATTGCACCGCGCAGTCTATTGAAAAGTTCCGGCCAAGACTGAGCTTCGTCCAGTATTATGAGCTTCCTTGCTTTAACCAAATTGTCCCACTGTAGATCAAGTTGTAGCCGGTCTGAGGCTTGTTCAAGGTCAAAATAGAATCCACCTAATGATTTGGCAAGCGTAGTCTTACCCGACTGTCTTGGTCCAACAAGGGCAACTGCGGGATAGCTTTTGAGACGCTGCCCAACCAGTTTTGCGAACTTTCTCTTGATCATAGTATTACATTTTAGGAAGACATTTCTAATTTGCAAGCATTTATCTTGGAAGTTGTCGCCTAATTCACCCGGAAGCGATCCCCAAAAAGAACTACGCGTTTTAGCTTTGCGAATTCGCCACAAATGCTCGCTTTCCAGATCCCCTTTGTCCCTGCAGCCTAACAGCCGATTCTGTTGTCTAACAGCTATTACCGTTTGCCTGCAAGTAATTCTCTTGTGGACTGTGGGGATTTGGGTACTATACCTCTAAGACAGTGATCCGAAGGGTATTGTTGGGAATATTCATCATGGCCGTTTTGAAGCTAAAAAAAACCAACGAGCGTCAGGAAATCGAGTTTGAGTTGGATTATTTGACATCGTTGACCACTCGGCAGCGTTTTCAAATGATGTTGCAGAAGAGCCGTGAAATGGCATTATTACTGAAACGAAATGGACGTCGAAGATCTACTCAAGTCGTTAAAAGAACATAAAGTCCGATTTGTGGTCATCGGGGCGACAGCGTTTCCTGTTCATGGATATTCACGGGCAACGCTCGATATTGATCTGTTTATCGAGCCCAGCGAAGCCAATGCCAGGCGGACACACGAGGCGCTGAAGTCATTTGGATATGATGTCTCTGATATAACGCTCGATGATCTCCTTACCAAAAAGGTGCTGATACGACAATATTTGGTTGAAACAGACATCCATCCGTTTGTCAAAGGTGTCAGTTTCGATCGTATTTGGACGAATAAGGTAAAGGCTAAGTTCGGCGATGTTTTTGTCTGGTTTGCATCTCTTGACGACTTGATCAAGATGAAACAGGCGGCGGGACGGCCGAAGGATGACGAGGACCTCAAGTTCCTTCGCAGATTAAAACAGAAAAAACGTAACCGCTAAAGGAAGTATTGAAGGCTTTGCACCGTAATGAGGATGTGCTTTCTAAAAACATGTTTTGGCTGAATGACTGCCAAAGGATCCCAATGAGTTTTTTAGGGAGTGTGCTTATATGAATATCAGGGAACTGATCGGAAAGCTGAATGGTTTTGATCAGGACCTACGTGTTCTCACGCCGGGTTTTGATGAAAGTGATCTGGAGGACGTTGAAACAGTCCAATTGGTCAGAGTTCTGTTTCATGATGAAGAAGAAAAGTTTCATGGTGGCCGGCATAAGGAATCACAAGACGGTGTTCGTGCAATAAAGATCGATTGGCAATAAGAGCATGATATGAATTCAGGCATGCCTTGTCATGAGTTTTATAAACAATGCATAGGTCTTGGCATTCAGCTTCTTCCACTCGCTCGGAAGAAGCTTTTCCATTTTGTCAGCGGGGTGCGCACGAAGATTCGAAACGTTATGTTCAAAGAACTCGGCAAGATGCACGTGCCGGGAACCGTCCTTTGCAGTCGGGGCTATCTCCGTTTGCCTGCAAATTGACACTTCATCTCTTTTCCTCACGCCTGCTCTTCTCTTGCCTCTTCACCCATGTGTACTCTCTGGCCACTCCTCTGGATGTTGCCTTCGTTATCCTGATAGGTCCTTCTCGCTGCCTCATGAGTACGCTCTCGCGCATACCAAGCATCGATGTAATCTCAGAGCTAAATATGTGTGATTTTATGCTTGACAAGGCCTGCTTGCAAATGTATAGTTATTCTATACATTTAAGGACTTCATTATGAAGGCATCTGTCGTGGATTTGCGTTATCGAATGAGTGAAATATTAAAGGCTTTGGACCGTAATGAGGATGTTAGCATCCTGTGTCGAGGTAAACTTAAAGGTGTCATTAAGGCGGTACGAAAAAAGTCAGAGCGAAAAGTGTCTGATCATCCTTTTTTTGACATGTATAAGGACGGCGGATCTGTTGAGGGATTAATGGACCGACTACGCGGGGGGCGGTATCGTGATATTTGACACGGATGTCTTGATTTGGATTCAGCGGGGAATGCGAAAAGGCCGCACGTGTAGTTGACCGATCAATTGACCGCTATATTTCAATTGTTACTTACATGGAGCTTTTGCAGGCTGCAAATAACAAAAAGCAACATGACTATATATCGAACTTTCTCAGAGAGTTCGGATTTCAAACACTACCGCTTACAGAGAGTATCGGACACCGCGCAGCAGTCTATGTTGAAGAGTATTCCCTTTCGCATGGCATTAGAGCTATTGACGCAATCATTGCGGCCACAGCTACTGAGAATCACTTGCCTCTCTGTTCGGGCAACGCCAAACATTTCAAGGCGATTCAGGAATTGAAGTTGAAGATATTTCAACCATAGCATTTGCATGAGATCAAGTACGTCCGTCTCTGGATGAATACGGGCATGCCGCATCCTGAATCTGGCATCAAGCATCAACAAAACATAAAGCAAATCCTCCAACGCCCTATAACAAGAAGGTGAGAAGCGAAGAAGGGACGAAGATAACCCACGAAAGCGGTGTGACTGTTGGACGGTTTGACGGTGAGATGGTCACACTGTCAGACGGCAATTCTCAGGTAATGATTTTGCCAGCCCATGATTTATTGAGAAATGTCGCATAGAAAGGCCTATTGCTTTTTAGGAAGACGCCTGCGTCAAAAGTCACAGAATCGTATTCTGAGCCTCGTTATTGGCCCAGAATCAGCAACTAATCTGCGTCGTTTTGACTTTTGACGTGCGCATCTAGGAAGGGCCATACTGAGGATTCTTTTTATACTTTCCATTTCAGGGTACTGCTCCAAAATAGTCTAACTCATTCGGAATGTGGTCTGAAATGGCTTTCTTGTCAAAAAGAAAAACTCATTTTTTCAGTTCTTCTTAGCGTTGTACCGGATCGAATTGTCAAACGGTCGGACGGCTTGATGCCTACGTTAGAGGCCGTTTTTCGCAAGCTCGATGAACCGCCATCGTTTTGGCAGCCTCGAGCTTTTCACGAAGTTCCGCCGAAACCTGTCTAATTGCCTCAGGGATGTCAGTACGGGAGGATCGATTGCCTCGATCCTCCCAATTCTTTTGTATCGGTCCTCAGGCCGAAGGGCTTGATACTGTCGAGCCAATTCTGACGATAACCCACGAAAGCGGCGTAGACAAGCTGACCGTTCACAAATGTCTTCGGCAATCTTGCACTGCAAATCAATATCTGATCAGATGCCAAATCATTCCAATCCATTCGTGGACCGCGCGAGTGCTTGCCAATAGACCCTCTGCACAGGGAATAGTGCTCTAAACAGCTTATGCTTCGAGAAAGGATTCAAACGCGTTAGAGGGCCGAACACTACTCGATGATCCTATCAGGCAAGGCCTCGTGGGCTGCAACTCCTTTGAAATTGTCGAGGACCAGGCCCTGCACATTGTGCGTTTCCAGGGCTGAGCCAAAATACTCCGGCCGGTTCTCGCTCCACCTGACCTGAACATCTCTCAGCGTGATATTGCGCGCGTTTTCACAGTAGAGGCCGACAGTTTTGTGTTTGTAGAGACCTTTGCGCCGATTCAATTCTTCCTCCGGCGAGGTCGGTTTCGGCCCGCTCGCCTTGAAGACCTTTCCCGGCCTCGGATCATACCAACCGCCCGGCCAATCAGTCTTCTCAGCTTTGAATTTTCAGGACAGATGTGATATGCTGCGGGAAAATCAGTTCAGTGGCGTAGCTGAGCAAGTTGGCAATGAAGGCTATCCAGCAGGGCAAGAGCGACAAACGACTGGCGAAATAGCCGGCGGATTGCCGAAATACCAAATGGCTTAATACGCAGTCACTATCCGGTTGAGAAGAAGAAGGAGAAACATGATGACCGATCATACGAAGACACGCCGCGAGTTCATGCGTGAGGGCGCCGCCTTCGCGGCCGGAGCCGCCATTGCCGTCAGCGGTGTCATCCCTGTCAAGGCAAAAGAGGTCGATACATCCAAGATCCTGAATTACAACCCTGATATGGAGTACCGTCGGCAGGGCAGCACGAATCTGATGGTTTCGGCCGTCTGCCTCGGCGGGCACTCCAGGAGCAATCAGCAGCAGCGTACCGAAATCGTCAGCCGTTGCATTGACGCCGGCATAAACTACATCGACGCCTGCTGGGACAACGAGGTCAAGCGCGATGCCAAGGCTCTGAAAGGGCGACGCGACAAGATGTATCTTGCCCTCTCTCACGGAGCCAAGGAAGTGCGCAGGCAGGAGTACCGCACCGCGAAAAAGCTCCTGGAGTCCCTCGACGAGTTGCTGCGAGATTCAGGCCAGGAGTATACCGATCTTTGGCGGATTACCTGCTACGAGCCCGGCGGCAGGCATGCATTCAATACCGCCTGTGAAATCGTCGAGGCCCTCGAAACTGCCAAGAAACAGGGCAAGGCCCGCTTCATCGGCTTCTCAACACATGATCGCCGTTGGATACAGTTCATGATCGAATACTTCCCGCAGGTCGATTGCGTGTGCTTGCCTTTCACTACGATGAGTCGCAGGGCACCCAAAGACAGCGTCTTCGATGCTCTCAAGAAATGCGATGTCGGCGCCTTCGGTATCAAGCCCTTCGCAGCCGGATCACTCTTTACCCGCGACAAGCAAGAGAACATGAAACGCGCCCGATTGGCGATCCGCTACATACTCGCTGCCAATACGGTCATACCGATCCCCGGCATGAACAGTATTGAGCAAGTTGACAACGTGGTAAGGGCCGTCAAGGAGCGACGCGAGTTCGACACAGCGGAGGCTGCTGAGTTTGAGACCGCCTCAGAGCAGGCCTTGGCGAAGCTGCCCCGGAACTACCAGTGGCTCAAGGACTGGCAATACGTGTAGTCGGTTACCGGAGGTGTTCGCCTCGCCGATTTCCACGCTGCGGCATGGTTCATATCTCTTGTCCACACTTGTGGAATCGGGCCATTTACCTTACTATTCGAGGGAAGGATCTCGTCGCATTGCCCACTGCAATACGGCTAGCACGCTTGAGCCAAACGGAAAGGCAAGAACCATGAAGCAGAAGCCTTTGAGAAATGACTGTCGCCGGACTCCGTCGTGCCTGCTTACTGTTTTCGTTTTCCTCATTTTCGTTGCGCCGCTCTTCGCCTCGGAACGTCCCAACATCCTGCTCATCGTTTCAGAAGACAACGGACCCGAGCTTGGTTGCTACGGCGATCCGTACGTGAAGACCCCCGTGCTCGATGAGTTTGCCGCCAAGGGTGTTCGTTTTGAAAACGCCTATGTCCCTCAAGCCGGTTGCAGCCAATCGCGAGCGGCGTACTTGACCGGACTTTACCCGCATCAGAACGGGCAAATCGGTCTGGCCACATGGAAGTTTCGCATGTATCGCCAGGACACCCCCAACATCGTCCGCAGCCTCAAAGAGGCTGGCTACAGGACGGGCATTATCGGCAAGCTGCACATCAATCCGGCTTCGGCGTTTCCGTTCGACATGAAGAAGATCCCTTCGGCCAACTTCAGCCGCAAAGATTTGGGCGACTACGCGAAACATGCCGAAGACTTCTTCAGTGCAGCAGACAAGCCGTTCTTCCTCAGCGTCAACTATCCCGACGCACATCGTCCGTTCCTCAAGCAGGTCCGTGGGCTGCCGGCACGGCCGCTTTCCGGCGACGATGTCAAGCCGCTGGCGTACTTCGGACTGGACAGTCCACAACTGCGAACCGATACGGCGGACTACTACAACTGCATGAGCCGCCTCGATTCGCTGATCGGTGAATTGCTGGATGCGCTTCGGCACTCGGGCAAGGCGGAGAACACGCTGATCGTGTATCTCGGCGACCATGGGGCTGACCTTTTGCGAGGCAAGCGTACCTGCTACGAAGGAGGCGTTCGAGTCCCGCTCATCGTCCGCTGGCCCGGAAAGGCAAAGCCAAATCAAGTCCGCCACGAACTCGTTTCGACCCTCGACTTGGTGCCGACGCTGCTCGATGCCGCCGGCGCCAAGCCAGTCAGCGATCTTCCTGGGCTTTCGCTGCTACCTCTGATGCGCGGCAAAAAACTGCGATGGAGGAGATATCTCTACACCGAGTTTCACCTGCACTCGGCACACAACTTCTATCCGCAGCGCGCCGTTCGCAATGAGCGTTACAAGTTGATTCAGAATCTGATGCCCGGCCAGAACAATCCCGGCTACGACTTCACGCTCAATCGTTTCTTTGCCGATCTGCCGTCCGTGATCGAAGCCGCCCCGGACCACATTCGAGCAGCCTATCACCGCATGAAGACCCCACCGGAATACGAACTGTACGACCTCCAAACCGACTCGTATGAATTTCGGAATCTCACAACAGATGCCAAATACGCAGCAGTGCTGGTCGAATTGAAGAAGCAACTCGCAGAGTGGCGATCACAGACAAACGACCCTCTGCTCAACTCTGACAGCCTTCAGCGGCTGAAGGCGGAAGTTGACGCCTGCATTATTGATGGCAAACCAAACAAGTCACGCCTCAACCTGACGTACCCCAAATACTTCTTTGCTGACTCGCCCTCGGCAGGGCAACTTCTATGGTTGACAAACAAAAATGACTATCACTCAGGGAGACACCATGAGCAAGTTCCAGACGCCGTTCACCGCATTCATCGTTTTTTTGGCTATCCAAGTGGCCTACGCAGAGGCCAAGAAACCGAACATCGTTTTTTTCTTCAGTGACGACCTGACCACGCAGGCGATTTCAGCCTACCAGTACGGCATGGACCTACCACCGACCCCGAACATCGACCGCCTGGCCGCCGAAGGCATGCTCTTCGAGAACAGTTTCTGTGGCAACAGCATCTGCACGCCCTCGCGTGGCAGCGTCATGACCGGCCTGCACAGCCACAAAAACGGCATCGTTCACCTGGGGGGCGCATTGGATCCCGATGGGCCATCCTGGCCCAAAGCGCTCCAACAAAATGGCTACACGACGGCGGTTTTCGGCAAATGGCACATGAAGACAAAACCGAGTGGTTTCGATACCTGGGAGGTCTTCAGCGGCCAAGGCAATTACTACAATCCCGAACTCTTCGGCTCACAGGGCGGCAGTCGCAGAATCGAAGGACACTCGACGGATATCGTTACCGACCTTGCCCTTGATTGGCTCGAGCGCCGTGACAAGTCTAAACCCTTTGCCCTGCTCGTCCAGCACAAGGCACCTCACCGAAACTGGAAACCCAGTCTCAAGGACCTTCAACGATACCGCGATATCACCTTTCCCGAACCGCCAAGCCTGTTCGACACATACGATGGGCGCGTGGCCGCGGCCTCTCACAAAATGGGCATTGACCAGCACATGCGCATGGGCAGCGACCTGATGCTGTTCAGCGGAAATGAGGATCAGAAGGTCCTTAGCCGCTTGACGCCCGAACAACGAAAGGCCTACCTAACGGCCTTCGCAGCCGAAGACGCCGCTTTCAAAGCGAATCCGCCCACGGGCAAGGCGCTGGTGCGCTGGAAGTATCAGCGTTACATGAGGAACTACCTGCGCTGCGTCGCCGGCGTTGACCGAAACATCGGGCGCGTTCTGGACCGGCTCGACGCACTCAACCTGACCGAGGATACCGTGGTCGTCTACTGCGCGGACCAGGGCTTCTACCTGGGAGAGCACGGCTGGTTCGACAAGCGTTGGGCCTACGAGGAATCCATGCGTATGCCGCTCATTGTGCGCTGGCCGGGCAGGGTAAAGGCCTCAAGCCGCTGTGCAGCCATGGTGCAGAACATCGACTACGCCCCGACTCTTCTGGCGGCGGCCGGACTCGAACCCGACTGGAAAGTGCACGGTGTCAGCCTCATGCCCTTGCTGGCCGGAGGCGGTGCCACGCCGTCCAACTGGCGCGACACGCTCTACTATCGCTACATCGACGGCGGACACGGCGTTGCCCGGCACAGCGCCATCCGCACGAACGAGTTCAAGCTGCTCTACTTCGATCGCCCCCGCAATGAGGCAGAGGAGCAGAGTCGCTGGGAACTCTTCAGTCTGAAGAAGGATCCACAGGAAATGACCAACCTGGCGTCAGATCCCCAATACGCATCACTACTCGCGTCACTTAAAGAACGCTTCTGGAAGACACGCACGTTTTATGATGACACCGATGAAAGCGTGTGGGGGCGCGGCAGAACAAAACGCTTTCGCCCGGAAGACTATATCCGGCAGCGCAGGTAGATGCGTGCAAACAAGAAGTCAAAGGGCCCAAGTGATTCAAGGAGGCCTTTGTCGATACATACTCTCCAGTGGCACGTGGAAGAGGCTTCAACGAGAAGACATCAGAGAGCTTTTTCGAGTTCCACTGTATCGGCAGTATATAGAATCCGGAAAGACCGGCCTTCGCTTTCAACCATGCCTTCGGCGTTGCTAAATTTTCCGGTAACGGAATCCGCAGAGAGAATGGTGAAGCGGTCGCCGGGCTGGGCCGAAAATCCTGCCGGAAGGATGCAGTTCAGCGTTCCGTCGATTGTAGCGGTTCCACTGACGGCCATTGCGATATGGCCGCCGATGACTGCATTGAGGGTTGCGATGGCAGACTGGTTATAATCGCCGTTGACTGTGAGTCCGGTTGTGCCGCTCGTGACCGAGAGGGTTCCTTCGTTATAGACGGTGGCATCAACGGTTCCGAATCCTGTAAGGACTGCGCCCTGGAAAAGATCGATCCAGCGAGTGGAGGCCAGGGTGCCGCCGTTGAGTTCCACTGTGGAAAGCGGCGAGAGCCGGATTTCGTTTCGGCCCGTCAGTTTTCTACCCGGCTGAAAGGAAATCGTCTGTTTGGCTCCCGAGGCGATGTTTCCAGCAATTTCAATGCTCAGCGTTTCAATATCCGTATCAAGAATTGCTGTTTGGTCGGTTACGTTCTTGTTTTCCATTTTCGCGACCCAGGGAATCCTAGGTGCGCCGCTGTCGGTGTCGTAAACGATGCCTTTGTTCTCGTAGATGTAGTCCGACCAGTTTGCGGCGTCCGAGACGTTTGCACCATCGGCTCCCGTCCAGTTGTGGTAGGTATTGGCCGACCACTTCGGCTCGGTCACTCGTTCCCCCAGCAGGAGGGTCTTGAGTTCGGCAACAAGCGCCGCGCTGGCGCGCGAAATGTCGGTGGATTCAGTCGGATCGTTGCCGAGATCGTAGAGTTGAACACTGGTGCTCGTGCGCACGAGTTTATAATTGCCGCGGATGATAGAAGCATTATTCCCGGCCTCATGGATGACGAAGTCGCGCTTGCGCTGGTGGCCTGCGCCGGTGAGTGTCGGGGCGAGCGATACACCATCAATTCCGAGCGGCGGTTTGACACTTGCAAGTTCGCAGAAGGTCGGCAGCAGATCGGTTACATCAAAGACGAGGCTGCTGTTGGTATTCGCCCGCAGGACTGACGTAGATGTGATTTTGGCGGGCCAGCGTATGACCATCGGGATGCGGATGCCACCCTCCCAGATCTGGCCTTTCCTGCCCCGCAGATTGGCGTTAGAGCCGACCTCGGCGATGGCTTTGTTTCCGGCCGCTCCGTTGTCGGACTGGAATACGACGATCGTGTTATCGGCGACCGAGTCGGACGTGTCGCCATCGCCATTGGGATCTTCGAGCACGGCGAGGATGTTCCCAAAGTGTGCGTCGAGGCGCGTCACCATCGCCGCCCAGTGCTTTGCCTCACTTGACAGAGATGCAAACATCTCATCGCCGCGGTAAAATTCATCCCACTCGGGCAGGCGGCTGATGTCTCCGTAGGGCCCGTGAGGAATTTGGGCGGCAAGCAGCGCGAAGAACGGCGTGCCGTCGGCATTGTAGGCCTGCGCCTGGGTGCGCACGAAATCGAGCGCGGCAAAGGCGTAGGAGTCATCGCAATAGGCGGTGGCTGGGTAGTTGGTGTGGCTCTGCTTGGCGGGGGATTCCGGGTAGCCTGGGTTGTTAGCGTAGGTGGCGAGAGAGTTGGGTACAAGGCCCATCTGGGAGTCGCCGGGCTTAAAGGACCAGAGCGTTGGTTGGAAGAAGGTATGCGCCCGGACATGATGCAGCTCGGCGAGGACATAGTCGTAACCGTGCGAATTCGGCAGCGTCTGTATATTCTGAATCACAGGATTGGACTTGTCGCTTGATGCGCCATAGCCCCACTTGCCCCAGTAGCCGGTGACATAGCCTGCGGCTTTCAAGGCCTCGCCCATGGTAATGTCGTCGGCGCGCATCGCTTTCTTGGCATTGTCGGGATTGTTACGATCGGCCCACGTATGGCCCTGGTGGAAGCCAGTCTGCTGCGAAGAGCGAGCTGGGGAGCAGACCATGCAGCCGTAGGCCCGCTGAAAGTTAATGCCCTGCTCGGCGAGACGATCAATGTTCGGCGTCAGTACATTGGCCAGGCCGCTGGCACGGCGGTCGTCCTGGCCGTTGGGACCTATGGATCCCCAGCCCATGTCGTCGGCGTAGAAATAGAGGATGTTCGGCCTTCTCGTCGCTTGTGCCGGAAGGCATTGAAAACACACGGCCGCCACCGTGAACAACAAACACCCTTTTATTCTTACTTGTAGCATGATAATCTCCTTAAATGTGAAATCCCAATCAAGCCTTCATTCGACCGGCTGTAACGCGCACGTCGCCTGGTTCAGGTAGCTGCAGGTGCACCAACTGGCGGCGTCGGCCATCATTATCAGTCCCCCGGCCGCAATGGCGTTGATCCAGCAGCCCGGTCGGATGCCGCCATAATTCTCCGTGCGGCGGGTCCCGGTCAGATCAAAATAGCCAAGCGTGGCCGAGCGGAACACCAGCATCCGCTTCGAACCGACCACTGTGCCGCAACCATAGGACCGCGCAAACTCGAACTTCAACTGCTCGCCTGTCAGAATATCCCATGCGCCTGGTTGAGCGTAGATAGTTCGATCATTGATGATTGGCGGTGAATCGTACTCGCACGTGACGTCCCACAGTCGCGTCCCGTCGCCGGAGCGCAGGCCGGCCATGCGATTGCCCAGTTCGGATGCGTTCCAGTCATGCGGATCGTGCCGGGCCTGATAGCCCATCACGAGCACGTTGTGTTCGCTGCCAACGGCCAGCATCGTGCCGAATACTTCCTTGTCATTCTCCCACACTACCTTGCCCGTTCGTGCGTCCAGGGCAAGCAGCCGGCCCGTTTTGTGTTCGGTCAACCGCGAGAACTCATCTTCTGCACTCCTGCCGCTTACGGCAGATCTCCTTTTTGCCTCGGCACGGCCTTGGTCCTCATCGAAGCTCAGTTCCTCCAGCGGCGCCGCAGGCCGGTCGATCAGGTAAACGCGCCCATCGCCGATTGCGATGGCGCTTGGGCGGATGGAGTGCTCGGGCGTGAAAGACCACTTGGGTTCTCCCGTCTGCGCATCCATAGCAAAGAGCAGTATCGACTCGGTGAATAATCTGCTCGTGTCCCATTTGGTCGACCATGACTTGATCAGGTGCTCTTCATCGACCAGCGTGCCGAACAGTGTCCCATCCGCACAGGCGATGAATCCCCACACGCCTCGCTTGCCATCGTTGCGCAACGGAGGTTCCAACTCGGCCAATTTCTTACCGTCTTTCATGTCGAGTGACAGACATATTTCTCTGTCGTGTACATAGAGGCGGTCGTCGCTTATGCAGATGTTGCTCCCACACCACGCCGCTCCGAGTTGCGTTTCCGCATGGTAGGGCAGAAGGATATTCTCAATAGGGAATTCCCAGAGTGTGTGCCCGTTGTAGATATTTGTCGCTCGGATGCCGTGGAGCCCTTCGGCAATCATGCGCCCATTGTGGACAAGCGGCGCAGGTCCGCGACTGTGGCGATTGGGCATAACAAAGTCGGTGTCACGAAACCAGAGCATCTTGAGCGGGCCGTGAACAAGACTGTCGCTCGAACATCGTGTGTTAGCGACGTCGGTATTCTGATGCGTCCAGTTCCCCGCGCCTTCGAGCCGGCCGCGAACTGTCAGCCGCATCGCGCCGGGCCTGCCAATGCAGGCAATCCCGCCAAACGGACGCTGCATGCGATGAACCGCTTTGAGCGGAACCACACTCGGGCTTTCTGTAACCGACCGTCCCGATACGACCAGATCGGCGAAATAATTCGGGTACGGTGCATCCGCCGGGTCAGCCTGATGGACTGTCACCCGGCTACCATAAAACCCTATCGCGTCGAGCATGCGTCGTGCGGCTTTTACCTTGGCCGGATCTTTTTCGATGCAATAGATTTGAAGCTCGGTTCGTTTTGCCAACTCCAGCGCCAACTTGCATCCGCCGGAGCTAATGTCCAGGCAATACCCTTCAGCAACGCCGGTACGCCGGATGATTTCTTCGGCCGCTATCGCGTAGATGGAATCGTCGTCTGCCGGAATCGCTTGCGGTCGGGCGTCACCAGCCTCCCTAACGTTTGAATCACCGGCGCCAAAGCAATGGATCATTCCTCGGTCCGTGCTCACGTAAAGCCGTCCGTCGGCTGCTGCCAATCCAAAAGCGGCACCGTCCACCTTGGCATCCCACACCACTTTGTGCAAACGAACGTCAACCTGCACTATCTTTCTGCGCCCCGCGGCGATAATCTTGTCTCCGGCGACGATCAACGCAGACGGCACACCGAATAACGAGGGGCGGCTCCACGCTGTTGAGCCCATCAGGTTGATGGCCGGCAGCTCGGTGCCCTTACGGGTACTCACCGGCGCCATCGCCCCTTCCGGCAGCTCGACGGTCCACGCTGGTGGGGCAAGGACCTTAACAAGTCTCTCCTTGCCCTTTCGATCGGTAACCTTCCTGTCCACCAGCAGCTTTCGGCGGCTAAAGGCGACGATTTTTCTGTTTGTCGCCGAGATGATAAAATCCGGATGTGCGGCGGTTTGCAGGCCGACTCTATTTTCCTTGGAAAGACTGAGCTTAACACCGTCGGCGCCGACGAACATTTCACCGCTGTTGAAGAAGTAGTCGTCGATTGCCACCACGTCACAGCCGCCCGAACTCTGGTTCTGTTGGAGATGAAAATAGCGAAGCTCGCCTTCGGTTCGACCGAACACTGCCGGCACGGCGCGCCCGGTTGGGACAAACAGCAAGTCGCCGCAAACGGCCATGTATCCTTGTGCCGCAATGCCGCTCTTGGCACGAGCGGTCGGGTGCGGTTGATCCATTTCAATTGACCCTGAGGAATCATTGCACCAAAGCACCCGGCCGGTGCCCGGGTCGACCGCGTAGATGAAAATTCCTTCGGTCGGCCAGATACCAGCGCCAAAATAGACCACGTCGTCGACTAGCACCGGCCCGCCGCGCGCCGGCCAGCGTGAGATCATCCGATCGTTGCCCAGGAGCATGTCGGCTTTCGGCCCGCCGCGCAATTTCCACATCAGCCGGCCGTCGGTGGCCGCAAGGCAGTAAAGGTGGCCGTCGTCGCTTGACACCAACAGACGGTCCTGCCAAACCGCCGGCGCAAACCGCACGGGGCTGTCGGTGAAGAATGTCCAGCGTATCGTGCCTGTGACCGCATCCAAAGCGTACACTTTGCAGTCAGCCGAACTTCCGTAATAGAGTAAACCACCTGCGATCACCGGCTGATAGGCACGATCGAACTGCTGGCGGTTGCGCGTCGGCCATGCGGGCGTCGGGGCGTGCGGGGATTGATGTGTCCACTGCAGCACCAACTCCTCGGGCAGTTGCTCCTGCGTGTAGCCGCTTCGTGCGGCATCAGCTCGATAAGTTGGCCAGTCGGCGGATGCCGGCGGCGCACCTGCCATCACACAGAAGGCCGTCAGCAGCAATATTTGACAAAGCGTTTGGTTCTTCATGAGTCCCTTTCCTAAAGTGGCGCTCCTCGGTCCTATCGAGGGCAAGTCCATTCAGTCCGAAGTCGACACCTGTTTCGTTTGCCTCGGTCATCCGTCGAAACCAGCCCGCGGTGGGCCACTTTCCAGAAGGAAAGCAAACCTTAGGACCATGCACGAATTAACTTCCCGTTTTGCTGCCCAATTGCACCGCATCTTTGGCTGCTCCTCAATCGCGGAATCCTCAACGTAGAATAGCTACGCTTGCGGTTCCACTCAATCGTCGCAGCCAAATCTACGGCACACTTGAACATCAAATTCAGCAATTTATTTCGTGCACGGTCCTTAATGCTAACCGCACAGCACCTTCCTGTACAGCCCATAGTGTAAAGTCGCAGCAAAGTGTCATATACAACTGAATGTCTGGCATTGTATAACTCAAGAAGATGGGGTCGTCTATTGGTCTCGCCAGGGCATTGTGCTTGAATCTTGTGACACGGTTTGGTATCTTCGAGCCACTTGTGAGGCATGATATCTGATCGTTGTAACCCTGAGAAAGCAGGACAATGGCAAAAACTCGCGACCAGTGGCATAGCAGAACAGCATTCATCATGGCTGCCGTCGGATCGGCCGTAGGACTGGGCAACGTCTGGCGTTTCCCATATGTGGCCTATACCAGCGGCGGCGGCGCGTTCCTGATTCCATATTTCGTGGCGTTGTTCACCGCCGGCATTCCCATGTTGATTCTCGAAATGGGAATAGGCCAACGCATACAAAAGGGAGCGCCGCTGGCTTTCGGAGCAATTCGAAAACCGCTCCAATGGTTCGGCTGGTGGGCGGCGGGGCTCAGCGCAGGCATCGTGATCTATTACAGCACGATTCTCGCCTGGTCATGGATTTACCTGTGGCATTCGCTGACGCTGGCCTGGGGCGATAAGCCTGAGACTTTCTTCATTGAAAGTGTCTTGCAGCGTTCTTCGAGTCCGGGCGAAATCGGCTGGCCGGTTCTCTCGCTCGTGATCGGCATGGCCCTTACCTGGCTGACGATCTACCTGATCCTGCGAAAAGGCGTGCGCAGCGTAAGCAAAGTTGTCATGGTGACGGTTCCGCTTCCCATGGTCCTGCTGGTGATTCTCCTGATCCGCGGATTGACCCTGCCCGGCGCAATGGACGGAATTCGCTACTATCTTACTCCCGATTTCAGCAAGCTCACGGATCTGAGGATCTGGATGCGCGCCTACGGGCAGATTTTCTTTTCTCTCAGCCTGGCGTCCGGCGTCATGATCGGCTACGGATCCTATCTGGGCAGAAAGGCCGAGATCACCAACAGCGCATTCATCACCGGTCTGGCGAATTGCGGAACCAGCTTCTTCGCTGGATTTGTGGTCTTCTCCATGCTGGGATATCTGGCAAAAGTTCAGGGCTTGCCCGTCTCGGAGGTGACAGAAAGCGGGACCGGATTGGCCTTCGTCGCTTTTCCTACGGCGATCAGCCAACTGCCGGCGTTGAATTGCCTGTTTGGTCTGATCTTCTTCGTCGCACTGCTGACCCTGGGCATAGATTCGGCTTTTGCCCTGCAAGAGGCTTTTACGACGGGATTCCATGATAAGTGGCATATCCCGCCGGAGAAGCTGGCCCGAGTCTTTGTCCTTGTCGCTTTTCCCGTTTCGCTGCTGTTTGTAACGCGAGGCGGGTTCTACTGGTTTGACATTGTGGACAAATGGATCTGCGATTTCGGATTAGTCATCTCGGGTCTGATTCAATGTATCGCCATCGGTTTTCTTTACCCTGTTCGACAGTTCCGTGATTACCTTAACGACCAGTCGGAGATCAGAATCGGGAACTGGTGGATCTGGACATTGCGATATGTCACACCTGCGGTCCTGCTGGTGATACTCATAGGAAATCTCAAAGCCGAGATCACCGAGGCGTATGAAGGATATCCCAGATGGGCGACACTCGTCGGCGGATGGGGAACCGTATTGTTCTGGGCGGTCTTGGGATACTTTTTGTGGAAGCGCCGGCCACGGTCCGAGCAGGCGCAAGGAGAATAGCCAATGCCATTGTCTGCGTGGTTAATGTTCATTTTCGGCTGTGCCGTACTGTACGGTGGGCTGGCTATATGCATTGGAATCGCCATTCGCAAACGCGACAAGTAAGCGAACGTGCTCAGGGCAACCCACAATTGTTTTGCTCCCGGGGATTGCTCGAGTCGACGGGGATGGCTTTGAGCCTGGACAGACCTGCTCAGAGCGAGAATAGGAACAATGTGGACGGGCAACGACCAGATACCGCAAAGGCGGTAAGGCAGGCAGACGCAGTACTCCACGAGTTCGGTATGAGCCATTGTCTCTTCTGCAGGTTCACCGTATCGCGACGAATCCAAATGACGTCGGGGGAGATGGCAGTAATATGAATGGCGTCCGTCGACAGCGATGGACGAGTGGCCTTGAACCGATGCTGTTACAGGGGAAAGAATAATGCTACGCTCTCGATTGCGAATGTTATGCATTTCTGTGTCCATTTTCATCGCGGCCTTTGCAGCGCAGGCCGCAAGAGCTGTAGATCTCGACTTGCGGAATGCCGTGATACTGACTGCGAAGAAACCACATGTCAAGACTGAGATCATAGCCGCCGATATGTTGCAGTGGGAAGTACAGAAACGCACCGGACTAACGTGGAAGATGTCAAACGCGCGTTCCGGCAACACACCGGTGATTGCAATAGTTGCGGTGGCGGAGAATGAGTTCTGTGGCTTGGCAATTCCGCGCCGCGACGGCCGGGATGTGCCCGAGCACAAGAAAGAGGGATATCGGATTTGTGTAAAACGGGATAGCCGAAACACGCCCGTGGTTTGGGTCATCGGTGCCGATACCAGGGGTATGCTCTTCGGAGCAGGACGCCTGTTGAGGCTGCTTGACTGGGGGCCCGGCAGTGTTTTTCTGGCAGAGGCAACGGATATTTCGACCTCGCCGGCCTATCCCATTCGCGGCCATCAATTGGGCTATCGTGCCAGGGCCAATTCCTACGACGCCTGGAATGCCGCTACTTACGAGCAGCACATCCGGGATCTGATCCTGTTCGGCTGCAACTGTATCGAGAACATCCCGTTTCAGGATGATCAGGTGAGTCCACACATGACAGTCTCACGGGATGAGATGAACAGAATCCTGAGCGAGATGTGCGACCACTATGATCTTGATTACTGGGTGTGGACACCGGTTGTATTTGACCTGCGGGATGGGGCAAAACGCAAAGCCGAACTTGACAAGCATGCGTCACTGTACCAAGTGTGCCCTCGGCTCGATGCGGTCTTCGTGCCGGGTGGCGATCCCGGTGAGAATCCCCCCGGACTGCTACTGCCCTTTCTCGGGGACATCGGTCAGCGGCTCACGGCTCAGCATCCAGATGCAAGGGTGTGGCTGTCACTCCAATGGTTCAGCGAGACGCAAATTGACGAAGTGCACCAGTACATCGATCAGCAAAAGCCCGACTGGCTGGCAGGACTGGTGGCCGGGCCGTCGAGCCCGCCAATCGTGGAAACGAGAAACCGCCTGTCGAAGACGTATAGACTGCGTCATTACCCCGACATCACCCACTGCGTACGATGCCAATATCCCGTTTCCTGGTGGGACCCGGCTTTCAGAGTACCAGGAATAAATCAATAGAAAAATAGAATAAATTTTGAGACAAGAAT
>CAZLTY010000077.1:0-18079 GCA_964562575.1 uncultured Pirellulales bacterium
CTGTCACCTGTGTAGGTCTAGGTCCACGCCACGTGCAACAGTTTCTTCTTCGTATTGGGCTTGTCGTCAGGATTCATGCCGGCCAGTACCTGTCCCATGACAAGCGGCCTGCAATTGCCAGCCAGAGTAGTAAGGCCGTAAACATCAGACTCTCCCCAGATGTCGTCGACGCCCTTGACGATGCAGTCGTTTCCCATGCCCTGGACGATCAGTCCGCGAGTACTTTCGACCTGGTGACGCCCGTAGTGGTTGATCCACGTCTCGCCGAACACCTGGCGTCCGTAACCGCCGTCGAGTTCCTTGCTTCGGAAGCTGTACTTGGCGTAGGGGCTGTCCTTGAGATTTCTATAATTGAACGCATGTGTGGACGTTCTCAGCCCCATGATCGGTTTACCCGAATTGGTGTAGTCGATAATATGCTTCATCTGCTCATCGGGCAGCTCACGAAAGCGCAGGAACATCACCATCATATCCGCTTTCTTCAGCGCCTTGAGGCCGGGGATATTGTCAAGTGTCTTGGGGTCGATTTCGCCGGTTTCTCTATTTATGGCAAACAGCACAGTGCATTTGAAGCCGTGGTGGACGGCCAGTATTTTCGCAAGCTGGGGCATCAAATCTTCCGAGCGGTATTCCTCGTCGCCTACCACAAACACAATATGTTTGCCCTTGCCCGGACCATTGCGGCCTTCCATGACGACCCACGGTTCTGCCTGCGCCGATGCGACCATCATAAACACTAACCCTGCGAAAACCAACATGCGAAGCTCTGTCGACTGTTTCATCCTTTTCCCTTCCTTTCTCTTTGTCAAGCACTCGTTCAGCAGCATCATTTTAGAATGTGCAGCTTCAGGCTCTCGGCCTCGTCGGCCGTGACGGACTGGACGGCTACGATTGTCTTCATCTTCTGCGTGCCTTGCTCTCCGACCTTGATTGTGTATCTTCCTGTCTTGAAGACCTTCGGTCTGAAAGATGTTCCTTTGATCCGCAGCGTGTAGACGATTTCATCGTTCGATTCGTCGATGATCTGCACAACGGGATCGGTCATTCCGCTCACCTCGATGGTCGGCAGATATGCCACGGCTTGCCGGCCGTAGTTGTCCTGCTGATCGATGGTTCTGGGCCAGCCGGGATACTGTTTTGTGGCGGGGTCTGTGATATCCACATTTCTGGGCCAGCACTCCATTGTGATCTTTCTGGTTTTGACGTTGAACTTGACGACTCCGAAACCGGCCGCCCGCGTGGTGAGCTTGCCGCCGCCGTTGCGCTCGGGGCTCGGATTGGCAACCGCCAGCATGGTGAGCTTGTTGCCGAGGCCGTCGCGGAATTCGCCCGTATATTCGGGCGCTCCCGGCTCGCGATTCTTGCCTGGTTCCAGGGGCGCCCACCAACGCAGATATAGATTGGCGATAGACGGCACGCACATGGAGTATCCGGAGTCGTTGAAGTTGTTGACGCCGTGACGAATGATCGTGGCCAGATGCTGGTCGCCTGCGATCATCAGTGCGAAGGCTTTGCGGAATTCCATCAGAGCCTTGTTTCGGCCGGTCTGCGGCCAGCCGTTGGAGTCAAGGTCGACAAGCAGGCGGTTGCCCAGTTTGCCGTGCACATGTGCTCCCCCGGCGAAGATTGTCTGCGAGAGCACCGCCTTCATGTCGCAATCGCGCCAATCGGCGGCCCAGTGGCGGAGGAACTTGAGCTGGCGTTCGCCGAGCAGCCTTGCCTCGGGGACATCCAAGCCCATCGGATCGTAGCCCGGCTTGGAGATATGGTCGGGTCGGCTGGGTCGCCATCCCTTGTCGGGGAGAAGGCCGGCAGGTCCTGTCTTGAATTTGCGGTCTTCGATGATCGCGAAGCTCACCCGGCCGATTGTCAGGTCCGTGTAATAGACGCCGATTCCACGTTCTATGGGCGTCGGATCGAACGGATCGGGCAGGTGAGACGTCTGGGCCCGCTCGACTTCCTTGACATATTCGACGTCAGCGGCGTAGCCACCATCGGGGCCCGACCGCATGTGAGAGAGACGACCGCTCTGGCCCCAGAGGTTTGCCTGGCCCACGTCATGGTCGTCAGGGATGGTAACCGTTGGAATGTTGCGGATGATCTCGCCGAAGTCTCTGCCGAACTTGAGCCAGGCGGCGTAATGTTTGAAATGGTCATAGACCTGGTCGCCGGAGAAGAACAGCAAATCGGGCTTCAATCTCTTGATGTTCTCGACAATGTCGGTCTTTGATATGTCACCGCCGTGATTGGGATTGATCGAATTGCCGGTGAACGCGGCCACTACGATGACGTTCTTATCGATCGGATCCTTAAGGATTGTGCCGGTGTAATAGGCGTTCGACCCGTGAGCCACACGATACTCGACATCTTCTGCGGAATCCCAGTTCTCAACGCGAAAAGGCGCCGTCCATCCCTGCTCAATGATCTGGGTTTGAGCTATTTGCCGCCATCTTCGGTTGCGTCTTGTCTCAAGTCGCACATTCCTGGATTCGCCCGGTTGGAGCCGATACAATTGCGCGGTCAGCTTCAAGATGTTGTCCTGGACTGTGTACAGCGCAAAGCAAATGGCTTTGTCTCTCTGAACCTGCGGCACCTTCAAAGGCTGGGCCCCGACCATGTTCGACAACAGGGCAGTCGCCAGCAAGACGCCGAGCGTCGTCACTTCTACTCGTTTCATCTTTACTCCTTTCCTACTCTCTTTTCATCTGCGATGTGGCGGGCCGCCGAGCCGTCAGAAGATCAAAGGCTCCTGTAGACATAATGTGCGTCCAGAGCCTTCTCGATTTGTGTGCTTGCGTCTTTCAAATGTGCCCTCGTGTACGGGTCGAGACGTTCGGAGTAAGTATCCAAAATGTGTTCGATCTTGTATTGCCTGATCTGAGTGAGCTTCTCCACAACCAAAGTGGCGATCGGCTTGTAAGCGGTCGTGCCGAAATAATCCGACTTGCTCAAATCGATCAGAAGCTCCATATGCTCGCGCTGCAGATTGCGCCTGAGACTGGAGATCATCGGCTCGCGTGCTGTGTACTTCTTGCCGGGCTTGGCATCCAGCTCGCTCCATATCGCGTCACTGACGGTATCGAGCAGCTCTGGCAGAGTTATCGCGTCTTCGTCAGCCGAGACCAGGAACTCATTGTCGTAGATTCGGCGAAGAGTCGTCGGATACATCAGGTTCGCCAATGTGGAGGCCTGGATCCCCATAATCCTGTCGTGGATCGGCCAGGTAGGATCGGTCAGAACTGATGAGAAGTCGTCCCACCACTTGTCCACGGTCATCCGGCGCAGAAGATCCTGCGTCAGCCCGAAAGCCTCGTCCTTGAAGGTGTTCTCGATCACGAAGTTCAGCGCATCCCGCTGCTTTTCGGCTGGCACCACTTCTATGGGCAAGCGACCGTTCTTGTCGCCCTTTTTGTCGCGGTAAATGAAGGCGCCGCCCAGCCAGTTGCCCATCATGTAGACCGATCGCATCTGCAAAGCCAGGGTCATCTCATAGGCCCGGCGACTCTTGGCCCAACTGTCGCCGTCCTTGACGAGTTTGTCTATGATACGCTCCCGGTTGTGTCGGGCAATCCGCATCTGGTTATTGGCGTAGTCGAGCGGGTCGTTGCTGAAATCGTAGCGACGGGCAAATGGGTCGGGGCCGAACGTGTCCTCGTCTGTGCCGTACTGCAGTTGGGGCTCGGCCACGCGGGCAAGTATGCCCTTGAGATCTGACTCATTTTGTGTGTAACCGTACTCGATGGCCCAGATATCATACGGACCGACTCCCATCATAGTGTAGTCGCCCTGGATTTCGCCGTCCTTGAAGTTCATGTTGACGGGCAGATAATCCATCACCGAGGAAGCAATTACTTCCTTTCCTTTCATTTTCTTGCTGTTGACTGCGGCCATAGAGTGGAGGCCGGACGCCTTGAAATTGTGCCTGAGGCCCAGCGTGTGCCCGACCTCGTGGCATGTCAGCTCGGCGACCAAAGGACCAATGAAGGACTCGGGTATGCCGTCTATGAGGGACTCCTTTTCCTTTTTCACCTCCTTCTTCTTTTCCTCTTCTTTCTTCTTGTCTTCTTCTTTGTCCTTGTCCTCTTCGCCCTTCTTCGCTTCACCCTCTTCGTCCTTCTTGGCCTTGACCTCCTTGTCGTTGGCGTCACAGACCTCATCCTCATCCTCAGCGGCCATCAGCGACATATACATTCTGAACATTGCAACGTCGAAGGCCTTGCCCTGCGTCAATGTGCAACACCCGTTTACCTGTGACGTTCTGCCGGCGAGGCCGTCGTATTCATCGTCGCCAATCAGCGCTGAGTCAACCTGTGTGATCGGATGGCCTCCATAGGATCGATGGCCGTGCTTGGCAAGCTCCTGACATATATGCTCACGCTCGGCCGGTGGGGCCAGTCGGACACGAGGATCCCAATTTGGGTGGTCCTGCAGCCAGGCCAGAGTTTCGGGGCTAACGCCCTGCATGGCAATGTCAGGCATAATCTCACTGAACTGTGTCCAGTAATGGCGGATCCAGCCGTCCGTGAGAATGATGTCCGCATCAAGGATCTGCCCTGTCTCGGGATGCACGCGGCTGGGGCCAATGGCGGTGCCCCTGTTGTTGCTGAGCCATCGAATGAAGTTGTATCTGACGTCCTCGGGATCTTTTTCCATGTGGGCCTTGGATCGCGCATCCTGATAATAGACTTCTATTGCATTTGAGATGCCGACTTTCTCGAAGGCCTTGTTCCAGTACAAGAGCCCCTCCCTGACCCACCGGCGGTATCGTATCGGTGTGGTATGCTCGATGTAGAAGACTATTGGATTCTTGGGAGGGCTGATCTTTAGTGACTTGTCTGCCTTTTCCAGGTGCCATCTGTTGATATAGCGGACCATCGTCTCGGGATCCTTGAACTGGCCGAGGTCTCTGTAGCCGGTCGTAAAGTAGCCGACACGCTCGTCGGCCTTGCGCGTTCTGTAGCCCGGTGTTCCCGGGATCTCGCTGATGGAATAATGCAGACTCTGGAGCCGACCGTTCTGTGTGGGGACCTCGAAGGCCAGCTCAATGTTCTTGGGAAACGCCTTGGCTTTCTGGATTTTTATCAATCGAGGGTTGGAGACCCGGACCCGGTTACCGAAAAACTTGCTTGCTTGACCGATCAGCAGGGCGTCCATGTCGATTACGGGTGAACCGCCGGACATGGCGACAATCGGCACATCGAGAATCACGCGGTCCGTAAACAGTCGATGGACGGAACTCTTGGACTCCGGGTCGCCCGTGGACTTGATTCGGATGTTCGGCTCGATCAGGGCCAGACGCTTGTCGTAACGTTTCCAATACACGTACATGTCACCGGCTTGCAGGCCGGCAAAGTCTTCACCGCTGGCAACGGTCATCGCGATGAAGAACTTTCTTTCGTTGTAACTGGAAGGCAAGACCGCCAGCATCTGGCCGTCCTTGGGACGTTGCCAAATGGTATAGTAACTTCGCTGTCCGGGGGCAATGGATCTGACCTCCTCGTAACCCTCGCGGACTTGGCTGAAGGGTGGGAAGTCAGGTTTTGGTTTTGAAGGCGATGACGTTTGTGCTCCGGCAACTATCGGCAAGAGCCCGGTGATTGTGACAGCCAGTGCGAGCAAGACATAATATGCTGTAGATTTTGAGTTACTCATCTCGCGGTCTCCAAAAAAAGCAAACATAAAGTCTCCTGTTCAGACCCGCCCAGTAACACTACTGGACACTTAAACTTCAAACGCAATATGATATGATCTCACAAGCCAAATGTCAATCGTGATAAGCGCAGAATTTTGGCCAGCGAATGGGCAAAATCCCTGCCTCAGGGTTGTCGGCCCTGCGATGGGGACCGATCAAGACCAGGCAAAGTGCGCAGCAGGTTGCGCGAACGAAAGATAACGCCGGTATTATCGGGGTCATGTGTTGGCGATGGTGAAGATCTTTCGCAAACAAGCTACGATGGGAACGAAAAAAAAGTGAGTTTTCGGCGTTTTTTTCTGAGTCCAAACGGACCGAAAGTCAAAGAGCCGCCTCTATTTTCGGGCAAAACAGCTTCTCAGCTCTGTATGTTAATCATCAAGTGTTTCGATATCGACAAAAGCCTTTTCCTCTCCCGTCTTGATCTGGAGCCGAAAACAAATCCCGACGCGTCTTTGCAGGCCCTGAAGAAGCCGGCGGATCTGTGTTCTCCGTGCCGATGGTTGACAGCGTGCAGCGCCGGATCTAACGGGGCAACCGTGCTGGCCGCGGGCGCGTCAAAAGACTGCTGAATATTGTCCGTCTCGGGATTCCATACCCCAGCGAAAATTGCCGGCACATCCTTGTGCAAACCTGACTTGTACTTTCTCATCGATCTTCCTTTCGGCCGTATGAGTTCTACAGTAGTCTGCACTATAGAGAGCCACCTGGAAGGCGAGAATACGGGGTATGAAGCCAAACACCCCTAATCGTCACCACCCTTCTCTCAAACACAATGTAATAGATCACCGTTCGATTGTCAAACGATATATCCTATTTTCTCTGTTTTTCCGCAACGCAGTTGGAGGCTGCCATCAAAGCCCCTGTTTTTGAGGCCGGCCTGTAGCCGGCTCCGGGCCGATTTGGCGCCAATCGGCCATCATTACGGTTGTCTTTTTCTTGTCGTTCTCTTTACCGGCGAATGAGCACCAATCCGTCATCGGGTTCGTCTTTGCTCCTGCTTCGGCTCCCGCGCCCTACTGAGCTTTTGGAAACAGGCCAGTCCCATTCGACCAGCACGCGGATGTGATTCACGAACGTCTTCTTCCTGGAGATGCTGTCAGTGTTCTCGATTCGCAACTGAAGCGCATTTACCTTTTCGGCTGTGTTGCCAAAACTGGTGATGTCCCATGAGTCGGTTGCCTCCTTCTGTTTGCCTTTGCGAATAGTGGCATTTCCAGCGAACCAGACCGTCGGATTGTCGGGCCAGCCTTTTCCTATTTCCCACTTTAGTTTCCCGAGAGGAAAGCTCTCGTCCTCGTAGTGTTCGACGTACAGCATGACCTTGGCCACTTTGGCGCCCGGCGGTATAGTCACCTTCGAAAAACTGTAAGATATCGCTGAGCCGTATCCTCCTTCGATCCGCTTGTCGTCACTGGCCTTGATCGCGTCGATCCTGCCGTCTGCGGAGAGCCGCTTGTTGGTGTTATGGTCATAGGCGTCCGCCACGGTCAGAGCCGCCGCTTTCGGCGGCGTCGGTTTGACGCGCACCTCGTATTGTTGGACATCGGAGGCCGGGAGGCTGTCGGTGACTTTGACCGCCACGGCGAAGGTTTCGTCTTCCTGCCCTTCGGTCGGTGTCCAGCGTATCAGGCCCGTAGCGGACTCTATAGTCATGCCCGAAGGCCGGGAAGTCAATGAGTAGGTCAACTCGTCTGTGCGGTCGGGATCTCTCGCTTCGACATCGTAGCGGTACTGTACCCCCACCATGGCGGCGATAACGGGCTTGGAAGTAATCAACGGCGCATCGTTGGCCGAGGTGACCTCGACTCTCACCGTAGCGCGGTCGGTCATACCTTCGCGGTCGGTAACGATATACGTAAACGTATCTTTGCCGTAGAAGTCTGCATTCGGGGTGTACGTTAGCGTACCCGTGGGATTGACGGTAACCGAGCCGCCTGCGCTCTTGCCCACCGCCGTTATTTTGAGCAGTTCGTTGTCCACTTCGATGTCGTTTGCAAGTACGTCAATTGTTGCCGGCGTATCCTCCTGTGTGACGAGCGAGTCGTCATGGGCTTTAGGCGGGTCATTGACGGGTGTTACCGATATCCTTACTGTCGCGGCGGGGCTCTCGGCGGTGCCGTCGCTAACTCTGAAGGTAAAGCTGTCCATCCAACTGAAGTTCGGATCGGGCGTATAGACTACGTTCGGCGCCTTGCCGGTCAGTGTCCCGTGGGCCGGATTCCTGAGCACGGCGAAGGTTAGCGGATCGCCGTCAGGATCGCTGCCGGTCAGGATGATCGGCAGTTCCTCGTCTTCCTGTACCGTGACGCTGTCGTCGTTGGCTATCGGCGCATCGGCGGTACCGATTACCATGATCGAGATCGTCGCGGGCACACTGTCGGTTGTCCCGTCACTGATTCTGAAGGTAAAACTGTCCGGACCGTTGAAATCCTGGTCGGGTTCGTAGACTACGTTTGGCTCGGTCCCGCTGAGGCTTCCGTGGGACGGCTCTGTCACGATCGAATAAGTCAGGCGATTTCCATCCGGATCAATACCTCTCAGGAAGATGGTTCTCGACGTGTCTTCCGGTGTTGTTACATGGTCGTTGGCAGCTATAGGCGGGTCGTTTACCGCCGTTATGGTAATTGACACGGTCGCCAGGGGGCTGTCCGCTGCGCCGTCATTGACCTTGAAGGTAAAGCTGTCCGGACCGTGAAAGTCTCTGTTGGGCGTATAGGTCAGATTCGGTGCCGTTCCGCTCAGAGCCCCGTGGGCCGGGCCGGTTACCACGCTGTAAACCAGCGTGTCTCGGTCCGGATCACTGCCCCCAAGGGTGATGACATCGGGCGCGTCCTCAGCCGTGACTACTGCCTGTGGCTCGGCCATCGGGATGTGGTTCGGCGTGACATTGATCGATACCGTGGCCGGCGTGCTGTCGGTTGTGCCATCGTTCATTTTGAAGGCGAAACTATCCGAACCGGTGTAACGCGTCTCAGGCGTGTAGAGGAGCTTTCCGTTGCGGGCGAAGTCCGAGCCAAAGGCAAGCGTGCCGTGCTTCGGTTGTGTGGCAATGACAAAGCTCAGCGTCTCGCTGTCTATGTCGCTTCCTGTCAGAATAATGGATGCAGACCTGTCCACTTTTGTCATCGCAGACTGGTCATTTGCCTTAGGCACATCGTCGACCGCCGCTACCGTGATCGATACGGTTGCCGAGTTGCTGTCGACTACACCGTCGCTGACTGTGTAAGTGAAACTGTCCGGGCCGCTGTAGTTCGCTTGTGGGCTGTAAGTCAAAGCAGGTCCTGTGCCGCTCAACGTCCCGTGGGACGGGTTTGTCACCAGACGGTAGCTCAATTGGTCTCCGTCCAGGTCGCTGGCCGCCAAGGTGATCGCAGTGGCTGTGTCTTCGGCGACCCTCGCGCTGACCGGCTCGGCCAGCGGGGCGGTGTTGGTCATGTTTATGAGGTAAACAATACCGACAACTGCGGCGACAATGAAAGCTGTCGAGATGAAAAGAAACGCGAGTTTCTTGATTGTCGCCGTGACGCGGGAAGGGGTTTGCGGAGTATGTTTCAGAGCGGCTCTGGCTTTGGCCTCAAGTCTGGCGAGCTCTACAGCTTCGGCATTGGCTTTTTGTTCGGCTTCTGCTCTCCGCTGAGCTTCAACCTGAGCTTCCTCCTCAGCCCTGGATCTTGCTTCAACTTCCGCCTTCAGTTTCTTTTCTACTTCGTCTAATGCCTCAGCATACTCCCTGGCTTTCTTCTGTTCTCTATCCGCTACCGCAACTCTGGCCTGCGCCTCTCGTCTGGCGAGTTCCTCAGCTCTGGCTCGTGCTCCAACCTCTGCCTTTAGTCTGTTCTCTGCTTCGGCTAACGCCTTGGCCTGCCTCTCCGCTTTCTTGTGTTCCTCAGCTATTGCTGGGGCTTCAGCCTTACCTCCTGCCTCTGATGGGATTTGCACATGATCAACGATCGCTTCGACGTCCGTCGGTACTTTCCTTTTCCTCTTATACTTTCCATTAGCCACCTCCTCAGCCAAAGTTCTGTACTCGGCGGCTCCCTTGCTCTGCGGGGCGTAAGCCGAAATTGACACTCCGGCGCTCGGCGCCTCAGCGAGACTCATTGTTCTGTGAATGACCGTGTCGAACACCAGATCCCCGAAGAACGCTCTCATCTGCTGCTCCACCTGAAGGCTCAATGCCGCCTTGCCTTCGACGAACGTCAGCAAGATGCCCAGGATCTTTACAGAACAGGGATAGAAACGCTTTCTGGCCGTCTTGACTGTCTCGAGCAACTGCTTGAGACCTTCCAGTGCATAATAGTGCACCTGGACGGGCACGATTACGTCCGTGCTGGCAACAAGCGCACTGAAAGTTAACAGCCCCAGCGACGGCGGACAATCTATAACGCAGACATCGTATTTGCTGCTTACAGCCTCGAGCTGGTTGGCCAGAATGAACTCTTTCCGGGATACCGCGGCCAATTCCTGTTCGGCTTTTGCGAGCAAGATGCTGCTCGGCGCCAGATCAAGACCAGGGATCTCGGTGTTTATTGTGATTTTAGAGATTGGAATCTGCTTTTGGGCCAGAGAATGGTAAATGGTCCTCTTGCAAGTCTCAGGTTTGCAGCCCAGACCGAGGCTAGCGTGCGCCTGCGGGTCCAGATCGAGCATCAGAACCTTCTGGCCAATCTGCGCAAGGGCGGCGGCGAGATTCACCGCAGTGGTTGTCTTGCCGCAACCACCCTTCTGATTGGTTATCACTATAGTTCTCATATTCCTCCCGCGGACGCGCCCGGTCAGTCCACGTCATAGATGCCTGCGCATATCTCGATGGCCAATCCGCCCATGACAGGCCACCCGGCAATATGAATGCCTCACAGATTGCCCAAATATCGACTTTTTCGACTCCCTTCTCCTGAAAAAAATCTCCCCAGCGCTGTTATCTGATGCGGCCTGCCCACGGCTGAAGCAACTCTATAGAATATTGGGCGACTCCTGTCTGGGCGAGGAACCTATAATACCTGTACTCTCAATGCCTTAGCTGATTATTACCCTCACAAATGCCAATTGCCTGTGATGATTGCGACCCGGGCCGCCGAACATTGCATTTTTTGAGTTATCGGAAGAGGTATTGACATGCCGCCACCGCGACTCTTCATCACACCAACAACCAATGTCAGCATACCACACGAATCTTCAAAAGTCAAGGCTTTTACGCGAACCGGGGCCAATATTTGAGGTTTAGCGAAATCCTCACCAGGTCTGTCAGCCTCTGCGACCAAGAAGAAACAGTTTTAGGACCAATGATGAGCTCGGCCTCTGCGGGGTCTGCGGACGGCCGGCCACCTTCGACACCCCGGCGCAAAAACCTTGACTGGATTGAGTTGCCCGCTAATATGATGCCGCGTCAGCAGCAAAAAGATGCAGCCCAACATGATGGTAAGGAGCGACAGGCAATGGACAAAGCCAACAGAATCCGTCTGGAACATATTGCAATCAATGTCGAAGACCCGGCGGCTATGGCCCGGTGGTACAGCGAGAATCTTCGAATGAAGATCATTAGAAAGGGGCCGCCCCCGATCAACGTGCGTTTCATCTGCGATGAGCAAGAGAATATGATGCTGGAGCTTTATACGAATCCGCCCGACGCTGTGCCCGATTATCGATCCATGAATCCACTTGTGTTTCACATTGCCTTCATGGTCGACGACGTGGACCAAATCTGCCGCGAGCTGGTTGCCGCCGGCGCGACGCTCGTTGGCGAGGTCTCGACAACAGAGGCTGGCGACGAAATCGCAATGTTGCGCGACCCGTGGGGCGTTCCCATCCAGTTTCTCAAGCGAGCCGAGCCAATGCTCTCACACAGATCCTGAACCGACACATGCAGGTGAGAGGAGTGCATCGCAAGCAAGTTTCGGGCGGACTCCCGCATCAGCGAAAATCCGCCCGGCAGTTTTGCCTATTCTTGTTCTTCTTCTTCGAGATCGAGACCCGGCGCGGTGGCATCCAATTGCTCGCGGACCTTTTCCAGCTTCTCCAGCGAATCTCTTGTTGAGGGGGCCTCGTCCGAAGGTTCGTCTATCACACGCGGCGTTACAAACACAAGTATTTCACTGTGTGCCCGAACGACGCTGGTATGCCGGAACAGGCCGCCGATCAAAGGTAGATCGCCGAGCAGTGGGAGCTTGTGTTCGATGCGGCTGTCCTTCTGGGACAGGATGCCGCCGAGCATAAGGGTCTGGCCGTTCTCTACGATCATGTTGGTCTCGGTGTTCATGGTGCTGCGTACGGGCTGGTTGTTCTCTCTTTCCTCAAGAAGCGAGGATAGCTCGACACCGACAACCATGTCGACGTGGCTTTCGGGGGTAATGCTCGGACGGGCCTTCAACTCCATACCTACCATTTCGTAATTAATATCCTGCGTGGATGCATTGTTTGTCACGGTGGTGCCGCCCGAGAACGCGACTTTGCTGCCCTTGAAGAAGCTTGCCTCTTCGTTGTCCTTGGTCCAGATTGTCTGCTGATTCAAGATTTTGGCGTTGCTCGTCTTGATGAGGAAGTCCATCAAGGCGTAAACATCAGTTCCGATGCCGAGCACTGTTCCCGATGCCGATGCTGCACTCCACCCCGCATCGGATATTGTTTCGGAAGCTGCCGCTGAGCCCTGGGTTCCGAAATGCGTGAGATTGCCAAGAGCCTCAATGGCATTGGCACCTAATGAACCAAACGCACTCGGATCCGTTGCCAGCTTGACACCAAGAGAAGTTGCCTTGCCGTGCTCTATTTCCATGATTACCGCTTCTATGATCACCTGTTTGCCCGCTATGTCCAGTTGATTGATCAACGCCCTTATGTTCGTCATGAACTCAGGCGGGGCGAGGACCATGATCGACTTGGTATGCGGTTCCGGTACGAAGCGGATTCTCCCGATAACGTTGCTTATGGGCATCTCTGTGTTAAGCCCGCTGCGAGCGCCGGAGCCGGACCACGGCGGCGTGTAAGTGGCCTGCTGCGCCGTGTTATTGCCTGTGTTGCCGCCGCCCGTATCTGATTCAGCGTCCATCTCCGACTCCGTGCTCAATCCTTCGTCGGTCAGTCTGATAGTCGCCTGCTGGCCCGCTTCGACGAACAGTGCATTCAGACGCTCGGATAGGTCTTCCGGGTCTGCGTACTTCAACTCGATAAGCTCCGGAATCTCGGCCATTTCCTCGCTGTCCAGCTCGTTCACCAAATCCTCGATCACTTCATACGCCCCGGCGACGTTGCTTATGACGATGATCTTCTTGGTTCCGGGCACTTCTTCGAAGGTCAACTGGCCGTAAAGGGGTCCGACAATCTTCTGTCTTTCTTCCATGTCGTCGCCAAAAAACATACGCATAAAGTTTCCTGAGCTGCTGCTGGATTCTTCGCTGAAAAGCGACTGCAGCAAGTCAGTCATTTGCACAGGGTCGGAATTGCGCAGCGTGAGTATTCGCGGCTTGACCTGCTCCAGATCGAGCGCAACGTCCCATTCTTCAATCTGCTTGGCAATCTTCAGCATGTTCTCAGGAGCGGCGATAACAGTCACCTGGTGCATGGTTGCATAGGCTATCACTCTGACCGTCTCCGAGGTCTCAACGTTGCGTGAGGTTCCCCTATAACCGCCGCGACTGTAGCTGGAACCGTAAGAATAGCCGGCTTCCTGTTCGTAAAGGGCTTCGAGATTCTCCTGGATCTTGTCGGCATCGGCGTATTTCAGGTCAAAGACCGTTGTTTCGAACAGGCCCGACGGGATGTCTATCTCGGCGATCATCTTCTTGACCAGTTCGCGCAGATCCTTGCGGCCGAAGACCATGATCTGCCTTGCCTGGGTCAATGGTTGAATAAGAACACTCTGCTCCAATTCCGAGCCCGGCATCTGCTGTATTGCTTCGCTGAGGCGATCCGCCACCTCGCTGACATCGGCATATCCCAACTGAACTGTTTCGTATTCCCTCTCGATCTTCTCTTCCTTGTCGAGCTTCTCTATCCACTCGGCGATTTTGTTCATGTCTTCGGCCGAGGATCTTGCAATAATCCACTTGCGAGACGGCTCCGGTATGAGCACGATCGGAACTTGACTCGTGCCTATCACAGACGAGGAGCCCGATCGTGAGCTGCTTCGCCCGTAACTAGCGTAACTGCTTCGACCGTACCGGCTGCTGCTTCCATACCGGCTGCTGCTTCCATACCGGCTGCTGCTGCCACCATATCTGCTGCTGCCTCGGCTGCTCGAGCCGCCCGTGCCATCGAAGCTCATGAGCGTCCGCAGCAACTGGACAATCTCTGCCGGATCGCCGTAAGAAAGCACAAAAGTGTCCGTTACCGTTTGCTCGGCCTCGGGCACGTCGAACTGCTCAATTATCCCCTCGATGCGCATCAGATTCTTGACGGTGTCCATAACCATCAGAGTTCTCGTGCTTTCGTCGGCACTCAGGTGCCCGTCTTCGGTAAGCAACTGGCCGACAACCTCAGCCATCTGGGAGGAGGAGTAGTTTTGCAGATTATAGAACTTCTGAACCACCTGATTCTTGTTCTCGAAGGCCGAAAGCGGTTGATCAACCAGAGCTGTCGGGACCGCTTTGTCGAGTTTGTCGATCCAGTCGCCGATCTGCTTGAGATCTTCCGGGGTTGCCTTTGCGATAATCCAACTGTATACCGTCTCGGGGATGAGTACAGCCGGCGTCCGGCTGGTCCCGACTGTGACCGTGGTCGCCGCCCCGGACGAACTTCTTGAACTGCCGCGCGACGGCGGTCTCCCTCCGAACGGACCGCGGAAACGGCTCGAAGCGCTGCTCGCACCGTTGGCCAGCAGCTTCTCCAGCAACGCGACTATTTCCTCGGGGTCGCCGTTGCGGATGTCAAATATCTGCGTCTCGACCTCTGCGGCATCCACCACGTCGTATTGCTTGATGATCATATCTATGCGCATCAGGCTCTTGACCGTGTCGATCACCATCAGGCTGCCGGTGTTTTCATCGGCGCTTACATGGCCGTACTCACCCATCAGCGGCATAAGAATCTGGCCCATCTGGGAAGGGCTGTAGCTCTTGAGCTTGAAGAACTTTTGTACTATCTGGTCCTTGTTCTCAATAAGCTCCAGAGCATAATCCGCGGCGATCGTGGGGACCTCGCCGACTTTTGCATCGGAAAGCGGCTTGAGATAGATTATCTTGTCGGTAAACTCGGCGGAGTAGCCCTTCATGCGCAGCGCGGCGTAAATCAACGAGAGAGCCTCGCTTCTCGGCACCTCCTTCGGCGCGTATATGGTCACCTTTATCTTTTCCGACTCTTCGCTTGGGATTATCGCCTTGCCGGTCCAGTCTGCAAGCTTCTTGATGATCTCCTTCATCGCAACATTATTGAGGTTCAGAGCCTCCATCGGATCATTCGGATCCTCCGGCTTCTTCTCGTCACTCTTGGCAACCTCCTTGTCGGGCGCGTTAGGATCCTTCGGCTCGTCGGGCTTCTCGGCGACAACGGCCTTGCCGGGCTCGTTCGCATCGGCCGGCTTCTTCGCCTCCTCAGGCGTGTTTGGATCGGCAGCCACTTTGGTTTCGGTTGACTTTTCTGCTTGCTCGGGCACAGGCGGGTAAAACCCCACCCTCCAGACAATGAGCACCGCCGCGAGCCCGACTACAATCGATATTATTGATTTTGACCTGTCCATTCTGTTCACCTCAATGTAAATCCAATTACGTTTCTATTGTCTGCCCCCTGGTCGGCGTCCGCCGCCGGGCCTGCCGCCACCGCCTCCTTCTCTGGGGGTAATTCCGTATTTTTCGAGTATCTTGTTTCTTTCCTGCTGCCGTTCTTCCTCCGACATTGCGTCGGCTCTGGCCCCCAAGTCTTCCATGTCAGCTCTGAGGCTTTCCCTGTCCTCTTCGGACATTTGCGAGAATCCTCCTCTGCCTCCGCCGTCTCCTCGCCCTCTGCCGCCGAATCTCTCGCGCATCTGAGTCATTGCCTCTTGTCGCTCTTCCTCGGACATATTCTGGAATCGCTCCCTCATACCCTCGCCCATCATTCCTCTTCTTCCTCCTTCGCGGCGTTCCGGTCGGGCGGCGAATTCTTCCTCCGGCTCCTCGGCCGGTTCTTCGGCCGCTTCTTCGGAAGGCTCGGGTTCGGCGGTTTCATTTGCGGCGACTGCTTCTCCTTCAGATTCATCCGCTGGTTCCTCGGACTTGACATCAGCCGAGACCTGTTCTTCTACCCCTGCGAACCGGACTTTCTTGACCCCCAAGCCGACTCCATAGGCACCTAAAAGCACCGCAATACAAACTAGTGCGAATAAATTTGATTTTCCTGACTGTTTCATTTTTCTCACCTCGTGTTAATCCCTTATTATCGTTCACCGCCTGACGACTGTCCACCAAAGACTTCAAGGCTTCTCGCCCTGTAAGAGTCCCTTTCTTCCTCAGACATAGTTGGCCATCTCTCTTGTATGTCCCTGATTTCTTCTCTTACTTCCTCAGGCAGATTTGGCCAAATCTCTTGTACGTGCTCATAATTTTCTTGATCTAGCTGAGCTTTTGCTACCTCTACTTCCATTCTCGCTCTTTCTCCTCCAGAGATGTCATGGAATCGTTCTCTCATCTCGGCGCCCATCATCCTTGCTCCTTCAGGATGTCCCCGCCGGTCGGCGAATTCTTCGGCCGGTTCCTCGTAAGGTTCTTGTGCCCACTCTTCGGACACCTCATAACTGGCCTCAGTATCTGCGATGACCTCGTCGGCGTCGGATTCAGGTTTGTCGGCCGGTTTCCCGGGCTTGATATCAGCCGCCGAGACTTGTTCGGCGGCCCCCGCGAACCGCATTTTTCTCACTCCCAGGCCGACTCCGTAAGCAGCCAGAAGCACTGCGATACAAACCAATGGAAATAATCTTGTCTTTTCAGACTGTTTCATCTTTTCCACCTTGCGGCAATCCTTGTTATCGTTTTTGGAGGCGCACGCCGCCCGGTCCGCCGCCACGTCCGCCTCGGCCGCCACCGGGCCCGCCGCCTCGGCCGCCGCCCATTCTTTCTCTCATTTGCTGTCTGAACTTGTCCCTCTCGCCCTCGGACATATTCTCAAACCTCTCTCTCATTTGGTTTCTGAATTTGTCTCTTTCAGCCTCGGACATGTTCCTCATCCTCTCCGGTGTCATCCCGCCCATGCCGGGCATTCCACCGCCGCCGGGTCTTGGTCCTTGAGTTACGACCATCCCGGGGCGTCCTCCGCCCGATGAGCGCGAGCTGGCCGTTGGCCTTCCGGATTTTGATCCGCCCGGGCCCGAAGCTCCGCCGTCAATCGGGTTGAATGTCTTCTTCTTGCCGTCCCATAAGGTCTCAACCGAGGTCGGATTTACCGCTACGATCTTGGCGTCCGCCACCTTATCGCCGGCCTTGTACCACTTGCCGTTTATGAGCGCCTCATCGCCGAATATGCCCATCACTGCCTTTATGGGATTCTGTTTTGGCGCAGGCGGCGAGAACAAATTGCTCTTTTTCAGGGCGTCGGCGACCGTCTTGAATTTGCCCAATTGGGCGGTCAAGTTCTTTGCGTCCGGCTTGTTTTGATCGATGGTCTGCTCGACCGCACTCTGGGCATTGGCCGAGGCAACGAAAAAGCCTCTCACCCTGACCGCGAGCAAAACCGCCGAGGCTACGGCAACCACAAGCATAGCCGTTGCGAGAAGTTCCTTCTTTTCTTTCAGATTGTCAAGTTTCATAATCTATCTCCCCTTTGCTGAGATTCTAAAGAATGTTGATATCCTCGAATCCACTTTCTGCACGTTCTATTTTGTTGACCTCACTTTGGCTTGCCTATTTGCTTTAACTGCCTCCCCTTGCCGCGGTTTTGGTGAATGTGGACACTGTCATATTCAGTTGCACTTCCGATCGTTTTTTTGGATCGATCTTCAATCTGAACTCTTCAATCCCGACGAGGTAGGGGTTTTCGTTCAATTTCGCAAGCAAGTCGAGCACCTGTGAGAACCTGCACTTGGCCGAGCAAACCAGGTGCAGCGATTTGTACCCGGACAGCGGGGACCTTTTGTTGGGCAGGATCTTCAGAGGATCGTTTTTTATCCCGGCCTTTTTCAACTGGTTATTGAACTCGTCGCGGAACAGGAACTGCTGCTCCTCCTCTTCAGCCGGCATCTTGAAAGTGGGCACAATCGCCATCAGACCCCTGCGCTTGGTCTCGTCCATGTCGATGTCGTTTAGCTTGGTCCTGAGTGTCTGGCCGTCTATTCTGGCCAGATTCCAATGGTCGTACCATTTGGCGCCAAGCAGGAACAGCACTATAGCCGCAGCGGAGACTGTGCCCAGCTTCAGTGCCCGTATATCTTTTTCGCTCAGTTTCATCATAGCTTTCCTGACTCTTATCCTTGTGCTCTCGTCGACT
>CAZLTY010000078.1:0-11407 GCA_964562575.1 uncultured Pirellulales bacterium
GACGGGAGCGTGAGTAATTGTTTCTGGGATACGGATTCCTCCAATCAGGCGACAAGTGAGGGGGGCATCGGGCGCAGAACCAACCAGATGAAGAACGCAAACACTTATTCGAACGCGGGGTGGGATTTTGTGGATGAAGAATTGAACGGAACAAGTGAAGTTTGGCAAATGACCGCTCCAAGTAGTTACCCCCAACTCAGTGTATTCACAGGATATGAGCCGCTGCAAATCTCGGGTGAAGGGACGCTCGATGCTCCGTATCTAATCGCCAATGCGCAAGAACTTGGAACCGTATACCACCGCCCTCATGCGTATTATCAATTGGCAGCCACCGTTGATCTGCAAGGCATCGAATGGTCCGCACCGGTAGTCCCTTTATTCTATGGTGTGTTTGACGGAAATAATCTCACCGTCACTAATCTCAGGATTCGTGGCTCAGGGCATCTTGGTGTTTTCGGCACAATTCTGTACGGAGCACAGGTTGAAAATCTTGGAGTGGAGAACGTAGACCTGGTTGGCGCGGGAAATCTAATCGGTGGACTTGCGGGTTACAATTATTATGGTCTCATAGTCAACTGTTACAGCACAGGCAATGCCACTGGCGACGGAGAAATAGGAGGACTTTTGGGAGAGAACTTCAAAGGCCAGTTGGATTTCTGCAACAGTCAGGCAACAGCTACGGGCGGTAATAAAATCGCTGGGCTTGTGGGAAACAATTACCGAGGCATCCTGAATCAGTGTTATAGCACCGGCGCTGCAAGCGGAGAATTGTTCTGCGGCGGACTCGTCGGCACGAACTATTCTGGGTTGGTGAATGAGTGCTACAGTAAATCATCCGTTGAAGGCAGCAGCCAGGTTGGCGGCCTTGTTGGAGGGACCACCTCCGGCAGCCTGACAAAGAACTGCTATAGCGCCGGAACTGTCTCTGGAACGAGCGCCAGTGGTGGACTGTTAGGTGCGAATTCCGGCAACGTTCTCAACTCCTACAGTATCGCCAGGGTTTTGGGCTCCGGCTTCTCTATCGGCGGCCTGATCGGTAACGGCAATGGAAGTGTTAATGGCTGTTTCTGGAATAAGACTGCTTCAGGCCAGACTCAAAGTGATGGCGGAACGGGCAAGACTACAACCCAGATGAAGAGCGCCGGCACGTTTCTCAGCGCCGGCTGGGATTTTATGGACGAAACGAACAACGGCACCGAGGATATCTGGTGGATTCTGGCAGGCCCGGCCTACCCTCGCTTGTGGTGGGAACTACTTTCTGAGAATTGACGTACGCTGGATCCCTCGGCGTTACATGCACACTTAGTCAGCCGTTTTGGCAACAAAACGTTCAAGGTGTCATGAGGACAGCAGTGGCCCTGAATCATTGCCGAGCCTTGGGGGTACGGAAACCATATATACATGGTTCGGGAGATGAAGAAGAATTGGGATTTGAGGCCATACGATGAGGGCCTTTGGAACTTCGTGCTTTGAACCCTCGATAGACTGTGTTTGTCTTCTGAGGGTTTCTTCTTGAGACGGCTGATGGTTTCTAACAAGTGATATCAGCGATCAATCTTGTGCCGACCGGCTCACTCGTAGTCCCACTTGCCAATCCAGGGGTCCTTTGTTCTTCTTTGGAAGGCCTTCAGTTTTGCTTTGAGTTCGGTGAGCACCTTCTGATGCCTGGGATCGTCGGCTAAGTTCTTCACCTCGTGCGGGTCGTCTTCCAGGTCGTACAGTTCGAATTTGGGCCTGTGCAGATAGGCTTCGACAGTGCGTTTGCCGTAGTATTGGCTGGGGCCCCGGATTGTCGCCTGCCAGGTCGAGGCGGCCCAGAGATCGCTGGCGAATGGGTAATCCAGCCCGTGGGCGATGTTCCAGATCAGCTTGTACCTGCGCTGCCGGACGACGCGCATCGGGTAGTACATCGTTATCTCATGGAAGGTGTGCGATGCGTAGGTTTCATCCCAGCCTTTAGGATGCTCCTGATTGAGCGCCGATTTGAACGATCGGCCCTGGAGCGAACCGGCGCTCGGCAGTGCGCCGGCGAAATCAAGAATCGTCGGCGCCAGGTCCGCGAAGTTGACCAGAGCATCGCAAACGATGCCTCTCTTCTTCTGCCGGGGGTCGCGCACGATACACGGCAGATTCATCCCCGGCTCATACAGCGTCGTTTTCGCGCCAGGAAAGGCAATGCCGTTATCGGAGATGTAGATGACCACCGTGTTGTCGTATTTGCCCGCCTGCTTGAGAACGCGCATCAGCCTGCCCACCCCCTGATCGACGCGAGAGACTGACTGGTAGTACTGCGCGAGTTCCGCACGACACTCTGGCAGGTCCGGCAGAAAGGGCGGGACCACTACGTCTTTCGGATCGTACTTGACTTCATCAACGCCCGGGTAGGCGCCCCTGGGTTTATTGCCGAACCGGTCGGGCTTGCCGGCCAGCTCATTCGCCACGCCGCCTCCGCGGTGCGGGTCGCTCGTGCAGTAGTACAGGAAGAAGGGCTTATCAGCGCCCCCGCTGACGAAGTCCCGGCAATTGTCCGCCATCTGGACGGGGCTGCGGCTGTTGCCGCCCAGTGCGATGTCGAACCTGTACACCTCATCGGGCGCGACGTGGTACTTGCCGATTCGACCCGTTCGATAGCCGGCTTCGGTCAGCAGGACGGGCAGTGACTTCACATTCGCAAACGAAATGAAATGATGATAAGAATGCTGATGCCCGTATTGGCCGTTGGCGTGGTTGTACATGCCGGATAGAATCACCGAGCGGCTGGCGCTGCAACTGGCTGTGGTGCAAAAGGCGTTGGTGAAGCGCACACCCTCGGCCGCGAGTGCGTCCAGGTTAGGCGTCTTGATGACCGGGTTGCCGTAACAGCCCAGCGTTTCGAGCCCGTGGTCATCGCTGACGATCAGGACGACGTTGGGCCTTTTGTTCTCTCGCGCTAAAGTCCTTGCCGAAATTAGTGCCGAAGCGCCTGCGATACAACCCCTCATGAAACTGCGCCGCGTAATCGATTTGCTTTCCATAGTTCTTTCCTCAAGTATTATCTCCAAGTTGCCTCATGCCCTCAGTTCGACGCCGGCTGAGACCTCCCGGTCCCAGACCGCCAGCTCATCTTCGAGTTTCTTGAGCCTCCTCGGCTGCGCTGCGGAGAGGTCATTCTTTTCTCCGAGGTCGTCGTCGAGATTGAAGAGCATCGTCTTGTTGTCCCGGACCAGCAGCTTCCAAGGGCCTCTGCGGACGGCCCTTTCCTTTCTGTAACGCCAAAACAAAGTGCGCTGCGGCAGCTCTTTGTGCTCGGTCAGCATGCCTATCAGATCAACGCCGTCGAGCTTCAAGCCGGCGGGCAGTTTTGCCCCGGCGATCGATACCATCGTAGCATAGAGATCCATCCCCAGAGTTGTCTGGTCGGTGGTCGTGCCGGACCTGATCCTGCCGGGCCAGCACGCGACCGCCGGTACGCGATGGCCGCCTTCCCAGAGGCTGCCCTTGTAGCCCGCCAAGACTCCATTGGAGCCGTTCTTGGTCGCCCCGTTGTCCGAGCAGAAGAAGATGAATGTCTTTCGCTCCAGACCCAGCCGCTTGACCGTCTCGACGATGCGCCCTATCCCGGCGTCCATCACCTCGACCATTTCCTTGTACGCACGGGTGATCTCCCGGCCTTTTAGGCCCTTGCCCTTCTTGCCGCCGGGCAACCGCACGGGCGGATCGTTCCTGCCCTGGTACGGAGAGTGCGGGGCCTCGTGCGGCAGGTACAGACAGAACGACTCGTCCCTGTGCCGCTCTATGAAGTCTACACCATGCTTTGTTATCAGATCGGTGGTGTAGCCTTCTTCGGGGACCTTTTCGAGATTCTTCCACCAGTCGTCGAAGCCGGCCCCGTCGATGTGCGAATGGAAATCCACGTTGCCGCTGACGTAGCCGCGGAACTCGTCGAAGCCTTGCCTGGCCGGGTTGAATTCAACGTTGTAGCCTAGGTGCCATTTGCCGAAGAGGGCCGTCGCGTAGCCGCGTTTCTTGAGAACCTCGGCGAAGGTTGTCTCTTCCAGCGCAAGTCCGGTTTGCCGGGTCGGGCCCTTTGCATAGACAACGCCCTCGATGCCGCTGCGCTGCTGGTATCGCCCGGTCAGCAGCGCCGCGCGCGTCGGGCTGCACACCGGACAATTGGAGTGATAGTCAGTGAACTTCATGCCGCTTTTTGCAAGCGCATCGATGTTAGGCGTCTTGATTTTTCTGCTGCCGTAACAGCCGATGTCACCGTATCCCAGATCGTCGGCCATTATCAAAATGATGTTGGGCTTATCTGCCGTCTTCGAACGAGCCCAGGCTTGACCATGACCCAACAACGCCGCTGCGCCGGCAGCGACAGATTTCACAAACTCCCTTCGATTCATATTGTCACCCCTGAAGAAACCCCATGTGTTGCTTATTTGCTCTGCCGCTCTATCACGTCGACAAGGCCGGCGTCGATGTATTGGCCGCCTGTGGTTTGTCGGCAGTGAATGGCTATGCAATTTGAGCCAAGCTTTAGCGATTGCCGTGCCTCCTCGTCCAATGTCACTCGGACGTAACTTGACGTGTAGTTCTTCAACTCTGTCACAAGTCGGCCGTTGATGTAGACCTCTGCATCCTCATCGTGGTGTATTGAAAGCTGCGGCAGACCAAACTCAGTGCTGCCCAACTCGAAGGTCCTGCGCAGCCAGATGTCCGGGCCCTTCCACTCGGTGCGCACAACGGCGCCGGGCGTACCCTTTGTGCCGAAACCGCCTGTGCCCCACTGCCATGCCGAGTCGTCGAAATTCATTTGCTGCCAGCGGTCACTCGGCTTGCTCGTTGTGTATTTCCAGCTCTGCGGCTGTCTCTGCGAGGTCGGGACGATTGTCTTGACGACCGGAGGCGGCAGATACAGACGCTTGTTAGCCGTGGCGGCTTTTTTGGCGTCCATCTTTATCATCGCGCGGTCGTAGGTCATCATTCCGTTGACCTCGATTTCCACGTCGGTCGTTTGCGTATACACCGCCGCGGCCAGGCCGTCGGCGATCAGCGAGCGCAGATTGTCAAGCAGCGTTACATAAGCTGCGGTAAGTTCGTCGCGGGTCTTGTAGCTACGATATCCCCAGTTCTTCTCGTCCTGCCAGGTATGCCCCGTGACAGGCAGGCCCAGTCCACCAAACTCACCGAGCACGATGGCTCGCTTCTCTTCGATCGGCGCCGTCGCCGGGCCGGGGTATCGGTGGATGTCGCGCACGTCGCCCACGCCGCGGTCGGACCAGCCGCTGGTGTTGTTCACCAGCCTCGTCGGGTCAAGCTGCTTAATCAAGTCCACTATGCGGGGCGTGTCCCATTGTCCCCAGCCTTCGTTGTAGGGGACCCACATGATAATGCTCGGGTGGTTGTAAAAGGTAGCAATCATCGCCTTCAATTCTGTCTCGAACTGGGCTGCCGATTCCGGCGTTCGCTGGATGTCGGGTTCGTTTCCGCCGATGTACTTGTCGCCGCTGGGCATGTCCTGCCAGACGAGCAGGCCGAGTTTGTCACACCAGTGGTACAGCCGGTTCGGCTCGATCTTGACATGCTTGCGAAGCATATTGCAGCCCAGCTTTCTCAGAACCTGGATGTCGTAGCGCAGCGCTTTATCGCTCGGCGCCGTGTACAATCCATCGGGCCACCAGCCCTGGTCGAGCGGCCCGAACTGAAAGAGCGGCTTGTTGTTCAGAAACAGTCGGTTTACCCCAGAGTCGTCCCTGGCGACCTCGATCTTGCGCATCCCACAATAGCTTGTCACTTCATCTATCTTTTCGGCGCCAAGTGAGGTTCCATCCTTTCTCGTCCACAGCTCGATCTTAAGGTCATACAGATAAGGATAGTCGGGAGACCACAATCTCGTTTTTATTGAACTCGGCAACCCGACTCGGAATTTTTTCGCCGGGTAGTCCCACCTGCCCGATATATCTCTGTGCCCATCCTTATCAGCGGGCAGTATCACCTCTCCATGCACAACATGTTCATCGAGATTGCCGGCAATGTCGACGCTCAGCCAAATGCAATTTCCATCGACATCCGGCTCAATCTTGATTGCGCGGATGTGCGCTTCGGGCGCAGGTTCGAGCCAGACGGTTTGCCAGATGCCTGTTACCGCGGTGTACCAGATTCCTCGAGGTCTGCTTACCTGCTTGCCCCTCGGCTGGTAGCCCGCATCCGTCGGGTCCCAGACACTCAGTACGATCTCGCTTGGCCCGGTGTCGTTCAGTGCCTCGGTTATGTCAAATGTGAACGGATCGTACCCGCCGCGGTGGGTGCCGACCTGCTTGCCGTTGACCCAGACTGTCGTGTCCCAGTCCACGGCGCCAAAATGCAGCAATACTCTGCGGCCCTTCCATTTCTTCGATGTCTCGAACGTGCGGCGATACCAAAGACGGTTTTGCTCGCCGACCGGCTTCATTACGCCCGATAGAGCAGACTCCACTGGAAATGGCACGAGAATCTGACCGTCAAAGTCTCGGGGCTGCCCCTGGTCTTTGGGCTTGATGGCGTATTCCCACAGTCCGTTGAGATTCAGCCAGTCTTTGCGGACCATCTGCGGGCGCGGATATTCACGATGGACGTTTTCAGGCGAGACCTGTTTGCCCCATCGGGTCAAGAGTGGGCCTTTGGCCGGCTGCCAGGCCGCGTGTGCGAACGAGCAAAGGTGTAGAGCAGTGCACACGACGATTGAGAGAAACATCTTGCTTTGAGAAAACCGGTTTTCAGTGCCGTCAGGCGACATTCTTCTATCTCCCTTCCTATAGCTGCAATTTGGCCGGCAATTGACTCGTGGCAACCCAGCTGCGACCGCGAAAGGCTCTTCGCATAACCTTCGGCCAAGGTAGAAAATCCTCGCTTAGATTATAGGCAATCGGCGGGTTTTGCAACGAAATTCGGCCTTTCCCTCACACCGTTGTCGGCGACGGGCAGAACTTGCGAGTCTTACTTCTGATCGCAAGTCCCCGAGATAGCCAGGGGTAAGCGGACAGCTGCAGGAGGAGCATTTCAGTCTGTCACTTCCACCTGCGAGAGGCCATCGATCAGCATGTTGTAGACCTTTATTGCCTCGCCGTTGTACATGCGAATGCATCCTCGCGAACCTGCGGTGCCGATCTGTTCGGGCTCTTTCGTGCCGTGAATGCCGAAGCCCTCCCGGCCTTTGGCGTCTCCAGCGAGACCGTCCAGCGCCATCCATCTCGAACCGAGGGGATAATCCGGATCTTCCGGCTGATAGAGCCTTCCCGTGTCCGGATCGCGCCAGGAAGTTGCATACGCCTTTCCACCCGGGCGCAGGCGCCAAAGCCCAGTCGGAGTCGGGGTGTCGGACCTGCCCAGACCGACCGTGTAGCTGCGGACATAAGTGTTCTGCAGATATACGTCCATCGTAAACGTCGAGCGGTATACCTTGGCGTGGAACGGGCCATTGACGACTTTTATCGCCCGCCCCGCCTGCAGGGACCGGGGGTTGGCGATTCTGTTGATGTCCATGAGAATCTCGTGCGGCACCTTGTGCTGTTTACCGATTATTTCAAATATGTCGCCCGGCCCGACCCGGTAGCTCTCACAGAGCGGATCGCCGGGCAAAATGGTTCGGCCAAACAGCCACATGTTGGAAAGCTCGGAGAGCTGGGCCTTGACGTATTCGCGCTGCTTGGGGCCCATAGGCATTCTCAGCGCCTGGTTCAAACTCTCGCGTGCTTCTATGATCCCACCGGTTCCCTGGCCGATCAGTCCGGCGGCTCTGGCAATGAGCACATCAGCTTGGGGATTGGACTCAATCGTCTCGGTCGATTCGGGTTCGGCTGCGATTTGAGGCCTGTTGGGCTCCGGCGTCGCAGGCTCCGGCGCCGCGAGCTCCGGCTCCGGCATAGTGACCACTTCCGGCTGCACAATTGTCGCTGACTCGCTCGGCTCCGGCGGTTCAAACGTTATCGCCTCGTTCACATCGGCTGAGGAGGCGACGGTAGCATTGGGGTCGGCCGGATAGCCGTTTCGGATAGGTTCGTTTTCATCTTCGGCATCTGCGCCGAACGGACCATATATGAAAGCAATTGCCAAAACAACAACGAGCAGGGCCAAAACTGTGTATGTCTGGTTCCGGGCTCTTCGTCTGGCTTGCGGGCCAAAAGGATGACGAGCCATCTTATTCTCCTTTCCGGTGGCTAAAATGCGTTATTTGCTCGTCAGTCACGAGCATGTCTACCGGCACATCGTAATCTTCGGTCGGTATTGAATCAAGAAATTGCTCAGCGAAGCCGAAGCCGCACTTGTGAGCCTTTAGTTCGGGATTAGCGAAAAACCTGTCGTAGTAGGCGCCGCCCCGGCCGAGCCGATTGCCCTTTCCGTCGATTCCCAGGAAAGGAGTAACAACCAGGTCGATCTCACCAAACGGCACGGGTACGCCTGATATCGGGGTGCGAAGCCCGGAAGCAGAGGTGGAAAGACCCGTTTCCAGCGAGTTTATCTGGACCGCTATCATATGCCTCTGCTGCCATGATATCTTGGGAACTGCGACAATCTTGCCGAGCTGCCAGGCGTGAAGTATGGCCTCGGAGGTGTCCACTTCATGCGGAAGCGAGACGAACATCATGACCGTCGAAGCTTGCTGGAAATGTGCCGTCGAAACCAAGCGATTGCACGCCTTTCGGCTCTTCTCATTCCTGCGCTCGGGACTTATCGCAAGCAGGCAGTCCGTTAACTTGCGGCGCAACTGGGCCTTGTCCATCTTGTCGATCATCCTTAATCTACGCAACCGTCTTCAACGGGTTTGCCATCTTGTATCAGAGTTTGAAGCTTTTGTAAATAGCGCTGAATATCTTTTTCGTGACCGCTGCCTTTTGGCACGTAGTAATTCTTCTTCACACCCGCCGGGAGATACTCCTGCGGCACGAAGCCGTGCTCAAAATCGTGCGGGTACTTATAGTCGGCTCCGAGACCGGCCTTTTTCGCGGCGGCGTAATGACTGTCCTTCAAATGTTTTGGCACGCGTTGAGTCGGCTGCTGTTTCACATCGGACATCGCCTGCCAAATCGCGGAAGCCGAGGCGTTTGACTTGGGCGCGCAGGCAACATACAGCGCGGCCTGCGCCAGAGCCAACTGTGCTTCGGGCAGACCGACAAATTCGGAAATCGCAACGGCCGCGGCTGCCAGTACCGTTGCCATCGGGTCGGCGTTGCCTACGTCTTCCGCCGCACAAACGGCAATCCGCCTGGCAACAAAACGCGTATCTTCTCCGCCAGCCAGCATCCGCGCGAGCCAGTATACAGTGGCGTCCGGGTCCGAGCCCCGCATGCTTTTCTGCAAAGCGCTCGCCAGATCATAGTGCGTATCACCCGTGCCGTCATAGTCAATTGTCTTTTGTTGTATCGACTGCTTTGCAACTTCAAGATTAAATTTTATTGCAGTCTTGCCCTGGTCCAAATCGCCCCCTTCCTCAGGCGCTCGCACAGCCTGTGAGAGCACGCCTATCTCAAGGGCCGTCAGCGCCTTTCTGGCATCTCCATCACTCATCACGGCCAGGTACTCAAGGGACATCTCGTCTGCTTCGACGTTGAATTTGCCGAGCCCGCGTTCGGCATCGTCAACTGCAGTCTTGAGCAACTGCAGGATGTCCGCCTCACTCAGCGGCTCGAAACGAAATACCGTGCTTCGGGAAATCAAGGGCGAGTTAACAGAGAAGAACGGGTTTTCAGTAGTGGCGCCTATGAGAATCAGCACGCCCGCTTCGACATCGTCGAGCAGGACATCCTGCTGAGCACGGTTGAAACGATGGATCTCATCGATGAAGAGCACCGTCCTGGTTGCGCCCCCTGCAAGCCTGTCGCGGGCGTCGGCCATTACCTGGCGAACGTCCTTGACGGTGGCCGCCGGGGCGCTGAGACTGTGAAACCTTGCCCTGCTGCTGTTTGCGATCACCTGTGCAAGCGATGTCTTGCCCACGCCGGGAGGACCGTAAAATATCAGACTGCTCAGCCTGTCGGCTTCGAGCATTCTTGTCAGCAGCTTGTCGGGCCCGAGAAAGTGCCTTTGTCCGATAAACTCATCGAGCCTTCTGGGTCTCATCCGAGCCGCCAGCGGTGTTGCCGAAACCATGTTGGCCCTTTCGGAACTGTCAAATAACGTATTATGGGTCGTTCCTTTGTCCATTCGCAGTATTATACGCCGAAATGTGCGGGACTGTCGAAAACTAAGTTGAGCACATTTCTATAGGCGGCTGTCTGATCTGCATTTTCAGTATCAAAACTGTGCAAAAAAAAATTCGGAAAAACAGTAATTTACTTGATTTCCAGTTGATTTGCACGAATATGTCATATAGACTTTGTGCCCGAAAAGCGTTCTATGGGGTTTTGTATATATGCGTTTATAAGTAATTTGGAGTTGATTAGCGTCACACACCCTTTGTTGCGGTTAAGGAAGTTTGACGAAAGAATCAGTTTAACAGAGTTTTGTGAAAGGAGTAACTATGGTACGAAGAAGAATGTTGTTGAGTGTTGTGGTGGTGGGAGTGTTTAGTGCGGCTGCTTTTGCGATCGCCCCGATGGGGCCACCGATGGCACCGCTGCCGCAGGGCCAGTTCGCTGTTGCCGCTGGTTATGCTTACAGCGACATGAACCTTGAGGTCTCGGGCCCCCTCACGGGCCTTCCACAGCATAGCACGGCAGTGCTGTATGACGTTCAGAGCAATGTCTACTACGGGGCCGTCGTGTACGGTATTGCAGATGACTGGAATATCTTCGGAGCCGCCGGGACTGCGGACGCCGAATTCCCCGGCGACAACACCACTCCCAACTTCGAAGGCGGCAGTGATTTCGCCTTTGCGATTGGCTGCAAGAGAACACTTGCCAAGGATGAAGAGAGCGGCACCGTATGGGGCACCGTGTTCCAGTACTTCCGGGGCAGCAGCGATGATGTAGTGACCACGGTTAGTGGTGGCGGGACAACATGGGGTAATGGAGCAATTAGTCTGCCCAGCGATTCAAGAGCTGAAGCCGAAGTCAAGTGGTACGAACTCCAGCTTGCTGCCGGCCCGACGATTCCGGTATGCGACGGTGTCTGCCTGTATGGCGGCCCCTTCCTGCATCTCCTGGAAGGCGATGTGGAGGTTAAGTATGCCAGCACGCGGGACGAGTACGAAGCCGAGCAGAATCTGGAATTGGGCGCTTACATCGGTGCGCAGGTGGAACTCGGGCGTCCAGATGCCTTATTGGGTGTTGAATTCCTCTGGACAGGTGAAGTCTGGGGTGTCGGTGTCGGTGCGACCATCTTGTGCCCGTAAATCGGCAACATTCCCTGGATTCAGAGTTTATGAAGGCTAGACACTTGTAGTGGGCTTCGCGCCATGAGCGCGCAGCCCAGTGGTTTCAAAGGGAGGGGCGGGGGCGGGATTTAGGCGGGG